>JAFQDK010000012.1 GCA_017399305.1 Clostridia bacterium
GGGGCTCTTATACTCGAACTTCTTCATGAGAGCAGGAGCGACGTCCTTCTTATACATTTCTGCATATCTTGACATAACTTACTGCACCTCCTTAAAGTTCTGCGCCGCACTTAACGCAAACGCGAACCTTCTTGTCGCCGTTTACCTTGTGTGCCACTCTGGTAGCCTTGCCGCACTTCTCACAGAAAAGCTGAACCTTATCTGCGTAGATAGCGCCTTCTACCTTCATAATACCGCCTGCTTCACCCTGTCTACGGGGCTTAGCATGCTTTGTAACGATGTTAACACCGTCAACAATAACCTTTTTCTCCTCGGGAGAAACTGTGAGAACTTTACCCTTCTTGCCCTTATCATCGCCGGAAATAACAATAACGGTATCGTCCTTCTTAACATGAAGTTTGTTTGCCATTTTACGTTACCTCCTTGATTAAAGTACTTCAGGAGCGAGAGAAAGGATCTTAAGGAAGTCCTTCTCACGAAGCTCTCTTGCTACAGGGCCAAAAATACGAGTGCCCTTAGGTGTGTTATCGTCCTTGATAACTACTGCTGCGTTCTCGTCGAACTTGATGTAGGAACCGTCCGCACGGCGAAGGCCCTTAACACTTCTAACGACAACCGCTTTAACAACGTCGCCCTTCTTAACAACACCGCCGGGTGCTGCCTTCTTGACGGCGCAAACAACGATATCACCGATGTTCGCATATCTGCGTCCGGTACCGCCGAGAACTCTGATACACATGAGTTCCTTAGCGCCAGTGTTATCGGCAACTTTCATTAATGTCTGCTGCTGAATCATTTTAGCGTTTTCCTCCTAATTTCGATAAGTTCTTTGACCTACCTACTTATTTCGCCTTTTCGATGATTTGAACGAGTCTCCATCTCTTTGTAGCGGAAAGAGGTCTTGTCTCCATTACGGAAACAGTATCACCTACGCCGCACTCGTTCTTCTCGTCATGCACATGAATTTTCTTAGTGTGCTTAACGATCTTGCCGTACTTGGGATGCTTGATGTTATCCTCGATTGCTACAACGATGGTCTTATCCATCTTGTCGCTGACAACCTTACCAACACGTGTTTTTCTAAGATTTCTTTCCATCATTTTCACCCCTTACGCATTCTTCTCTTGAAGAACAGTCATTACGCGCGCAATGTCTTTCTTAACATCGGTAATCTTATGAGGATTCTCGAGCTGATTGATTGCATGCTGGAAACGGAGATTAAAAAGCTCGCTTTTAAGCTCTTTAAGCTTTGCCTGGAGCTGGTCGGCAGTCATGTCTCTAAGTTCTGTAACCTTCATGGCTTATTCCTCCCCAACTTCTGTTGTTTCCTTCTTCATGAACTTGCACTTGATGGGGAGCTTGTGAGATGCAAGACGCATAGCTTCTCTTGCAACGTCCTCAGCAACGCCGTCCATTTCAAAAAGTACTCTGCCCGGCTTAACTACCGCTACCCAGTACTCGGGTGAACCCTTACCGGAACCCATTCGAGTTTCAGCAGGCTTCTCAGTGATAGGCTTGTCGGGGAAAATCTTGATCCAAACCTGACCGCCACGGCGGATGTAACGTGTCATCGCGATACGGGCTGCCTCAATCTGGTTTGATGTGATCCAAGCGGGTTCGGTGGCAACGAGACCGTAAAGACCATTAGAAATGGTATTACCGCGCATAGCCTTACCGGTAAGTCTACCACGGTGAACGCGGCGGTACTTAACTCTCTTCGGCATTAACATTAGCGGTTGCCCCCTTCCTTATTGTTGTTTCTTCTGCCGCCCTCGCGGTTGTCACGGGGAGCACGGCGGGGACGTCTGTCCTCGCGAGTCTGGTTCTGACGGTTTACTTCGTTAAGAACTTCGCCGCGGTAGATCCAAACCTTGATGCCGATCTTACCATAAGTGGTATTTGCTTCCCAGAAACCGTACTCAATATCTGCACGGAGAGTCTGAAGCGGAATAGTACCCTCATGATAATGCTCAACTCTTGCGATTTCCGCACCGCCAAGACGGCCGGAGCAAGTTACCTTAATACCCTTTGCGCCGAGACGCATGGTTCTGCCGATCGCCTGCTTCATAGCACGGCGGAAGGAAGTTCTCTTCTCAAGCTGAGACGCGATGCTTTCTGCAACGAGCTGAGCGTTGAGATCAGGGCTCTTAACTTCTACTACGTTTACAACAACATTCTCAACTGCACATTCAGCAACCTTTGCGATGTCCATCTTGAGCTTGTCGATCTCTGCGCCGCCACGACCGATTACGATACCGGGCTTTGCACAGTGGATAAATACCTTGATGCGGTTAGCATCACGCTCGATCTCGATCTTAGGAACGCCAGCATCCTGGAGCTTCTTCTTAAGATAATTTCTGAGCTTGTAGTCGGACACGAGAGTATCGCCGAAAACTTCGTCTTTAGCGAACCATCTTGAGTCCCAGTTCTTAATTACACCAACACGAAGACCGTGGGGATTTACTTTCTGACCCATCTGTTTAACCTCCTTCTATTAGTTTTTCTCGCTTACAGCGATTGTTACATGGCTGGTTCTCTTATTGATTCTGAACGCTCTGCCCTGTGCTCTCGGTCTGATTCTCTTAAGAGTGGGACCGGGACATACAAAGCACTCGGAAACAAAGAGTTTAGTTACGTCCATGTTGAAATTATTTTCTGCATTTGCGACTGCACTTCTCAACAGTTTGGTGAGATACTCGGATGCGCTCTTGGGGGTATTCTTAAGAATAGCCATTGCAGTTGCTACATCCTTGCCTCTGATGAGGTCAAGCACGATCTTCACCTTTCTGGGAGAAATTCTCGCATATTTAAGATGCGCTTTTGCTACCATTTAAGGTTTTGCCTCCCTTCGCATTACGCGACGTAATTTTTTCGATTATTTACCGTTATTTGAGGTTTTAGAACCTGCGTGACCTTTGAATGTTCTGGTGGGTGCGAATTCGCCAAGCTTGCGACCTACCATATCCTCGGTAACATATACCGGAATATGCTTTCTGCCGTCATGAACAGCAATTGTGTGGCCGACGAACTCGGGGAAAATTGTAGATGCACGCGACCAGGTTTTAAGAACTTTCTTGTCGCCCGACTCGTTCATTGCAACGATTCTGTTAAAGAGCTTCTCTTCAACGTAGGGCGCCTTTTTAAGACTTCTGCTCATTTAATGTGCCTCCCTTTCCTTACTTGCTGTTTCTGCGCTTAACGATTAACTTGTTGGTTCTAGCCTTCTTGCTTCTGGTCTTAAGACCGAGAGCAGGCTTACCCCAAGGAGTTACAGGACCGCTTCTACCGATAGGTGCGCGACCTTCACCACCACCGTGAGGGTGATCGCAGGGGTTCATGACCGAACCGCGAACTGTAGGACGGATACCCTTATGACGGGTCTTACCAGCCTTACCTACCTTAACGGTATCGTGCTCGATGTTACCAACCTGACCGATTGTAGCCTTACAGTCAAGACGAATGATACGAACTTCGCCGGAAGGAAGTCTAACCTGTGCTACGCCATCTTCCTTAGCCATAAGCTGTGCTGCGCATCCTGCGCTACGAACGAGCTGGCCGCCCTTGCCGGGATAAAGTTCAATGTTGTAAATGAAAGTACCAACAGGAATATTAGCCACAGGAAGTGTGTTACCGGGCTTGATATCCGCGTCGGGAGCAGAGTAAACCACATCACCATCAGTAAGACCAACAGGAGCGATTACATAGCTCTTAGTACCGTCCGCATACTCAAGGAGTGCGATGTAAGCAGTGCGGTTAGGGTCGTACTCAACGCCGATAACCTTTGCAGCACCTTCAGTATTACGCTTGAAGTCGATAATACGGTACTTCTGCTTGTTTCCGCCACCCTTATGACGAACAGTGATTCTGCCGTAGCTGTTACGGCCGGAGTGCTTCTTCTTAATAACGACGAGGCTCTTCTCAGGGGTGAACTTGGTAATTTCCTCAAAGGAGGGTACTGTCATACCTCTGCGGCCGTTTGTCGTCGGCTTATACTTAATAGTAGGCATTCTTCTTTATCCTCCTATCTTAGTTCATGCTGTCGAAGAACGCGATAGTCTTCGACGAAGGCTTCAGAGAAATGATAGCCTTTTTCCACTCGCCCGTGTAACCAAAGTGAACACCAAGTCTCTTGGGCTTCTTCTTCATGCTGATTGTATTGACACTTGCAACCTCAACATCAAACATCTCCTCAACCGCTGCTGCGATCTCAGGCTTGGTTGCGTTAGCAGCTACTTCAAATACGTAGCGCTTGTCAGCGAGCATGTCCATGCTCTTCTCAGTGATGATAGGCTTAATGATAATGTCCTGTGAAAGTTTCATTATGCATATACCTCCTCAATCTTCTTTACAGCAGCTGCATCAACTACGAGAGTATCGCAGTTAAGAATGTCATAAACATTGATGGTGTTGTAAACAGCAGTGTTTACACCTTCAATGTTGCCGCAGCTCTTAACAACCATCTTGTCAACCTCAGGAAGAACAACGAGTGTCTTCTTGTCAGCGCCGATAGCACTGAGCATTGCAGTCATGGTCTTAGTCTTGAACTCAGTTGCCTTGATCTCATCAACAACGATGAGCTTGCCCTCAGCAACCTTTGCAGAAAGTGCACCGAAGAGTGCAACTCTCTTGGTCTTCTTATTGAGAGTGATGCGATAGCAACGAGGCTTAGGACCAAGTGCTACACCACCGTGTGTCCACTGAGGAGCGCGAGTCGAGCCCTGACGTGCACGGCCTGTACCCTTCTGCTTCCAGGGCTTCTTACCGCCACCGCTTACTTCGGTGCGGGTGAGAGTGGACTGTGTACCCTGTCTCTGATTTGCAAGGTAAGCTCTTACAGCGGAGTGGAGGACTGCACCTTTAACATCGGCACCGAACACTTTATCGCTGAGAGTGAGCGTGCTCACTTCCTTACCTGCCATATTTACAACTTTAATTTCTGGCATTGTGTTTTCCTCCTTCCGTTATGCTTTAACCGAGTCGCGAATGAACACGATACCGCCCTTAGCACCGGGAACGGCGCCCTTAACAGCGATGATGTTCTTTTCTGCGTCTATTTTAACAACAGCAAGGTTAAGAACAGTTACCTGCTCGTTACCGTACTGTCCTGCCATCTTCTTGTTCTTGAAGATTCTCGCAGGGTCGATAACACCCATAGAACCGGGCTGACGGTGAATAGGACCAGTACCGTGAGTCATACGGAGAATGTGGTTGCCCCATCTCTTAACTGTACCTGTGTAACCGTGGCCTTTTGTTATACCGGTAATGTCGACCTTCTCGCCTGCGGCGAAGGTATCGGCTGATACAACGTCACCAACGTTCATCTCGGCAGCATTGTCAAGTCTGAATTCCTTGAGGTGCTTCTTAGCATCTACGCCGGCCTTTTTAAAGTGACCGATCTCTGCCTTGGTCATGTGCTTTTCCTTAACATCGCCAAAAGCGAGCTGCACTGCATCATAACCGTCTGTTTCAACTGTCTTCTTCTGAGCCACTGTGCAGGGGCCAGCTTCAATCACAGTTACCGGAACGACACTGCCATCTTCAAGGAAGATCTGTGTCATACCGAGCTTCTTACCAATGATTCCCTTTTTCATTGTTTTCTTTCCTCCATAAGTTATTGGTTGGTATGTTTGTATTTCGGTTTCCCGTTCACACCAACTTGACCGATGGTCTTAGGGTCTTTTTAGATGATCTCAATCTCAACGCCTGCAGGAAGTTCAGTTGCAGCGATTGCTTCAACAACTGCCTTAGAGGGCTTAATGATATCAATCAGTCTCTTGTGCGTGCGCATTTCGAACTGCTCACGGCTATCCTTGTACTTGTGAACCGCACGGAGAATGGTTACGATTTCCTTCTCAGTGGGCAGCGGTACAGGACCAGAAACGGTAACACCGCTTCTCTTTGCAACTTCCACGATCTTTTCAGCCGCCGTGTCGATAAGAGTGTGGTCGTAGCTCTTCAGTCTGATACGAATCTTTT
Organism: Clostridia bacterium; assembly: GCA_017399305.1. Classification (GTDB taxonomy): domain Bacteria; phylum Bacillota; class Clostridia; order Oscillospirales; family CAG-272; genus UMGS902. The sequence continues at coordinate 5,977 of JAFQDK010000012.1, forward strand.
CGTTAACTGCCATTTTGTTTGCCTCCTTCTAAATTAATTAGTGGGGCGACACGTTCAACACAGTGCCGTGCGTTTCAAGCGTTCCCTTTATGAACCCGGCATTTACCTATACCCAAACGGCGCTTGGGGAACAGCAAATACCGGCACGGAACGCTTCATTAAGCACCGCACGGTGCAAAGCGTAATCTTGTTTTCGCCCGGTTATCGGACATACTCCACGGAAATTACCCGTAATTCCTACGGCAACCTCCCGCTTCATCGCATATCAAGCCCTATCATTATACAGTAAAATCAGTCGAATTGCAAGTTTTTTTATTGAGAAAATTATAAGAACTTTTTGATACGTTTTTGTGCATAATGCACAAAAGAAATTTAACTGCACTTTATATAGAAAAATTCTCTAAGATGTGGTATAATTAGTTTTAGTTCAATGAAAGAAGGTTTTCACATGACTAAAAGGACTTCTCTTTTCGCACGTATTGCACTTGCGATCACTTTGGTATTCACAGCAGCAGCTACTGCACTGCGAGCATACCTCATGCAAAACGCATATGATTTTACAAACGGCTTTTATACCGACGATAAACTGCATTCAATACTCAGATATTCACTTATCGTTTTTGCAGTTCTGGCTTTCACAATGGCGTATATATATATAAAGGAAAGAAAAAGTTCGAACGGCTTACCAGAAACTAAGGTCGTCACCTATGTTTCGTTTATCCCGATGTGCGCTTTTGCCGGCTTTCTTATATATACTTTCGCAAAGATGTTAGGGTACAACCGTCCCGGGGCAGCAACACTTGTAATGTGCCTTTTCTCAATCGTAGCGTTTTTCTACTTTTTAACATTTACAAAAAAGGGCAACCTTGGCGACAGCCGAGCAGTGCTTTGTAGCGGCAGTGCTCTTGTACTCCTCGCGCTTGTTTTCGGATTATACTTCAATACATCTATTTCATACGTTAATCATTCTGTTATTCTCTGCTATGCGACATGCATTTTCCTGATGCTTTCGATTGTTGCAGAGGCAAACGGACTTCTGGGACGCCCTCATATCCGCCGTTATCTCGCATGCGTTCCAACCGCAATTGTGCTTTCATTCACAACTTCAATCCCGAACATTATATATTCAATAACCCAAGGCGGGGCACCTATTACTGATTTCTACTATGACATTATCATACTTGCTCTCGGTGTTTTCCAGCTTGCACGTCTTATCGCGGTTTGCATGACAAAACCTGCTGAAGAGGTATAACATGGAAAAGCTACTCGTTATTGACGGAAACAGTATTATCAACCGCGCGTTTTACGGTGTGCGCCCCCTGACAACCAAAGACGGCATGCACACAAACGCTATCTACGGCATGATAAACATAATCGAAAAGCATCTCAAAGCTGTCGCCCCCGACTATGCTGCAGTTGCATTTGATTTAAAGGCACCTACCTTCCGTCACAAAATGTATGATGCCTACAAAGCAGGCAGACGCACCACCCCTGAGGAACTGCTTATGCAGTTTGCCCCAGCCAAGGACATACTTCGCGCAATGGGTCTTACCGTTATCGAAAAAGAAGGTTATGAAGCCGACGACATTATCGGCACTCTTGCATACAAAGCAGCAAACGAGGGAATAGCGGCATATGTATTAACAGGCGACCGTGACTCATTGCAGCTTATCGGCGAAAACGTAACAGTTCTTCTTGCAACAAATACCGAAACTATCAATTTTGACCGCAATGAATTTGTAAACCACTATGGCGTTGAGCCTACCCAGTTTGTCGATGTAAAGGCGATAATGGGCGACAAGTCAGACAACATCCCCGGCGTCGCAGGCATCGGAGAAAAAGGTGCGCTTAAACTGATTAGCGATTTTGGTACTCTGGAGAACATTTACAGCGAACTTGAAACAACTGACAAGATAAGCGAAAAACAAAAAGATAAGCTTCGTACAGACCGCGACAATGCTTTTTTGTCGCAGACGCTCGCGAGAATAGACACAGATGCACCTTGCGGTGTAACCGTTTCCGATACAAAAGTTAAAGAAACAGACCGCACAACGCTGTATTCCCTATTTGCACGTCTGGAGTTTTCAGCATTCATTAAAAAATTCGGACTTTCCGAAGGCGATGCACCAAAAGTCGAGGCAACAGAAGAAAAAGTAATCGAATTGTCAGCAAAAGAGATTGCAGAAAGAATCACAGGCGAATTTGCATTTGCACCTTTCGGCGACAAGCTTTCCTTTGCGGACGGAAAGAATGTTTATCTGACAAATGCAACAATCGGCGAACTTAAAGATTTGCTTTCAAGCGACCGTCTTGTTTGCCATAATTTAAAATCACTATGCGAAGCATGTGCACCTTTTGGATTTTTACCAAGCGAAAACGCATATGACATCATGCTTGCAGCTTATGCAATAAATGCTGGCGAAGGCTCGTTTGAGCTTGACAGACTCGCCGTAGCCTATGTAAACGAAGGCTACAACGAAGAAGCCCCTGCCGCAGGATTGGTATATCGTATTTACGAGGCAACAGCAAAAAGACTTAAAGACGATAATATCGAATCGCTTTACCGCGACATCGAGCTTCCGCTCTGCCGCGTACTCTATGAAATGGAGCGCGACGGTTTCAAGCTTGACACCGAAGGCCTTGCCGCCTACGGCGAGCAGTTAAAAACGATGCAAACTTCCCTTGAAGAGCGCATATACATGCTTGCAGGAGGAGAGTTTAACATCAATTCGCCAAAGCAGCTAGGAGAAGTTCTATTTGAACGCCTTGAACTGCCAAGCATAAAGAAAACCAAGACCGGCTATTCCACAAACGCAGAAGTTCTTGAAAAACTTCGTCCATATCATCCGATAATTGACGAGGTGCTTGAATACCGCAAGGTTGCCAAGCTTAACAGCACCTATGTTGATGGGCTTATAAAAGTCGCAGATGAACAAAACAAGGTTCATACGATGTTTAAGCAAACCGGAACTGCCACCGGCAGACTCTCATCAGCCGAGCCAAATCTGCAGAACATCCCGATACGTACCGAGATGGGGCACGAGCTTCGCCGATTCTTTATTCCATGCGATGAAAACCATGTTCTGATCGATGCTGACTATTCACAAATCGAGCTTCGCCTGCTTGCACACATTGCAGGTGACGAAACAATGATTAATGCGTTTCTCTCCGGCGAGGACATTCACGCATCAACTGCATCCGCAGTATTCGGAGTTCCGCTGAGTGCAGTTAACAGCGAACTTCGTAAGCGTGCAAAAGCAGTAAACTTCGGTATTGTATACGGAATCGGTGCATTCAGCCTTGCAATGGACCTTGGTATTACAAAAAAGCAGGCTGACGAGTATATCAAGAGCTATCTTGAGCGCTTTGGTGCCATAGACAGATACCTTAAAGACACTATTGCATCAGCCTATGAAAAAGGCTATGTTGAAACCATCTTCTCAAGACGTCGCTATATTCCCGAACTTTCGGCATCGAACAAGAATATGAAAAACTTCGGTGAGCGCGTTGCAATGAACAGCCCAATTCAAGGCTCTGCGGCTGATATCATCAAGATTGCCATGATTAACACACGCCGTGCGCTGAAAGAGGCCAACATTGACGCAAAGCTTATTTTACAGGTACATGACGAGCTTCTTGTCGAAGCCTCACGTGAATGCGCCGACAAGGCTGCAGAAATTCTCCGCCGCGAAATGGAAAATGCAGTTTCGCTTTCAGTTCCGCTGTCTGTAGAGCTCACCATCGGCGACACTTGGTATGATAATAAATAAAAAAGATGCAGGGGAACTTTTTGAAAAAAGTTCCCCTGCACCCTTCAAAAACTCTTAAAAAAGTCCTCGCAGCAAATAACCTGCGAGGATTCGTTTTATTATAGTTATTCTTTGGTTCTTTCTTATTAAGAAAGAAGGCCTTTCGTATTATTCTCTCACAAATCCCAGATATCTTGTGCCTTGGAATGTGAGCTTGCCCTCATCGCCTTCGGCAAGCATACCGAACTCCATACCGTCCATCTGAAGCTCCATGCGATCTCCACTTTCCACCTCAAAGGTTGCATAATATGTAGATGATGTTGTACGATGAGTATTGCCGCTATGATTGTGGCGATGCACACTCGTATGATTGCGCTTGGTAACAACCTTGGCATACACCGTAAGTCGCGGCGAATTATTATTTTTATTCCAGGTGCTGATACCTTTTACCGCATTAACGATAAATGTACCTATAACTATTACAAATATGACTACAAAGAATATTGGGAAAATAAATTCAATAAGTCCAAACATTATAATTTCACTCCGGAAGCTCTATTGCAAGAGCATGGTTTGTATAGCGATTATCTTCAGTAACTTCTCGGATAATTTTCACAAAACCTGGAAGTTCAACATTTGTATCCTCGCTTGGCATTTCAACTTCCATAAACGCTTTATCATTCCAGAATGGGAACACATCTATCTCAAAAGTAAAACCCGCATACGGCACACAGTAACGCACTTTTTCAATAACGCGGCACTCAGGATCGGCGCGTTTTAAAAGCTCATTGTATTCCTGCTCATCAACCTCGTCCTCAAGCTCGATACGCTTTACAGCCGAAAGTTTGATTTTTGTATTATGAGTATAAACTGTCACACCGTCCTTTGTTCTTGCACGGACACGCTCACTTGTTCCCTTTTCCCCTACAAGATAGGTTTGTGAAATATCCGAAAAGTCACCATTTGAAAGCTTTTCAAGCTCTTTCAGATTTGGATACTCAATCAGAAATTTTCTCTCTATTTCGAGCGGCAATTTCGAGTTCATCAAGGTCTTCCTCCTCGTAATATCTCTGCATACGTTTGAGCAACATCTTTGCATCAGAGTTGCCCATATCCTCTGCCACTTGCACAGTAGCTATAGCTTTTTCAATATCAGCCTCGGTTCCTGTGCCGTTAAAATAGCAAATACCAAGATGAAGATACCCTGCCGAGCTTCCTGCATCGGCAGCTTTTTTATACATTTCAAAGCAACCGTACGGGTTTTCTGGAATCCCCTTGCCACCACGGTATGCCGCACCAAGTGCAACCATTGCATCTACATTGCCAAGTTCAACTGCACGTTTCCACAACTGCTCTGTTTTCAGAGAATCGTTTTTTACTCCTTCTCCGTTCATATAACAAACGCCAAGTTCATATAGCGCATCAGCATTCCCCTGTTCTGCGGAAGCCGTAAGAAGCTCAACAACCTTTACATAATCCGGAAAACCAAGAGCACCACCAAGAATATACATTGCGTATGTATACTGTGCAGCGGCATCGCCCAGCTCTGCATGTTCCTTTGCATTGCTGAGCGCATCTATCGCGGCATCATCCGGCATTTCAAAAAGGCAGTCACCAACGACAAAGTCAAAATACTTTATGCCGCTTGGTTTAAGCCCCTTTTCTTCAAGATGCGCGTAATCATTGACTCTGTTTAAAAGTTCAATAATTGTGCGCTTGGTTTCGCGGTCACGCTCAGAAAGCATCATCGCTGTCAGCAATTCTATATCTTCTTCTGTATTGCCTGAAAGCTTTTCGGCAATCTCATAACTATTCATCTTTATTCTCCAAAAAAGATTCTTTCAATTCCTTCAGCAACACCTTCATGATCGCTGTCCGTACGTATAACAGAATACTCATCAAGCATTGCAGGTGCAGATTTCATAATTACACCTTTACCCGCGAACTTAAGCATCTCAATATCATTTACGCTGTCCCCAAACGCAACTGTGCGCTCACGAGGAACACCGAGTTTTTCACAAAGCAAGTTCATTCCGAATGCTTTATCATAACCTTTAGCAACAGCTTCGCTGTAACGACCAAAATTGATGACACGAAGCATTGGCAACCTGTCAATGATATCATCGGACAAATCACGGTCAAATGTTATCTTTGTGACGCGCATTTCTTCCGTCTTGTCAAGGTAGCTTTCAAAATCTGCAGTTATGTCAACGCAAGCGTGAAAAGCTCCGCCATTTATGCCATAGGCATTGTCCTCACCCTCAAATATAACGCGCATACCGTTATCAAGTCCAAGGCGACAAACAGTTTCGATAGTATCACGGTCAACAACTACGCGATTAAGCACTTCACCATGATACTCAACATAGCTTGAACCGCATATAAAGCCATCGAACTCAACAGCTTGGGTAAGCAGTTTAGGCACAATATAACGGCTCCGTCCCGAATTTATAAATATGAGGTGCCCATCTTCTTTTAAGCGGCGCAATGCCGCAACATTCTTTTCGCTGATACCGATTTTATTAAAAACAAGTGTTCCATCAATATCAAAAAAAACAAGATGCTTTTCCATTAAAACTGCCCCATCTGCTCGCCAAGCGTTTCTGCAAGTTTTTCTTTTGCTATTTCTCTGTCGCGGCACTCACTAAGCATCTCATCGTAAAGAAGTTGCGCCGCACGGACAATTTTTCTGCACGCCTCGCATTCAGCGAGATGTGCATTAACCTCTGCAGATTTCTTGATGCTCTCATCATTAAGCTTGTCAAACGATACAAACTCTATTACATTTTCAAAATTTAAGTGTTCCATGAATTCTCTCTCCTAACAACCGAGTTAATTCGGTTTACCCAGTCGCTTATAGAAGCTTTGGCTCCTTTTTTCATAAAGAAGTCAGCATAGCGCATATCGCCATACCTTACATTACTATTAAACGGCGAATCCAAGATTTTTCGCAAGTGAGCATCAACACTCTCCGAAACTTTTAACCACGAGAGCTTATCCGCCGCCCTACGGATCTCAGCCCACATACTGTCAAGCGTCATTTTTTCATATCGCGAAACAAGCAAGTCGTTTGATTCTATCTTGCTTACTCCCTCAGACAATATCATAACCGCCTGAGCCACCCAGGTGATAATCTTATAAACCTGTGCATCCATCAGAAGTACAGTTTCAAATGCTTGTCTGAGTATCTCAATATTCTCCTGCTCATGGAACATCTTGTCTGCAGTTGGGTCCGATATCTGAAGAGGTATCGCATCTTCATCATCGGTTTCAATCGGAACCGATGTATGCGCCGCGTAATAGCGAATCTTGTCGCGGCAAATATTTGCTGCAACTGTATACACAAATTTACAAAATCCGCTGCAATCGTCATTAAGCGTTTCATTGCGATAGAAGAAACTCGGAACTGCACTCTTGATAAGTCTGATATAAACTTCGGAAAGCACATCCTCATATGTACATGTTGCCGCAAGTGCCGGCGTAGTTGTAAATTTTCTGCGAAGCGGCTTTTCCAGCAAAGCTGTCGCCGCGGCGCAAAGTGCATCATATTTTGCAGGTTTTGTATAAATGAGCTCGACTATGATCTGATCAAACTCGTTTTGTGAAATCATGTTCATAAATATTGTGTTACCTTAAATAATCTGGCAGAAATTCTGCTGAAATAGTATCAATCACATATCCTTTTAATCTTGCAAGTGTTGTGGAATTGCCATAATATCTTATGCCATGTGCACGTGCCTGCTCGTCTGTGTAATCTTCAAGCAAGAAAATATGGTTGTTGTAAAAATTGATATTATAATCAAACACAGTGGGGGTAAACAACACATTTTTAACAACAGGCGTACCATTCTCGCCAAACTTTTCAACGTCAAACGACACCATGCCACCAAGAATGTTGTAGTCACGCGCCATCTCCGACATGAAGTTGCCGAGCGAATAAACGCAAAGTGTTTTGTTATCGCCGCTCTCAAGCCACTCTATAGCCTGTATAACATGCGGATGATGACCGATTATGACATCGCCGCCATTATCGCATATTATCTGCGCAACCTCTTTTTGCTGAGTATTCACATTGAATGTATTCTCATTGCCCCAATGTATCGAAACAATGGTCATATCCGCAAGTGTTTCTGCCTCTTTTACCTTTGCAGCTACTTCGTCATTGTCTATATACGGAATATAAACCTCGCTTCCGGCGGGGAGTCTGATACCGTTGGTTTCATAGGTAAAAGAAAGCAAAGCTATGCTTATACCGTTTTTCTCGACAACAGTGATATCATCAAACTCGGAACGGTTACGATATGCACCTGTATGAACTATCGGCTGTGCATCCCAATACTCAAGATTTGCAAGCACACCTTTCTCACCCTTGTCAAGCATATGATTATTGGCAAGGCCGATAATGTCAAAGCCTGCATCCATCACAGCCTCTCCAAGTTCCTGAGGCGAATTGAATCGCGGATAGTATGAAAGCTCATAGCCATCGCCGCACATCAGTGTTTCCTGATTGATAAATGCGAGATCATACTGCTCTACTATGGGCTTGATATCAGTATATGAGGGGGTAAAATCATACTTTTTACCGCTTCCCTCTGCGTTCCTTGCAGCATCGCGCACATTGCCGTAATAAACCATATTATCGCCCGCAGCGATAAAAGATAACTCATAGAGTGTAGGCTCAACCACTGGTGGTGCAGTAACTTCTGTAATAGTGGTGGTCGCCATAGGAACAGTAACACTTGGCGATGCGGTGGTCGTAACGCTGGCAGTTGTAACAGCGGGGGGAATGTCAGCACACGATGTCAGGACAACTGCGAAAACGAACAGAACTGCTATTAACTTACGCATATTTCACCTCAATGAAATTCCTCATCACCGACCAATACGGCCGTTCGGAGAATTGAATACTCTTCTTTGAGAACATCACCCGAAAGAATTCCACATCTATCCTTTAATACATTAATGAGATAATCGGGTTTCAAGAATCCTGCGCTATCAGCAGCAAGACATGCTTTTATAACAATAGCTTCGCCGTCAAACGACACATCGACGGACTTTATCTGTGTGGAAATATCCACATCTTTTTCTCCGCTTTTTGTGCGTTTGAGAATAACAAGCGGCGAAACATGAAGTGCCTCATTACATTTTGCGGCAAGTGCTTGGCTTGCACCGTCAGTTTTTATTCTAACGGTATAGTCAGAATGTGTTATAGTGGAAAACTTTGTGCTTGGAAGATAGACCTCTTTGATTTCAAGACCGTCAATATCGGTTTCGCGCAGCTTCCAGCGCATGACATCGAGGTCAACCGTATCGGCATTGCCAATCACGTACACATCCATGTATTCGCAAAGACTCTCCGAGCCAACAGAAAGCGGCGTTGCAAACTGAAGTCTTGGATGTGGCGTAAATCCCTCCGAATACCACACAGGTATACCGCATCTTACAAGCAAACGACAGAATGTGCGATGAAGGTCAAGATGCGAAATGTACTGCAGTTTACCTGTCTTTGTAAACTTTATTCTGAGCGCTGTATGCTCAACCTTTTCTCTTACGGGCAACATGAGCGCTCACCTCCAAGTTTATTTGCACCGCAACCATTGCACTGCTCACGGCAGTTTTTAGTAGGCACACCCTCGTATGCTTTTTCGCGTTCACGAAGCAAGAACTGCTTGGTGACACCGCAATCAATAATATCCCACGGAAGGACCTCGTCAAGTCCGAATCCGCGAGTTGCATAATAATTCGGATCGACTCCGCACTCAGAGAAAATCTCTTTCCATCTTTCAAAGTCAAAGCACTCGCTCCATGCGTCAAACTTGACTCCTTTTTCAGCCGCTTTCAGCAATACCTTTGAAAGACGGCGGTCTCCGCGAGCAAATACCGCTTCGAGGAAAGAAACAGTAGCATCATGATAATTATATACTATTTTGCGGTCGGTTATCTTACTCTTTAAAAGATCCTGCTTACGCATAAGTTCTTCAAATGTGTTCTGCTTTTCCCACTGGAACGGTGTAAAAGGCTTGGGAACAAAGCATGAAACGCTGACCGTTACAGACGGACGGCGCTGCTTATTGTGATTGGGGTTCTGATAAAATGCTTCTATAACATTCTTCGCAAGAAGCGCGATACCCTCGATATCCTCATCAGTTTCAGTTGGCAAACCGTTCATAAAATAAAGCTTAACCGAAGTCTTGCCAACATCGTATGCAACATTTACAGCACGGAGCAGGTCTTCTTCACACACGTTTTTATTAATAGCATCGCGAAGTCTTTGTGTTCCTGCTTCAGGCGCAAATGTAAGACTGCCGGTACGTACTGTCGAAACCTTATCCATAAGTTCACGGGTAAAGCTGTCAAGACGAAGTGACGGCAGCGACAAGCTGATATGATTCTTAGTGGTCCAATCCGCAAACTTATCGGTAAGTTCATCTATATTTGAATAGTCACTGATAGAGAGTGACGAAAGAGTCATTTCATCGTATCCGGAATTTGCGTACATACATTTTGCATCGTCAAACAGTTTGTCTACTGTCTTTTCACGTACAGGTCGGCAAACCATGCCCGCCTGGCAAAAACGGCATCCTCGAATACAGCCACGGTATACTTCAAGTACCATTTTGTCCTGCACTGTTTCAATGTAAGGTGCATATGTCTTTGTAGGATAGTATACCTTGTCAAGGTCCTTGATTATACGCTTGCGTATCTTAGTCGGAATATCGTCATATTTAGGAGTAAACTTTTCGATGGTTCCGTCTTCTTTATAGCTTACATCATAAAGTGACGGAACATAGAATCCCTCAAGCTTGGCTGCAGCATGAAGAAACTTTGCTTTTGTATACTCACCGGACTTTTTCATATCAATATAAAGTCGGCAAAGTTCTACCAACGCTTCTTCACCTTCACCAATAGAGAAGATATCAAAAAACTCAGCTATGGGTTCAGGATTATATGCACAATGTCCACCTCCGATAACTATCGGGAACTCCTCTCCGCGTTCGTACGCTCTCAGAGGCATGCCAGCAAGGTCAAGAACATTAAGAACCGTGGTATAACAAAGCTCATACTGCAATGTAAAGCCCAAGAAATCAAAATCCTTGACTTTATCTCCGCTTTCAAGCGCAGTCAACTGCAGAGAATGCTCACGCATTTTCTCCTGCATATCAAGCCACGGTGCAAACACACGCTCACACCAGATATCTTTTTCCTCATTAAGCGCACCATAAAGCACTCTCATTCCGAGATTTGACATTCCGATCTCATATGTATCCGGAAAACAAAATGCAAATCTGCAATTTATATCATTTTTATCCTTAATTACCTGACCGTGTTCACCGCCGCTATATCTGCCCGGCTTGAGCACGCTCTTAAGCAAAGTAGAATTCATTTGTCCTCACCAAGTACGTAAGGCTGCCGCAAGCGGCAGCCCCGTTATTATAAATTAAATTTAGATACAAGCCATGCAGGAATCAACCAGAACAGGTGATAAAGCATAACATAAAGCGCCGATATTGACGTATGCATTCCCATAAGGCATGAGCCAATCATAAGGAATACGCAAATAATTGCAGAAGCAACACGCACTGCACGAAGTGTGCCAATAACACCTGCAAGACGGTCACACATTGCAACCGCACTGACAAGATCACTGACCGCACCGCGAGAGATAATGCCGCTATCCGCTCTGTCGCCGACCACAGTTGTATCAAAATCACGGCGGCGAACCACTTTTACAGGGAGTTTGGAAATATCAAGCGAACGCGCAAGAAGTTCATCGTTAATATTGGAGTCGCCTGTAAGAATAACCGAAGCTATTCCGCGGCGGGCAAGCTTTTTAATAATGGACTCAAAGCTGCCATCAAGAGTATAGCGAATAAAGAACTTTGCACGAAGTGAACCGTCTTGAGCAAGATACATTGTAGAGAATCTCTTGCCGCCAATCTCATCGCTCTTGTCAATAACAGCAAAGCCGTTATCTTCCATATATTTTGCGTTTCCGATGTAAAGGATCTTGCCATCGACAATAGCGTTAATTCCGTTTTCATAAACACCGTCGATCTTCACCTTATAAGGACGCGGACAATCAGCGGTCATAAGCGAAAATACATGCTTAAGCGGTCCGCCGAGTTTTGAAAACACAGCGCCCATCTGTTCAATGATAGTTTCGATATCGCCCTTGCCGTAAATACGAAGATTCTCAAGCGCTACACCGTATGAGGGGAATGCATCAGCGTCATCAAAGCAGATCATTGTGGTGCCGGCATATTCCTCGACAGCTTTTTCTCCGATTATTGTGCTTTCATGGCGATAAAGCTTCTTTGTAGCTTTATAAAGCGGATGTGATGCAGAAAGCAGAACAAAAACAGGAAAAGCAACAGCAAGAGTAAGATTGAATCCGGTTACCATGGATCCGGTTTCTGCCTTTGTCGCAAAAGCAATGATAAGCGTTGCGAGTGCAACTGCAAGAGTAATCGGAACAAGGAATCTGTTTGTTCTTATCTCATTTTCATTGCGCTTTTCTGTTCTCTGAAAATAGTTTTCAACAAAAGAACATTTCTCGGTACGAAGAACAAGCGAATCTCTACCGGTATATTCTTCAAGGCCCTCAATTCGCTCTGCCTTTTCAGAAGGAACTGCAAGAGCAACATACTTCTTAGCCTGCGATGATGCAATCTCAAACGCAATTATCTCGCGGCGGGTATCGTAATAATCAAACACACGCACCGCACATGCGCAAAGAGCAGCCGCAAAGTTGTATGTAAATATGTCAAGCTTAAGTACACAGATGAGAACATTGCAGACAGTCGATGTAAGCATCAGCAACGCAAGCAAGCTTCCAGAGGAGAAGCGGAACTTCAACATGCTGAGAAATCCGTTAGCAATCTCTTTGTACGAAAATGCACCGCAAAGCCACATAAGCTGCATAACGGTCATTATGTATACAACCGGATAATAATCAAAGTTGATTGCATTTGGCATATCTACGCCAAGTATAGGCAAGCATTCAACAACAAAAAGAAGTGCCGTAAAGATTATAGAGAAAATTACCTTGAGGCCCGATGAGCGACGCATCTTTTTATAGTCATTTGCTATATCGTCCTTCTGACGCTGATATGTAAACTCAGAATGCGGCTCATCAATAGTCTTGGGTGTATCCGCGGTATCTTCTTCGAATATAGGAAACTCAACGTCTTCATCGCTCTCAGCAGGCTTCTCCATACCGAGTGCCTGTTTGATAAGTGAATAATCGGTCTTGTCATAATCAACGGTATGTTTCTGTGTTTCGGTCTGCTTGCGCAAAGAATACTCTTCTTTCTTCTCTACGCGCGCGATGCGATATACCTTTGTCTTGACCGCTGCAGGAGCAGAATACTCACTGTCATCAGTCTTGGCATCTTCATTATCATTTTTCTGCGGAAGGTCAGACTTCTCAATTCCCCATGCAGCGAAAATATCCTCTTCCTGGAAAGAACTCGGTACAGGCACCTCAGCTTCGGCATTCTCCTCTGCCACATCACTGTCAACCTCTACATTGGTCACCACAGGAATCTCTATGGTTTTTGCATTATCTTCGAATGCAGGTGACTCGTCTTCTGCTGCTTCCTCAAAAGCCGCTATATCCGGCAAAACTTCATCATCGGTATCAACAGCTTCCGCTTCAGCTTCTGCCTCGGCTTCAGCTTCTGCCTCGGCTTCAGCTTCCATTTCAACCTCAGCTTCAGCTGCAGGCTCTTCAACCTGTATCTCCTCCACAGGAGCAGAAGCAGGTTCTTCGTCATTTTCTATCGCCGCCTGCGGTTCTTCTTTCAAAGGCGCTTCGGACATATTAATTGCAGCCTCAACCACGGATTTGATATCCTTATCGTCAACAGTGGCGGCAGCCTTCGGTTTTTCCTCAGCAGCATCTGCCTGCAGACTTGCTTTCAACTTTTCCAGCAATTCGTCTACAGACATTTCCTGATTCTTATTCTCATCCATAAACTAAAACTCCTTTCAGCAGTCTTTATTTATGTCTTCTCTTAGACACTTCAGCGAGTACGACAGCCGCCGCACACGATACATTAAGCGAATTTACATGGCCATAATTGGGAATACTAATTTTAAAATCACAGTTTTCAAGAACAAGTCTTGATATACCATACCCCTCACTGCCAAGAACAATGCCAATCGGACCACTGCCATAATCAACGCTGCTATAATCATCACCGCCAACCTCGGCCGCATATATCCAAAGCCCATTGTCTTTAAGCTTTTTAAGAGTATCGCTGATATTTGTAACCTTTGCGACAGCCATATGCTCAAGTGCGCCTGCAGAAGCTTTTTCAACAACTGCGGTAACACCGCTGGCACGTCGTTTAGGAATTATAACACCGTGAACTCCAAACACATCGGCGCTACGAATAATGGCACCAAGATTGTGAGGGTCCTCTACACCGTCAAGGATAAGCACCACCGGGCTTTCACCACGCGCTTTAGCAATATCAAGTATCTCCTCAACTGTTGAATACTCTTTCTGCGCCGCCATTGCAACAACGCCCTGATGATTTCCTCCGCCGGAAAGCGCATCAAGCTTTTGACGCTCAACCTCCTGCACGGGAATGCCTCTTTCAAGAGCTTGCGCAACAAGCACTGTTATCGAACCCTCGCGCTCACCGCGAAGAACAAATATTTTATCAATATCTCTGCCACTTGCAAGCAGTTCTCTAAGCGCGTTTCTACCAATTATTGCGCCCTCTGCTGCAACCGTCTCTCTGCGAGGCGGTCTGTTTTTGAAATTATCTTTTCGTTGCATATTTTCTCCAAACGGCATAAAAAGCCTACTATATAGACTAAGTATATCACAAATCGAGAGTTTTGTATATAATATTATTGAAATATTTTTTATTTTTCAACAAAAAAATACCCTACCGTAATAGGTAGGGTGTTTTTTTGGCAGTAAGTTGGAATTACTTTCCTTCTCTCATTGCAGCAAAACACTCGCTGCAATATACCGGTCTGTCATTTGAAGGCTGGAAAGGAACCTTTGCTTCCTTACCGCAGTTAGCGCAAACGGTAGTAAAGTATTCCTTCTGTGCACGAGCCTGGCTCTTTCTTGCATCTCTGCAGGGCTTGCATCTCTGAGGCTCGTTCTGGAATCCTTTCTCTGCGTAGAACTCCTGCTCACTTGCTGTGAACACGAACTCTGTGCCGCAGTCCTTGCACTTCAAAGTCTTGTCCTGATACATTGTTGTTACCTCGCTTTGTAAAATAGGTTAAAATTTTGCCCCAAGACGGATTTAAACCGACACCTTTGTAATTCCAACGCTCTTTGTTTTAAGCTATTCGGGCATATTTATATTAGTGGTTCCCCACTGATATACTAAAGTATTTTTCTGAGCTTGTCCTTAACGCGTCTAAGCGCATTATCTACGGATTTCTGCGGTTTTCCCACCTTTTCTGCGATCTCGGCGTAAGAATAACCACCAAGGTATAACTCAAATATCTTATACTCAAAATCCGAAAGCGCAAAATGTATCTTGCGCTTAAGCATGGAAAACTGTTCTTTATCAAGCATAAGACTCTGCGGATTAACGTTACTATCCGCCTGTTCGTCCTCTGACAAAGCATCCATACTGATATCATTCGGCTTTTTGCCAATATAACGCAAGGTATCAGCTATACCGTTGACAATACATATTTTTGCAAAAAGCCCAAAAGTAACGCCGCGATCATCACGGTATGCAAGCGCAGCACGGTAGAGAGAAACAAGCGCGCCTTGTTTCAAATCCTCAAGATCGGCATCACTTAAACTGCCTATGTAACGAGAAACTTCACTTTCAAGAAGCGGCGCGTACCGCTCAGACAATTTGACAAAAGCGCCGCTACTGCCATTCTGAATGTGATGCAACAACTCGGAAACGTCTTCCAACTGATTATTTTCGCCATTGCTCACCGCAGTACCTCGCACTCTTATCTAAGCTTATAGCTTCATTATATCATTATTTTACATAATGTCAATAGGAAAATGTAAATATTTTTTTGTTAATTTCGCACAAAGCAAACCGATATTTGGAAATTTAAGTAAATAATAACAAAAACCTGACGATACTTGTCGTCAGGTTTTCCTAATTCAAAAGATAATCAACTTCGCCCGCCAAAAGTGCCATAATCCCTTTATATATGACATCGGGGCGATCTTCAAAGTTTTCCTTCATTCGTTCAATTCTCGCCGCCGAATCGTCAACAAGATTAATATGCAAAATCTCTTTGTCCATTTCGGTAATTACACATTCTATCATCGCCTTGCCGTCATCCGTTTCGGAAGTTGTGCAACGAACCTCAGCACCACTCTTCTTGAATGAAAGCAACCGCATAGCACTCTTAAGGCTGGTTTCACGGATAGAACGAAGCAATCCACTTTGCAACTGACTTACAACAGCACTGCCAAGAGGAGATATTCTGTACAGCGTCTTTTTCTCGCCGGTGTTTGGATCATCCTCATACTCTTCGATGATATGCCCCATGTCAAGAATCTCTGCAAAGCACTCAGCAAAATCGAAATAATTCACATACTCGTTTTGCACCACAATATCATTGATTGTCGGGAAATCAAGCGGATAATGAATATTCTGGAGAAGATAAAGTATAAATATTTTTATGTCGTTTTTATTAGTCAGCTTTTTGCCAAATCTCGGCACACCTATCCCCTCCTTTCATAGTGGTGAATATTATTCTACCATTCTCGACAGATTAAGTCAAGATAAAAAGCGCACATGTGAGCAAAGTTTTTTGCACTTTGTCACACGTGCGCTCTAAATTATACAATTTTAAAACAATTACTTTTCTTCGGGAACGTATACATAACCGGGATATTTGAGGTCATTAAGTACACGGTATCCGAGATAGCTGGACTTGATGCCCTTAAGATCCTGAGCGATGTAGCAATCCTTATTGAACACGATAGGCATTACAGGAGCAAGATCCATAAGGAGCTTCTCTGCTTCCGCAAGAATTGCCGCACGAGCCTTGATATCCTTTTCAGCGAACGCCTTTTCGATAAGTGCATCATAATCAGCATTGCTGAATCCGGTTATATGAGGAATGAAATCGTAGTTTTCACTCTGCATATCAATGCCGTTACCGGAGAACTCGGTTGCATATACCGCAAGAGGAGCAAACGCATCAGTACCGATCATGGAAATGTCTACTGCGATAACATCGAAATCGCCTGTTTCGTATGCTTCCTGCACGGAGTCGATATAGTAATCTACTTCCTCGGAATTTTCAATAACGGTTTCGCGAACAGCAGTAAGGGGAGTGAGTTCAACCTTGAAGCCAAGATCCTTCCATACGCCTGCGATATACTCAGCAACAGCCTGCTCGGCCTCGCCATCTCTATACTTGAGTGTGAAGCTGCCCTTGCTTACGCCTGCTTCCTTGAGAAGTGCCTTTGCCCCCTCAACATCAGCAGAAGCGGAGAGCGCATCACCCTGAACATCGCGGAAAGATTTGCCGTTTGTAGCATTGTATACAGTATTTGCAACAAGACCTGTAGCCGCATCAGCATATACAAGAATCTCTGCTACCTTATTACGGTCAATTGCGATAGAAAGCGCCTTGCGAACCTTTGCATCGCCGAAGAGATCATTATTGGTATTGAAGAGATATGAGTATGTGGAGTTTGCATCAGTCAGATTAGCCTTTTTCTTAAGCTCTGCTCTCTTCGCAAGCGGGATATCGCCCATGTAAAGAACATTGCCGGCCTCATATTCTGCATAGATAGCATCAAGATCATCAGCATAAGTTTTCTGACCGGAAGGCTTCTCGTCTTCCTTGAGGAAGGTAACCAATATTCTGTAAGGATTTACAAAACGGTCAAGCTTATCCTCCTCGGTATCACGGTAATAATAAATATTACGCTCAATACGCATAGTGTCCTCATCGCGGTCAATAGACTTTATAGCAAAAGGACCGTTGGAAACAAGAGTAGCCTGTCTGCGAGACCAGTAGCGTGAATTGTTAGCTACAGAATCCTCACGAAGGGGTACAAGCGAAAGGCTTGCAAGATTCTTTTTGAAGTTGTCATAATCAATCTTACCCTCAAAAGTGATTTCGAGGAGATATGTATCAAGTGCAACTACACCGAGGTCATCAATAGAAGCGTCACCGGCCTTAACAGTGCGCGCATTCTTTACATCATAAAGAAGTGCAGCCGCAGTGCTCTGATATGTAGGCTCCATCAAGCGCTTCCAAGCGAACACAAAGTCATCTGCAGTGAGTGCCTGACCGTTTGACCACTTGGTCTTCTTGATGTTTATAAGCATCTTATACTCGTTGTTTGCCTCGTTCTCAACAATTTCAACTTTTTCTGCAAGAGCATTTTCCACCTTACCGTTAGCACCAAGACGGAAAAGTCCCTCATAGATAAGGCCAAGAATCTTTACTGCAGATTCGTCAGTAATATCCTTACCGGGGTCAAAAGCATAGATATCGCCGGTAATGTAAGCATTAATAATGTCGCCTTTGTCCTCTGCATCCATAGCGATAGAGCCGCCGCAAGAAGCGAGGGGCAACACAACTGTCAGCAGACACAAAGCAAGAGCTAAAAGTCTCTTCATCATGAATGATCCTCCGATTTTAAAATGCAAAAATGCGAACACTTCGCATAAATTTACTTTTATCATTATATCATTAAATCGAGAGATTATCAATGAAAATTTACTTAAATTTAATTATTGGAAATTTTGCACAATCTTAGCTTCGCTTTTTTGTATTAATTCACGATTGCTTGCGACAAGGAACAGCATATTTCACAAACTTCAATTGTTATACTGTGCATATAGTATTCTACATTGGAAACAATAATTGCATCACATTTAAAGGACAGATAAAAAATGAAGAAATATACTGTGCGCACCGACCTTGCCTGCGAATCCGAGATACGCCATGACGCAGGAGAAAACGGTACTGAATATGCCGAAGAAATACTCAGCGGATACAAGGTGGCAAGGCTTGACGTATTAAACGAAGCAGGTGAAAAAAATACCCAAAAAAAGAAAGGGTCTTATATCACAATTTTCAGTGATATGATATCAAACATTGACGAAAATGAGTTCGACTCGCTGGTTAGTGTCATATCAAAAGAGATAGGTGCCCTTGCGCACAAACTGCTCTGTCGGCAACCGTCATGTGTACTTGTTGCAGGGCTTGGCAATCGTGAGATTACCGCCGACAATATCGGCCCAAAGACCGTGGATGGGCTGACTGTCACACGTCATATCAGCATACACAACAGAAAGCTTTTCGACAGTTTTTTCAACGTGCCTCTCTGTGCGGTCGCACCGGGAGTACTTGGACAAACAGGTATTGAAACTGCCGAAATGATACGCGGCGTATGCGACCATGCATCACCCGATCTTGTCATCGCGATAGACGCGCTTGCAGCGCGTGCAACTGAGCGACTTGGTGCTACTGTACAGATATCCGACAGCGGTATTTTCCCCGGAAGCGGAATTGGCAATCGGCGAAGTGAAATAAGCAAAGATACACTCGGTATTCCTGTAATAGCGGTCGGTGTTCCCACTGTTGTTAATTCCGCCACGCTGGTTTACGATGCGCTGCAAAAGGCGGGATATACTGAAATCGATGACAAGATAGAAAAAGTTCTCCGTGAAGGGGAAAGTTTTTTCGTTTCGCCAAAGCAGAGCGACGAGATAAGCCAGCGAGTGTCAGAACTGCTGTCAAGAGCAATAGATCAACTGTTTTCATACTGAAAGGAGCGGCAATATGCAAACCGAATACAAAGTAGATACGGCGGCAGAGAAAGCCCCCCTGCCAGCGTTGCCGCCTGCTTCACCGCCGAAAAAACGCATAAGACGCGCAATAATCGCGCAAAGATTCATTTGCGCAATATGTGCAACAGTAGCGCTGACGGTGCTAACCATGAGCGCCGTACAAAAGATAGATGAGATCCTGACGCGTGGCGTGATCAATTATCTCAGCGATGAGCTTTTATCGATAAACGGTGAGAGCTCTCCCACGCTTGGCGACAGGATAAGCTATATCGCATTCGGCTCACCAATACTCCCCGACAAAGAGATCTTTGAAACAAGCAATACTGTTTCGTTGCCACGCATATACTATATTCCAAAAGAAAAAATAGCTGACGACATATTTTCAGAAAAAGAAGAATATGAGAACAAGGTATTTGACTTATATGCCTTTGACTATTCCAAAGTGCCGGCAGGCGCATATCCTATAATACCCACAGACCTTGCCGCAAACAGCGAAACTGATATAAAAAACGAAACTACATATTCTCTTGACATAAACGAAATAGCAAAAGATGCAAAGCTGCTCGAGGCAGTACCTATTACCGATGAGCCGCTTGTACTGATAGTCCACACGCACGGCACAGAGAGCTTTGCCGAAGTGGACGCACCCTTTTACAACGACAAGATAAACTATCCGAGAAGCGAAGACGTTTCAAAAAATATAGTCGCCGTTGGAAAAGTGATCGCAGACGAACTCAATCGTGCAGGCATACCAACCATCCACTGCGAAATCATGCACGACAAAGATTCATACATCAATGCATATGAACGCAGTGCAGAAAGCATAAAAAAATATCTTAAAAAATACCCATCGATAAAATATGTCTTTGATGTTCACCGCGATTCTCTTATACGCTCAGACCTCACAAAGCTGAAGCCCGTCACATTGCATGACGGTGAGCCATGTGCGCAGGTGATGATGATAGTCGGCTCAAACGAAAAAGGAGCAACTCTTTACGACTGGCTAAGCAACCTCGTACTTGCAGAAGCTATCCAGCAAAACCTATTTGAAGATGCTACCGGCGTTGCGCGTCAAATCTATCTCCGCGGAGCTACATATAATCAACAACATGCCAAACATGGAATCCTCGTTGAAGTTGGCTCGTGCGGCAACACCCTCTCCGAAGCAAAAAACGCCGCCCATGCTTTCGCATCAGCATTTGCAAAAGTAATTAAATAACAAAAAAGACCTCGGATATGCCGAGGTCTTTTTTACCCTTATAAGATTGATTTGATTATTTGATACGCTGAGAAGTCATTGCAATTCTTGTGAAGATTACGCAAGCTTCGCTACGCTTGATAGAATCGTTAGGACGGTAGTTACCTGTACCCGCGTCACCGCCTACGATACCTGCCTTATACAGTTTTGCAACTGCATTATAGCAAGCCATATCGCTTGTAACGTCGGGATTTGAACCGTCAACTACTGCCGCATACTCGCTGTCGGGAAGAATGTTGGCAAAGACGATAGCCATATCGCCTCTGGTTATATTGGCATTAACGTCTGCGAACTGACCTTCCTTAATAATACCGTTCTGTACACAGTATTCAACGTAAGGAACATACCAAGCCTCGCCGGAAGCTGCCGAACGAACGGAAGTGCCGTTATATGCAGTGTGAATGTTTGCCGCTGCAGTGAGTGCCTGCGCAACGGTAAAGGTATTATCCGGGCTGAACTTGGTTGCCGATGTGCCGTTTGCAAGACTCATGCAGTATGCATTCTTAACAAAGCTGTAGAACCAATGGCTCTCGGTAACATCTGTGAAGCGTCCGTCATACTCTCTGGTCACTGCAAACTTAGGCTGATTTACAGTCTTGAAGTTGAGTACCTTCTCAGATACGGGAGTGGGGTTGAGACCCGATGTATAAACGGTGGAAAGAGGTGCCGGCTGCTTTGTGCCGTTACCGATAACAAGTCCGCCTTCTTTGATTACGCTGTAGGGCTCGATGAATGCATAACGTCCTGTCTGAGAAGAGCCTGTGATATATGCGTGGTACATCGCCCACTTATTGCCGTCAGTATCGGTAACATAGCATGCATGAGCACAGCCGTTAACTTCCTTGGACTTTGAGAAGATAGGCTCGGGAGACTTCTTCCAGTTATTAATATCCATAGGATCGCCGCCGAGATACTCCATGCATCCGATTGCGTATGCACTGGTCCAGTATGCACTGCCTGCATAGGATACGAATACAGAGCCGTCATCGCCGTAAACACCTGTGATACACTCAACGGTGTAAGGATGGATACCGTCGCCGCCGCCTACCTTTTCCCAATCATATGTAGGAACGCAGATCTCAGCAGGCTCACCGATAATTGTCCATGGATTTTCATACTTTGCAATCTGAAGTGCCTGATAGAAGTCAACAGTATCTCTGTTATACTCGTTAACAAAGATGATGTAGTTTTCGCCGTTCACTTCAAGAGTAGACATACCGCCGATCCAAGAGAACTTTTCAGGATTCTTTGTATCTCTGAATACAATAGGTTCGGGCACGTTTACCTCACCGGTAATGGGGTTACCCCATCTGCCCATGAGATCGTCACCGTCAAGACACTTGATTACATAGCCTGTGAGAGAAGAATAGTTCCAGTCCTGACCGTCGTCACTTGTAACGAAGCAATACCAGCCTGCATATTCCTCGCCTACCTGTTCTGCCGAGAAATAGTGGATTTCAGGAGACCACATGTTGTGTGACCATTCCTTGCCATCCTCGGGATCATAAATAACTGCGCCTGCCGCGGTGGAAAGGTCGCCAATGTTGGGTGCCTTATAGAGCATGAGTGTATCGCCGCCTGTTGCGGTGTAGTAATAAGAGCCATTGTGGTAGAGGATCCACGGGTCTGCGCCGTAGTAACGGATAGGATTGTTAAACGTATACGTACCGCTTACCTTTTCGTTCCAGTTGAAGCCATTGCCAACATTAAGAGTGCTGGTCATCGCCTCACCCATATTCTCTGTACCGCGAATCTCAGCACAATGAGCAAAGTCACCGCCATTGAGATTTACAGTCCATGTACCTTTAAGATAGCCGAACTTGGAGTAACGGGGCATAATACGTCCCCAGATCTCACCGCCGTTTACGGTAACGGTAAGATTGCCCTCATAAGTCTGGTTGTTTGTGCCGTAGCCATGACCTACAATACCGTAGCCAAGCTTGCCGCCGTTAACAATTACAGTGAGGTCGCCGCTATGAGAGTTTGCGCTGCTCATGTAGATAAAGTCTACAACCTTACCTCCGTTCATGGTGAGAATAACGTCGCAGTTCACAGGAGTACCCTTAGAGCTGCCGAGACGTACACGCTCCCATGTACCGCCATTTACAACAACTTCGCCGGTAAGATCTTTTGCATCAAGAACAGCAGGGTCTGTACCGCCGACGATGCATGGATAAGTATTGTTTGAGCCGCCTATAGATGTAGTGATATTCTTGCCAAAGACAAGCTTCTCGTAGTTTCCGAAGAAACCTACATATGACTTAATGCTTTCAATATGTAAGTTATCAAACTCAGTTTCGCCGCCAATATAATAGTTTGCATCGAGAATAAGTTTTGCACCGTTTGTCTTGCGGTAGTCAACACCGTCATAAACGGAGGTAATGAGAATCTTGCCTGCATGACTTGGAGAAACGTGTGCAGAAGAGAACTTGAACTCGCCGCAGATAACGATAGTACCGTCAGCATTGCCGATAGCTGTATAAGCGTCCTTAAGGCTGCCTACAGGAGCAGAAGGAGTAGCGCCGCTACCACTGCCGCCGTTTGCAATATATACAACACGGTTATTGTCGATGTCAAAAAGTGAAGTTGCTGCACCGAGAGCATCAGCACTTATACCGTCACCAAGCTGAAGAGTTCCCTTTACATTATTGCCAAGCACTTCATATGCAGCAACTGTACCGCCATAAAGCTTATAAGAAAGAGATTTTGTAACATTGTTGAATGTAACCTTGTCAATAGCACCGCCGCTTACAACAAGGGCAAAATTCTGAATGCTTTCAGAAGCAGTTATAATATTGCCCACCTTACCTGCGAGAACCTCAACATTTGCAGAAGTATTTCCGCCGGTAATACTCTGTACGGTAGCACCATTTACAATTACGGTATTTGCGTTTGTAACATTGCCGAATTCGCCTGTCTTAAGTGTTGCAGATCCTGTGATATCAAACTTTGAAGAAACGGTTGCATCGCTTTCTGCAACGAAAGTGCCGTTCTCGGCATTAAGCTTTGCGTTACCTGCAAGTTTAATCTCGGAGAATACAGTTTCACCGCTAAAAGTATATGTACCGTTCAAAGTGAGCGTAACCTTTTCGGTTGCGCCCTTAACCTTGATAATAGCGTCGTGAGAGGGCTCAACAAAATCGGTAACCGTCATATTGTTAAGTACAACCAAAACAGCCTTTGTATCTACAGCCGCCTTGAATGCATCTGCAAATGCCGCAGGATCGCTTTCGGTCTTGCCGCTTCCATCTGCACCGTTTGCAGTATATACAGTAGTAATATTTTCAACCTTATTGAAGCCTGCACCGAAAGCTTCAATCTGCGCATCGGTATAGTAGTGAGAATCATAGAAGAGAGTCTTTGTCTTGTTCTTCTGACGAGCCATTTCCTTAATCTTATCAGTTGAATAAACCAGTTCCAAAGAGCTCATCTCTGTGCCGGCAATTGTTACATCAGCTGCACCGACAATATTATTTACAAAAACGCCCTCCGTAACCTTACCGCCGGTAAAGGTTGCAGTCAAATCGTTATCAAAACGGCGTGTGGCATCACCGCCAAGATAAATCTGACGGAATTCACCGCCGCTGATATTTACCACAGCGCTATCGGAAACATTCTTAGCATATGATGCACAGATAAGAATATCAATTTTACCGCCGGAAATATCAATATAATGTGTACCGGTATAAGTAAGACCGTCATACTTATCATTCCAGTTCTGACGTGAACCGCCAACTACTCTGTGATAAGTACCGCTCTTGATCGTGACATGTGAATCAAGAGATACATCGACAGAATCCTCGGGAGACTGATAACCACCAACTACCCAAAGCCCCTTATCGGTTTCGCTTGTATATGTCATCTCCATTCCTTCACCGAATGTGAGATGATTGTACTGAGCAACAACTACAAGAGAGTTGTCACGCTCTATTTTAAGGTTTTCAAATGTGGTATTACCGTTGAGATAATATCTGCGCGCACCTGTGATGATAAGCTTTGCGCCAAGAGAGCCGTAATCTGTATAACGGTCCTTTGCTGTGAGGATAAACTCAACATCAGGATGCTTTACTTCATTAACAGTACCATTGAAAACATACTCGTTCATTACAACGATATACGCCTTGTCAACGCCGTCACGTACGGCATTGTTACAAGCCTCGGTAAATGTACGAAGCGGAACGTTAGGATCATCACCGGTTGTGTGGTCGATGCCTGCCTCGGAATCAATGTAGTAATAAGCAACTTCTTCTGCAGAAGCACTTATTGCCATTACCGCAAAAAGCATCACGAAAACAAACAACAGTGAAAAACGCAGTGTATTTTTCATATTAGCTCCTCTTTTCTATATAATATAACTAATTTAAACATATCATATCAATGTGCATTCAGTCAACTTTTTGTACCAATGTAATATATATTGGAAAGTTTTTAGTTGATAATTGCAATCAATATTTTTAAGTTGTCTGCTGTTTTTTCCAGACAAGAGGCGGACACCCTTCAGCTTTTACAAACGATTTATACAAATTGATATAGTCGCCAAAGCCACACTCTGCGCTTATCTGTGACAAGGAAGCATCCGAACCAAGCAAAAGCTGTTTAGCTTTGCTGATCTTTATATCGGTAATGTATGCATACGGTGTTTTCCCCGTTTCCTTTTTAAAAATACGAATAATGTGGTTTTTATTATATCCGCACTGGTTTGCAATATCCTGAAGCGAAAAAGGCTTTTGCAAATCGGCAAACACAGCTGAAATCACCTTCATGACCACTGGACTGCGTGACATGGTTCCGGATTGATTTTTCAACAGAGTAAGAACCTGATAAACCACCGCCGCTTTTTCTACAACAGGTGCATGAAAAAGATATAACTCATCAAGCTTTTTCAAAAGTGGAAACATCTCATTAAAATCAACCTTGCCACGAATAGGCAAAATGTTTCCTTTATCTGAAAATGTTCCTTCAAGATGTATAAAATAGTAGGAAGGTGTGTCACTTTCCACAAGACCTTCCTGACGTAGCCCATGACGCTGAATATAATACTCACCCGCGCCTATCTCAAGAGGTATTCCGTTTTCGGAAAAACGCAACACTCCATCAAAAACCAAAACAAGCACATCTTGCGAACAGACACGCGTCATATGTCGCTCATGCTTTTCAAAATATCGAAAAGATGAATCCGTACAAAGGGGGAGATGATCAAGCGATAATCCGTATTCCAATACTACCACCTCGTTTCTATTTACATTATACTGCCAAAAGGTGTATTTTTGCAAGGTGTTTTTAGAATTACTATTAAAAAAACAGCTCCGCGCGGGAATCCCGCAAGGAGCTGCCTTTTTATACTATTCTTTTCAAAACTTGGTGGCATGCCGAAAATCTTTCAAATTCTTTTTTATTGGTAATAAGCATCGTTACACCTCCACTTTGATTTTAGTGTAACAATTCTTTTAAGATTTAACAATAACAGAATTGTTAAAAGTGTTTTTGAATTATTTTTGAATTGTACGAGAATTTTTCGTTTTTCTCCCCTTTTTGTAAGAAAGTATGGTACAATAGAGTTATAAATGAATAACCCCAACGGAGGACGGTATGAACATTCTATTCTTTCTCCGCCCCAAAAGCGGAGTTACATATCTCACTCTCGGCAATTCCTTAAGACAAGGTCTTGAAAAAATGAAAAACAGCGGCTATACAGAAGTTCCTGTTGTTGCCAAGGACGGCACCTACATAGGTACGGTAAGTCAAGGTGACTTTCTCTGGAAGATACTTGACAAAGACTTTACCGATATGCAAATGGCAGAGCATACATCCATTGACTCTCTTGTTTCAAAAAGGAATGTCGCCGTAAGCATTAACACCACTATGGAGGATCTCTTATCTAAAGCCGTTGAACAGAACTTTGTCCCTGTCGTCGATGACTTTGGCGCATTTGTAGGAATTGTCACAAGAAAAGCAATAATCAAATACTTTGCCGATAAAAAGGCATAAAAAAATGACTCCTCACGGAGTCATTTTTTTATTTATCTATTCTTACCTTTGCAGTACCGTCGTCGAAATACTCAATGCGGTCGCCGCTGTCATTGAGACTATCAACAAAGGAGAGGAACTCCTCTTTAGTTGCAAACTGCGGCTTGTACTCTGCAATGACTTTTTTTGCACGCTCGCCGTTATCCGAAAGCAACAGATAAAGCATCATAAGCTGAAGCTTTGCACTGTCAACACATGCGGCAACAGGATCAACAATATAATAATCCATGCCGTGACCTGTTCCCTTTGCGCCTGCGGCATCAGCATGCTGAATGGGCATAATGCTTGAAAGGTCACCCATGTCAGTTGAGCCTGTAGCTACACCCTGTACAATCTTGAACTCATGCTGTGGAATTATGGCTGCCGCCGCCTCGGCAAACATATCTCCAAGAGTTGAATCGTGCACAGTGGGAGAATATCCGGGATAGTCAACTATCTCAATATTTGTGCCAAGCGAAAGCGCCGCTCCGACAAGTGCCTGATTTACCTTGCGATTGACTTTTTTCATAGCATCAAAGGTCTTGCCGCGAACATAGCTTTCGAGTCTGGCTTCTGACGGAATTGCATTTACCATAGTGCCACCGGCGGTCATTATAGGATGCACACGGATATAGTCCATATTGAGAAATGTCTCTCTTATTGCGTTTACAGCGTTAAGTCCGCAAGTTGCGGCATAGAGCGCATTTCTGCCCATCTGGGGTGCACCGCCAGCATGAGCGGCTTTGCCCTTATAGATAATCTTTTTAACAATACAGCCTACATGATGCCCCTTGCGAACGCCAAAACGTCCGCCAGCATGAACCATAAACGCTATGTCAACATCGTCAAAATATCCGCGATAAAGAAATTCACTTTTACCGCCGAAGTATTTGATAATTCCCTGTTTTTTAAGTTCTGCACGGTATTCAATCTCAAGCAGTTCCTCAGCGGGAACAGCACAAAGCTTGATCTTACCGCAAAGATTATCAAGCATACCATTTTCGGTGAGTGCCGCCGCAATACCGTAAAGAGTTGCACTATGAGTATTGTGTCCGCATGCGTGAACTGCACCGGTTTCTTTATCAGCCTCCGGGTGCTCAGGGCAAATGACAGAGTCCATTTCGCCAAGTACAAGTACGCACGGACCTTCTCTGCCTGTGTCAATCTCAACGTAGAATCCGGGGATATTGCCTGCCTCATGCAGTGTATAACCCAGTGCTGTATACTTTTCTTTTAAATAGGCATTGGTTTTCCATTCCTTAAAACCTGTTTCCGGATTGTTCCAGATATAACGCTCCGCCTTGAGAATAGACTCTTTATATTTTTCAACAGAAGCTTCGATAAGCTTGATTTGATTTTCCATGTTTAGCTCCTTAAATATTTATATATTTAGCATACTCCAAATCTCACCAATTGTAAATAAAAATCTCCGCAAAAGCGGAGATTTTTATTTATAACTCTGAGAAAGTAGGTAGCGAAGGTATTGCACCCTTGCGAGAAACGGTAACCGCTGCCGTACGGTTTGCAAACGCGAGCGCTTCTTCCGTGCTCATTCCGCTTGTGATTGCATAGCTGAAGCCACCTATAAATGAGTCGCCTGCCGCGGTGGGGTCAACTGCTTTAACGCCTTTCACTGCAGGAGAATAATACTCACCACCATCTCCATAGAGCGCGGCTCCTGCCGCACCGAGGGTAATAAGCACATTCTTTGCACCCTTAGATAGAATTATTTCTGCCGCTCTTTTGGCGGTATCAAGGTCTGCGGTGTTTCCGTCACGCGGAATAGTGATGCCGGTCATGCTCTCCGCCTCGGTTTCATTTGGGCAGACGTATGTGAGATATGGAATAATACTGTCGGGAAGCGGCGCATAGGGCGCAGTGTTTAAAAACACAGGAACACCCTTATCATGCGCGTATTTTGCAACGATCTCATTTATCTCCATAGGTATTTCAAGCTGCATTACCACGAGGTCATAGTTTGAGATTGTATCTTTGAGAAAAGCAACGTCATCCTGTGTGATAGCCATATTTGCGCCCGGATATACTATAATGCGGTTCTGCACACTTCCGTCATGATTTTCAAGGAGAATAACGGCAAGCCCTGTCTGTACATTATCCTTTATAATGACATGCGTTGTATCAACACCCGCCTCATTACAGATTGCAAGAGCAAATTTTCCGTTTTCATCATTTCCGACAGCACCTACCATTGTTACAGATGCGCCGAATCTTGCCGCCTGTACCGCCTGATTTGCCCCTTTGCCGCCTGCCGCGGTTGTTATCTCTTCGCCTATAACAGTTTCTCCTGCTTTCGGGAAAACGTCCATTGTCATTACCTTGTCAACGTTAAGACTGCCGACTACTAAAATTTTAGGTTGCTTTTTCATAATCTCACTTTTCGACTATTCGCAGATAGTCAATACCTACATAGTAATTTGTAGCACTTGTGTTTTTGCCGATAAGCTTGATTTCAACAGTATTTGCCCCCGCACTGAGAGTGACAGTTCCAAAATCTGAAATCTTGTGAGCTACACTTGTATTGTAGCCATCAAACGTACCGACCTTTACACCGTTTACGTATAATTCAATTATACCATAGTCTTTTGCGATTGTAAATCCGCCTGCGAGAGAATAGTTCCCTGTCTTTGAAACAGTAATACTTGTAGAGAGTGTGTTATCAGCCGCGCCTACCGTCCAGAAAAGCTGACTGCCTTCGCTCCACACACTGCCAAAACCTGTCATTGTCTGTGCACGTAAACTTCCCGCAGAAACAGTAGCATTTGCAAGCATCTCATCCTCGCCTTCGTAAAGTGTGATGTCAGATTCATCAACCTTTGTTGCCTTGAAGCAATCAAGACCTACAAGGTATGCGGTGGCAGATGCATTCTTGCCTGTAATGGTAAACTGAAGTTTATTATACCCCGCCTTGAGATCGACAAACCCAAAATCAACTGTCTTATATGCAACGCTTGTGCTGTAGCCGTCAACAGATGCGATCTTTGAGCCGTTAAGCGTAAGATCAAACATACCGTAATCCTTTGCAGTGGTGATGCCCATGTTCATCCGATACATTCCGCTTTTTTCTACAAAGATATATACGTTCATTTTGTCACCTACGGTAGTACCAAGATGCCACCAAAGCTGCTTTCCGCCACTCCAGTTTGAGCCAAAGCCCGACATAGTCTGCGGCTCTGCAGTACCGCCATCAACGATAGAATTTTCAAGGAGGTATGTCTCGCCCTCATACGATGTTTGTCAAGGGGTTTTGTGAGATTTTTTCAAAAAATTTTTCAACACCGCAATAAACCGAGCTTTTGCATTAGCTTTATGTGTTCCGTTCCGCTTTCCATTGTATAAATACGAGTAGTTTCTATGCTTGAATGTCCCAAGATGTCGGCAAGTCTTACAATATCTTTTTGCAAAGAATAAAATGTTTTCGCAAAAAGATGACGAAAATTATGGGGAAAGACTTTGCTTCGTGCTACATTGGCACTCTCGCATAAATCTTTGAGCATCTTCCATACTGTGCTACGGTCAAGAGGTTTACCGCTTCGTGTTATGAACACCGAGCCGCTTTTTATATTTCGCTGCTTCATATAGGTTTTCAGCATTTTACATAGTTGCTTCGGTAAAAATACTTGCCGTATTTTGCCCTTACAATTTATTGTTGCTTGCCCTGTGTTCACGGCTTCGCAAGTTACATATTTTAATTCGGAAATTCTCAATCCCGTACTGCCTATGGTCTGCATCAAATAATATAATCGTTCATTCTTTTTGTTTTTAGCTGCTGTCAAAAGTCTTTCGTATTCGGCTTTTGTCAGTTCTTTTTCTTTATCGGCAAATATCCGGCGTTGTATTTTTAGGGTTTTGACTTTCAAATCGTACCAATTCATATACATAAATAAAGCATTGAGTGATGATAAAATTGAATTAACGCTCGCAGGTAGATACTTCTCACAAAGCTCTTTTTTATAGGCAAGCACTACCGATTTATCAACCCCTTTACCGCCGAGCCACTCACAGAAGAAACGAATATCACGCATATATTTCTCTATGGTGTTGTCGCTCTTTTCTTCCTCATACAGATATAGTTCAAATCTTTTTACAATTTCATTTGTAATATTTTTCATTTCAAAACTTCCTTTCAAGTTTTTTATATTTATTATAACCATAAATGCAACTTGAATGAAAATTCTTGCAAAAATAGAACGAGGGCATACCGCTTTTTATCGGCGGTATGCCCTTAATTCATTTGAGCTTTATAATTATAATTTATCAGACTTGTCGGCAGCTCCGAAAATAGCTATTATCAAACCAATTACACCTATTCCGCTTGTTACATAGGCAAAATAGCCATTATGCGAAACCTCTATGAGAATAGCAAGCAAAATAATTGCAATACCTAAACCGATTTTTCTCATAACATCAACCTCCTGCGTGGGTTATTTTACGATTGCTACATCAATGCTATCTTCACCCAAGCCTTGTGTAATTTCATACAGACGAGAGAAGATGTTATCTCTATCTCCGTTATTTACAAATGACATAGTAGCTTTAATAACTCCATCACCGAATTTAGAGAATGACACAAGTGCTGAATATTCGCCGTCATACTGTAAATACAAAGCGAAATCGTCAGTAAAATCCTTTGGCATTATATAACCTCTGCTGTTGGTGAGGATAGTAAGAGCTGCAAGATTTTCTGTTCCATAAGAAGCATTTATCATACTTGCGAGGTGTGAAAAATCAACCTTGTTAAGTTTGAGTAATTTTTCAATATCGAAGCCGTCTAATTCTTCATCAGAAAAGGCTTTAATGTTGTTTATTATCTGCTCACGGTTTGCAGACATATAATAAATCTTTGATGGCTTGCTGTAATCAGCAGCACCAAGCTCCAAAACTTTATTTGTCATTTCTTCGTTTGCTGTGTAATAACCGATAAATTCCTTATCGGCTGCAAGTTCAGCAGATTCTTTAATGAGTTTAGTTGCTTCATCTATATAGAAATCATCAACCTTTTTTGTGTCAATTACAGTAATCTGTGTAGGTGCATCAGCTCCACCAATAACGGTTGTGTTTTCGCCAATGATTATTGATGTGGGGCCGTCTGCACCGCCGATAATTCCAAGACTTGTGTTTTCATCAAGAAGTCCGGCTGCTCCTGCACTTTCAAGAACTCTAACAAGAGTTACGATTGCCTGTTCTGTTGTGTATGTATCTTTCGGAGCAAACTTGTTATTTCCGACACCATTCATAAATCCTAAGTTGCTGATTGTTTGAATAGAATCAGATGCCCATTCGGAAATCTCATTTATATCGTCATACTCAAACCACATTTCTGTCGCTGCCATAGGAAACACCTTGTTTACCATACGCACGATAATAGTTGCAGCTTCTTCACGGGTAAGATAATCATTAGGAGCAAATTCTGTTGATGATTTTCCGTTGATAATTCCCAAACCGTTCAGCATAAGAATTTTATCATTTTTGGTGTCTGTGAAGCTGTCTGTTATAGGTGCTGTGATTTCATCACTTGCTAATACAATAAGATTATAAATCAGTTCGCAAAATTCCTCACGGGTAATGTTTTCTTTGTA
>JAFQDK010000013.1 GCA_017399305.1 Clostridia bacterium
CAGTCAGCTACGCTGACAGCTTCCCCTCAAGGGGAAGCCTAAAAATCTGTAAAAAAGACGGGTTCCCCGGCTTTTTTACTCCTTAAAGGGGCGGTCGCGGTGAGCGACATGCGAATGTACGCCCCTCTACACTTTAAAATGATTGCATTTTAAAGTGATTATATAATCATTAATTTACCAAACTACTTCTTCACCTTTTCCCAATACGCTTTTGCGGCTTGTTCGGTTTTATTCTCGCCGAACTCGTAGTATTTTTTACCTTTAAGGTCATCGGGTAAATACTGCTGCTTTACATAATGGTCGGAGTAATCATGCGGATACTTATATCCTTTGAACAGCGGAGACTGTAAATGCAACGGAATATCCTGTCCCATACCGCTGAGAAAATCGTTCTTAGCTGCAGCATATGCCATATATGCACTGTTGGACTTAGGTGCAGTGGCAAGCGCAACGGTTAAGTTTGCAAGCGGTATCGCCGCTTCAGGAAGTCCAAGCTCCTTTGCCGCATCGGTACACGCCTTTGCCATTATTGCCGCTTGCGGATATGCAAGCCCTACGTCCTCGGAAGCAATTACAAGAAGCCTGCGGCAAGCTGAAAGTATATCACCGCCCTCTAAAATTCTCGCAAGATAGAACACCGCCGCATCGGGGTCAGAACCACGGATAGATTTTTGCAAGCAGGAAAGCAGATTGTAATGCACATCGCCCTGTCGGTCAAAATTGCCTGTAAAAGACGGTGTAAACTCCTTCGCATCGGTTTCTGTAATCGTATTTTTAGCAATTGAATAAACATTTTCAAGGACTCCAAGCGATGAACGAACATCACCGCCGGCAACTCCGGCAATAAAGTCAAGTGCCTTATCCTCAATCGTTATATCCTTGCCGCTCTCTTTATTGAGCATATCAAGCCCGCGAAGCAATGCCTTTTTGATATCGTTTGCTGTGACAGGTTTAAACTCAAACACAGCACAACGTGACAAAATAGCATTATAGATACAGAAATAAGGGTTGTCCGTGGTAGAAGCAATTAGCGTAACACGTCCGTCCTCGATATATTCAAGCAAAGATTGCTGTTGCTTGCGGTTAAAATACTGAATCTCGTCGAGATAAAGCAGTGTTCCTGCGGCACCGAACATATTCTGTGACTGCGTTATCACATCTTTAACGTCGGACAGAGATGCTGTGGTGGCATTGAGCTTATACAGCGTCATGCCAGACTGCTTTGCAACAATATTTGCTGCAGTGGTCTTACCAGTACCGGGAGGACCGAAAAATATCATATTTGTGACTCTGCCGCCCTCAAGCATCTTGCGGACAACGCCGTTTTTGCCAAACAGATGCTGTTGCCCCACCATGTCATCGAGTGACTCCGGACGAAGTCTGTCAGCAAGCGGTTGATTTAACATTAATTTTACCTCAGTTCATAGTAGTTTCGCTTGCGTTCATCGCGCGCGAAAGACGCATACGAAGCGCAGCAAATTCGGGTGAAGCCAGTGCAGGATCGATTTCAAGTATCAATGATGCAGCTTCTCCGGCTGCTTCCGGAATAGACGCATCCTGGCAAAGCGCCGCCATACGGTAATTACCGCCTACACCGCTCTGTCTTGCACCATCGGTTCCAAGAAAGTCACCGGGGCCACGCATTTTAAGGTCTTCTTCGGCGATAACAAAACCGTCATTGGTCTTTGTCATAAGCTTTAATCGGCGCGTCGCAATCTCGCCGTCGGTATCTGAAACAAGTATGCAGTATGACTTGCGACTGCCTCGTCCTACGCGTCCTCTGAGCTGATGTAGCTGAGATAAACCAAAACGCTCGGCGTTTTCAACTATCATAAGCGATGCGTTTGGCACATTGATGCCTACCTCGATAACCGTAGTGGAAACAAGCAATTTTATCTCACCCGAAACAAAGCGGGACATTATATCATTTTTTTCTGCAGGACGCATTTTGCCGTGTATATACGCAACATTCGCATTTGGGAATCGGTCGCCAAGTTCTGCTGCAAACTCGACAGCACTTTTAAGTGGAGGCTGTGCTCCCGTATCGAAAACGCTGACCGTAGGTGCACCGTCGTCTGCATCATCCTCTACCTGCTCAACTGCAGGACATACTACGTAAACTTGTCCGCCCTCGGCGAGTTGTTTATCAATAAAACCGTTAAGCCGTGTTCGGTAATTCTCATTTACAAAGAATGTATCAACCTTTTGTCTGCCCTTGGGCATCTCATCAATCCGAGATATCGAAAGGTCGCCGTAAAGCACAAGTGACAATGTGCGCGGAATAGGCGTAGCGCTCATTACCAGCATATGCGCGCGTGGGCTTTTTTCAAGGAGTTTTGCACGTTGTGCAATACCAAATCGGTGTTGTTCATCGCAGACAGCCAGTCCAAGTGAACGAAATACAACATCATCCTCAATAAGCGCATGTGTACCTATAACTATATCTATACTGCCGTCAGCAAGTCCTGCTTTTATGCGACGCTTTTCAGCGGCAGTAGTACTACCTGTAAGCTTTTCAACCTTGTAACCGATAGCGGCAAACTGTGGCGCAAGGTCATTTACATGTTGTGAAGCGAGTATCTCTGTAGGTGCCATGATAAGCGCCTGATATCCGTTATTCACCGTCATAAACACTGCTGCCGCGGCACATACT
Source organism: Clostridia bacterium (assembly GCA_017399305.1). Classification (GTDB taxonomy): domain Bacteria; phylum Bacillota; class Clostridia; order Oscillospirales; family CAG-272; genus UMGS902. The sequence goes on from JAFQDK010000013.1 coordinate 2,654, forward strand.
GTTTTGCCGCATCCAACATCCCCTACAAGTATGCGTGACATTCTGGGAGCGTCATATCCTTTGCCTGCAGAAAGATCGGCTATAATATCATCAACCGCGCGCTTTTGCGCGTTGGTAAGTTCAAAAGGAACGGTATCAAGAAATGGCGAGATATCAGTATTCATCATACGCGCGGCATAGCTTTGCGTCTGCTTATTTCGCATAAGACGCACCGCAAGCGCTGTTTCAAGCAATTCATCAAACGCGAGGCGACGAGCGGCACGGTCAAGCGATGCGAGATCTTCGGGAATATGGATATTCTCAAGTGCGTACGAAAGCGATGCAAGAGAATACTTTGCCCGGATATCACCTGGAACGGTGTCAAAAAGCTCACCGTTGCAAAGCACAAGTGCCTGTGAAACACATTCACGTATCACCTTTTTATTCAGCGGCTGCGCAAGCCGATATACCGCGTAAAGGTCGGGGAGAGGTTGTCCCTCTCTGAACATCTCCGCCACGGGACTTGACATCGAATATTTACCGAGTTTTTCATTCAGTTTACCGTAGAAACGATATGTTTCGCCGACATGGAACTTGTCGCGCATATACGGCTGATTGAAATATGTTATCTCAACACTGCCACTCTCATCAAATGCGCGGAATTTCACTATAGTAAGTGAGCCACGAAGTCTTGCCATTTTAGGCTCGGTGGAAACAGTGAGAATATATGACTGCGTCATTCCAACCCTACCTTCGGCAAGACGCGATACCACTCCGCGATTCTCATATCTTGTGGGAAAATGGTAAATCAGATCGCGCAAAGTGCATATACCGAGTTTCTCAAACGCCGCCGCCTTTACCTTGCCAATGCCGTCAAGTTTTGACACAGGCATATCAAGATTTGCCATTTTCTCACCTCCTAAAAATTCAACTTGTATAAAACTTCTTTGCTTGCTAGTGTATCCATACCAAAGCAAAAAAGAACCTTGGCATAGTCATTTTCATCTATCAATCCTTTTACAGATCCGCCAAAATAACGCGGATCAACAATATCAAGGTCGTAATGTCGCGCCAAAAATGGGGCAAGCGAATCTCCATAGCTGTCACAGATGAGGAGAAGCATTTCTCTTCCCTCTCCGAGCGTTATCTTTGCGCGACCGCAATCGGCTATCGGAAAAATGCCGTATGGGTCAGGAGAAAAAAGTTTATCGTAATCATAAAGCCCATTATATTTCTTGCCTGTATCCAGATTTTCAGTGACGTATTCACTGTCACCTTTATATCTGAACAATGCAATTCTATCATCTGTCACCGTTAACATTTTTCGTGCATCACTACCCGAAAAATCACTCTTGACAACGCTGACAGAAAAATCCGATGCACCGTATGCGTCATATCCGAGCGCATTTGAAAGTGATTTGTAAACATAGTATGAGCCAAGTGAAGTTAAATGGTGATCTCCACGATAGAAAATATATTTTCCCTCTCCGCCTTTGAGAATAAGCATGGGCAGAATATCGGCAACGTGTCCGTCACATTTCCAGAGTGCTTTTCTTTCATCGCCATAAAGCTCTGGCAAAAAGTGAACAAGCACATCCGTTTTCGAACCGATCAGCGCAATATGCGTACTGATGCCGTTTTTATCAGCAAAAGCTTTTGCTGATAAAAGATTCTTTTCAAGCACATCACCGCTCACGGTTTCGTTTGAAAAAATATATCCGTTTTTGCCGAAAAAAGCTCCGGAGAACTCATTTATACCAAGAGCAAGCATTACATCGCGATTAAGACGCATAAGCTGCTCACGAAAAGGTAATCGTTCGCAAAAAGCAACTTCTGAAATCGAGAACTCGCTAACATAGCGCTTTTCGCTCTCAAGATAATCTATCGGACAAAGCACGATACAAAATAGCATAACCAAAGCAACCGTCAAAGAAAGCATCACAAATATCTTCATGGTGCCACCTCAAAACGATGCATACAGAAACGGAGAATGTCCTCCTGCGGCAAGACACGATAAAACGAGCAACATCGCCGGTATTACCGCTATATAAGTGAGTCCCCGTGCCTTTTCATAAAGCATACAAAACATTCTATGCACCACGGGTGTCGCAAAAAACGCAGCCAAAAGTATAAATGGCAAATGCCGCATACAGTTATATATATCTGCACGACTATAAAGCAAAGTATTTCCAGCCGAAAAAAGTCGCAACAAAAATTTATAGGCATCATTTGGGGTTTTGGAAAAGAAAAACACCCAACCAAGTGCTACTGAACCAAGTGTACCGAATCTGCCAAGCTTGATTTTATTTTTCTCAAGTGCAGAAAGTGCAAAAAACCAAGCACCCCAAAGCAGATATGCAAGTGTAAATCCATGCCATAACGCGCTAAATGTCCATACCGCGGCAAGCGACAAAAACATTCGCACTTTTCCATGTTTACTGCCGCCGAGCGGCAAATAGATATAATCAAAAAGCCAACGTCCAAGAGAAATGTGCCAGCGGCGAAAAAACTCACCCACAGAACGCGACATATACGGAAAATCAAAATTTCTTGGCAAAGCGACACCAAAAATATTGCACACGCCTATCGCGGCGTTGCTGTAGCCAGAAAAATCAAAATATATATATAATGAATAAGCAATCAGTGCCGCAAATGCAGAAAGTGTTGTACCACCGCTATGGAACAAATCAAATGCGCGTTTCAGCGTGTCGGCAAAAAACAGTTTTTCAAAAGCGCCCCAGATAAGCAAAAGGATTCCACGTGATATCAGTGAAAAATCTGCCGCTCTATCAAACCGTATACAGTCATAACGCGTTACCGGTCCGGCACTGACAGTTGGGAAAAACATAAGAAACGCAAAAACCTTTGCAAAATTCTTTTCTTTATGCTCATCATAAATATATGCCGCGGCGCGTACCACAAAGAATGCTACGCCGAAATTGCAAGCATCAATCAACCTTAAAAACGGCAAAAGTAAAAGGCAAAGATAAAAACCTTTTTTGCCGGCAAAAGACAATCCATAACATACGAGCGAAAGCAATGGCAACACGAAAAAAAGTCTTCCTGCTGACATCAGATAAAAAAACAGGCTTATCACGCATATTATGCCTGTGCGACACACACGCGGAAACATGTAATATGTAACCGCCGCAACCGGCAAAAAACAAAACAAAAAAACAGATGAGTACAGCGTCATTTCAATGTTCACTCCAAAGAATAATACTGTACTAACTATATTATTTCTATTATACAATAATGATAGAAAAAATAAAAGACTTTTTTGAAATGATGCCGTAAATTAATGTTTATGTGAGCATTGCGTCCTCGACAGCCCGCACTAACAAAGGCGCAACGGGACGTCCGGGAGGTCGTCCTCTACGGTTTGTGATTTCCAATTTACAACGCGAATACATGATAACAATAAAAGCCACTCGAATGAGTGGCTTTTTATGTAATACTTAGATTCTTGCAACGCCGCTGTCTTTTGCAGCCTTAACAACTGCCTCAGCAACTACCTTTGCAACATCCTTATTGAGTGCGGAAGGAATAATGTTATCCTCTCTGAGTTCGCTGTCGGGAATGAGAGACGCGATAGCATAAGAGGTTGCAACCTTCATATCCTCGGTAATCTGAGCCGCACGGCAATCAAGTGCACCACGGAAGATGCCGGGGAACGCAAGAACATTGTTGATCTGGTTGGGGAAGTCGCTACGACCTGTACCTACAACTCTTGCACCTGCCGCGAGTGCCTCATCAGGCATAATCTCGGGAGTGGGGTTTGCCATGGGGAATACGATAGCATCCTTAGCCATGGAAGCAACCATCTCCTTAGAAACGATACCGGGAGCACTTACACCGATGAACACATCCGCGCCCTTCATAACATCAGCAAGGTTGCCCTTTTCCATTGCGCGGTTGGTAACCTTTGCGATATCCTCCTGTGCAGGGTTGTTCTCTGACTTGCCCTCGTAAATTGCGCCAAAGCGGTCAACCATAACGAGGTTCTTAAGACCAAGATTGAGGAGGTGACGACCGATAGAGATACCTGCGCTGCCTGCGCCATTGATAACTACCTTGATTTCATCAATCTTCTTACCTACTACCTTAAGCGCATTGATAAGAGCTGCTGCGCAAACGATAGCTGTACCGTGCTGGTCATCATGGAACACGGGAATGTCACAGATCTCCTTGAGTCTCTTTTCGATTTCAAAACAACGGGGAGCGGAAATGTCCTCGAGGTTGATGCCGCCGAAAGAACCGGAAATGAGATAAATAGTACGAACGATCTCGTCTACGTCCTTAGAACGAACGCAAATCGGAAATGCATCAACATCAGCGAACTCCTTGAAAAGTGCGCACTTACCTTCCATAACCGGCATACCTGCCTCAGGGCCGATATCGCCAAGACCAAGAACTGCTGTACCGTCGGTAATAACAGCAACGAGGTTGTGACGGCGAGTAAGCTCAAAAGACTTCCAATAGTCCTTCTGAATTTCAAGACAAGGCTGAGCAACACCGGGGGTGTATGCAACAGACAAGTCGTGACGGTCATTTACCTTAGCACGAGAGATAACTTCTATCTTTCCCTGCCAATCATAATGTGCCTGAAGTGATTCCTGCTTGATATCCATGATAATACCTTCCTTTTGCATATTGCTAATATTTTAACTTTATTATTATAACAGACTACGACAAAATGTGCAATACATTTTAAGACTTTGCCAAAGTCTTTTTCACATGTTTTTTAATGCGCATAACATCTCTGAGCATTTTTATGCCGTCCGAAAGCATGCTGACCTTTGACTCCGACTCACGATGATTGATTATCTTAACGGGAATCTCGTTAATCTTAAAGCCAAGACGCGATGCAAACATAATAGCCTCAAAATCAAATGCAAAGCTGTTTGTCTCGCATTTTGAGAAAACCGCTTCTGCTGCCTTGCCGGAAAAGGCTTTGAAGCCACACTGTGAATCACTTAATTTGAATCCGCCAACCAAACATAGTACCTTTATATAAGCCTTGGAAACAAACTTTCTTAAAAAAGTATACCCTGCATATCCATCCTTATGGATATTGCGCGATCCTATCATTACATCGCACTTTTTGGATACAAATTTATCATACAGTTCACGGATGATATCTGTTCCGTATGCGAGATCACAGTCAGTAAAAAGACGAACATCGCCTCTTGCGTTAAGCATTCCATTTCGCACTGCCCCGCCCTTGCCCTTGTTATGCTCATAGCTGACTAGTCGAATATTCGGGAGCCCGCACCCACTGACTATTTCTCTGGAACGGTCCTTTGAACCGTCATCAGAAAAGATTATCTCATACTCATCAAACGCCACTGACATATAATCATGCAACGTTTTTATAGTTTCGGGGAGAATCTTCTCCTCATTATACATGGGAATAATCAAACTAAACATTACTGTCCTCTTTAATATACACTCGCACCTCAAAATCAATAACGGTGCTAAGTTTATCCATTATTTTCAGCTTTTCGGCACTCTCTTTTTTTGTTCTGTAATAATAAGGTGTCATCATGAAAAGAGAGTAAATATCTTCGCCGATAATATCAGCGTTGTATTTAACAGAAACCGTTTGGTCGAGCCGCATCTTTTTAGGATAATCGCGGCGCTCCTCGTTTTGTACCACGGTATCATAAAGTGCTTCTTTCAGCCCATACAGGTGTTCGCGTCCGGCAGCAGCAACGATAAGTTTACCGCCAGTTTTCAGCACACGCGCATACTCTTCTTCAACGCAAGGTGCAAACACATTTATGACACAATCGCAAGTTTCATCTGCAAGCGGCAAAGTATATACACTGGCAGTGGTATAAAGCAACTTGTCCGACATAGAACTCTGCTTTGAACTTTTAGCTGCAAGCGCCAGCGCGTGCTTTGAAAGATCAACGCCGAGTACAGCATCAAATCCCGATGCCGCAATCTCTGTATAATAGCCCTCTCCGCATCCTGCGTCGCAAAGTATGCTCCCGCTTTCTGAAAGCTCAGCCAAAGCATCTGCAAGAGGTTTGTAATATCCTTTTCTCAAAAACGATTGCCTTGCCAACGCCATTTCTTTATCGTCTCCGCTGGTAGGCTGATGCATATTCAGATTTACATATCCACTCTTTGCTATATCGAAATTATGGCGGCGCGGTCCACGGCAAGTAAGAGAACCTTCGACAAACAACAATCTCTCACCGCAAATCGGGCAGACAAGTGCATTATTCAATTCAAAAGCATGCACCCTATCACCGCCTTTTTTACTCTAATATAATATTATAATACTTTTTTCGGTTATTTACAAGACAAATGAACAATAAATATAAAAAACCAAGCTCATATGAGCTTGGTTTCTCTTTTACGCGAGTGCTCTTTCAAGCCAGATAACACCGATGTCAAGTGCGTCGTAAAGACCGCTCTTTTCACCCTGCTTAACAATTCTATCTGCAAAAGGCTTTGACTTGTCAGTTGAAAGCACCTGAATGAGAATCTTATCGGGAATCTCGGTATTGCCGAACTTCTTATATGACATAATCATCATATAAAGGATATACGGGTCGGTCATATTTCCGTAGCAGATGGTGTCATGCTCACGCACAAACGCTCTGCCTTTATATTCGATATAGCTAACTTCGTTTGCCATAACTATTCCTCCCATAAAACATTTTACATATTATTGTACTATACTTTTTAAGTATTGTCAACTTTTTTAATGTACTCTATTAAATCTTTCCTATTGTTTGCTACTTTTTCGTCAAATACAGCAAAAAGAAGCTCATTTAGCGTTTTGCCGATATCTTTACCCTGTTTGCCCATAGCCATTATGTCATTGCCGCTTATATCAAGATCCGACACAGAGAAGCAATTCTCCGTATCTATAAGCTCAAAAATCATATTGCCAAGTCCACTACTGTTTCCTTCGGCAATACATCGATCAAGTGCCGCGTGTCCGTATTTGGAAATAATGCGACGAAGTGTAGGCTTGTCATAAGCATCAGGCAGATGGCATTCAACAATCTTCTTTACCGACATGGCAAATTCCGAAGAAGTTTTAAGCGACTTTACATGCTCACATATGCGCTCATCATAGAGTAACAATGCCGCAAATCTTGCATTTTCAAATGACGGCATCCTGTCAAAATAAGCTAAAGCTGCTTCATTTATTACAGGTATGTCGAAAATACAGTCAAAGATTTTGTTCTCATACATCAGCCTGACTATCTTGCCCGCATGCATGCCGCAGATAAGCTTCATAAGCTCGTCAAATATTCTCTCCCGTGACACCAAAGACAATCTATCGGCAAGAGATACTGCCGCTGAAAGAGTATTTTCTTCAATCTCAAATCCAAGCTTTGACGCAAAGCGGAATGCGCGAAGTATGCGAAGCGCATCTTCTGTAAAACGTTCCTTGGGGTTGCCGACAGTACGGATAACCTTTTTTTCAAGGTCTGCTCTGCCGCCGTACAGATCCACTATGTTGCTGTCAATATCCATTGCCATTGCATTAACGGTAAAATCCCTGCGGCAAAGGTCATCGGAAATACTGAGTGAAAACTCCACCTTGTCAGGGTGACGTCCGTCTGTATAGGTAGTTTCGGTACGATAGGTGGTTATCTCTGCCGCAACTCCATCGTAAAGCACCGTTACAGTACCATGCTTTATTCCAGTGGGAATAACGCGATCACCTGCAAAAACATCCATGGTTTCATCCGGCAATGCGCTTGTGGTGATATCATAGTCGTTTGGTGTTTTGCCAAGCAGATAGTCACGCACACAGCCGCCGACAAGATATGCTTCGTATCCGCAAGAAGAAAGCTTGCGAAGCATATATTCAATTTGCGATGGGATATGCATTGCAAGTCCTCCTTTGGTTTATGTTTATTATATTGTAACATAAACATCTTTGTTTGTATAGAAGTTACAGCAAAATTGTAATGCACTGACTATTTAAGCTATCAGAATTTTCTATTTTCGCCTTAATTCCATATTGTAAATGCGCACCGCGAAAGCGGTGCGCTTTTACTTATTCTTTTTCTTTAAAGAAAGTCATTTCTGTTTCAGACGGCAATGTAAACTCAGGAAGGAAGTCAAAATCAACACTACCGAGAATTATGTCGTGAGATACGGCAACTTCAACAACTTCTGCTATGGGCTTTGTATATTTCATTGCTTTCACTCCTTTTACTGTTCAGTAGATTCAAGTATTTCATTCCAATATGCGTCAAAGTAATCCTTTGCTACATCGCAATATGCAAGAATAGAACGGCAAAGTGCCTTAAGCGAATTATCGCTTGTACCTTCTGCAAGCAAAGCATAGCACTCAAAACTTGTGGTTACCTTGTCGGATACCTGAGTTTCGCCTTCGTAAAGTGCACCTGTAAACTCGACTCTAAGGTCTTTTGCTGCAGGCCTGTCAACATAAACCGCAATATACTCAGTGCCTTCTATAGTTTCGATCTTCACTGTATCAGCAGTGAATGTAATCAGTGCACCGGTAACATTGGTATATGAACCCTTGAAGACGAGATTCTCTAAATCGGGCATATCTGTATACTCGAAGTAAAGAATTGACGAAATGCGCTGATCAAGATCGGCAGACTGTAAAGCGAATGTATACTTTTGTCCCTCAATCTCAGTGCGAGTCATAATTGCGTCTTCTTCGTTGATTGTGACATCTGTAGTTGTATAATCAACCTTTGGCGCGCCTGTTGCATCTGTAGCAAGATTATCGGCGCCATAGCCAAAGTATTCCTGAGCTGCCGCACCATAGTTAACCATTGCATCAAGCAGTGTCATAAGTTTGACAGCTGTATCATCTGTACGGCTGCCCCATACGCTCTTAGCTACCTGATAGTATGTGATAAGATTGCCGCTTACGGTGTTGGATTTGCACATGTCTTCTCCTTCACCATAGTAGAATGTGCCTGTAATCTTATCAGTCATTTCCTTTCCTGCAATATCAGGAGCCTTGAAGTAATACTTACTTGTTCCACTGCCGGGATACATTACTGCAAAATCACTTTCATTGTTTGCGCCCGATGTTTCATATGTTACAGGCTCTACAACGGTTGTGGTGATATTGCCGTTTGCATCGGTAATGGTGTATACCATACGAGGATTGGTTTCGCCTGCATTATAAGGAATGGTATACTCAAGCAAATACTCACTGAGAAGTGCCACTCTGAAGCTGATAGCCTTTCGCTCTTCAGGGATACAGATACAAGTAATTGTACCGTCTGCAGCTACGCTGTCATGTACATGATAGTAGGAAAGCTCTGCGCCTTCGCTGGTCATGATCCAGTTTTCGTATGTTGCAGGAAGCTCTGCGGTCTTTGTATACTCAGTTTCAAAAGGAGCAAGACCGTTGCTGTATGCCATTAAATATGATTTGCCAGAAGGTGTCTGAGTAAATGCTTCTGAGTAGCCAAGCATATCCTCGTCAACAAAGTTAACACCGCCGACATAATCGAAGCTATCAGCATTTGCATTGTAAGCGTAGAGGTCTTTGACATATCCATTACCCATTGCAACGCCTGAAGCAGCAGTGATAGCACCGATAGCGATATTGGTCTCGGTTGTAACAGCACCGCGGTTGTAGAGGTTTTCTGCTACGTACAGACCGCTACCGTGGTTAGCAGTACCAAAGATACCACCTACTGCACCGCCGGCAAGAACAGTCTCACCGTTTATCTCGGTATCTTCTGTAAGCACACACGCACTTAAAACCGCACCTGTGTTCATAAGGTTGCTATATTGCAATGCCTCTTCGTTTGAACCATAGTTACGTGAAAGACCTACAATACCACCGACATATCTGCCGTAACTGCCTGTAGAAGCAATCGTACCAGCCGCAGCATCAATATCATGGAGATTCGAGCCGTTCAGAACTGTATCAACAGTAACGGTTGCACCGTAAGCGGATGTGCCGCTTCCAAGAGACAAGATACCTGCAAGACCGCCGGCATAGCCGTTTACAACTGTAATATTACCGGTATTCTTGAACTTTTCAATAGTATATTTGTTGTTTTCACCGTCGGCTCTGTTGTCAAGACGTCCTACAAGACCGCCTGCCATTCTGTCAGCGCTGACAGAACCGCTGTTCTCATTATTAATAATGTTTACAACAGCATCCTTGTTTACACTGTATACAAGACCGACAAGACCGCCGACATACTCGCCGCTTGCGGTAATTGCAGCTTCATTCTTACAGTTCTCTACATTGGTTGTGCCTGCGCTATATGTAGGCATTTGCGAATACATCATATTATCCGTTTCGGTCAAAGGATAAATCTGAAGACCGCCAACGTTAACAAGACCTGCAATACCACCAACGCAGTTAACCCCGTTTACTTCAACATTGTTTATGCAGTTTGTAAGCTGAACACCGTATGCCTTGCCGATAATACCGCCTGTGCCGATTGTAGAAGTTGTCTCAGCGCGAGCTGTACTAGAAACAGTACCATAAACGGTGAGATTGCTTATCTTAGCACCTACGTAGCTATCGTCTTTGCCGTAGCCCTCGACATAACCGAAGAGGCCGATATTATCTGCACCGGTAAGATTAAGACCGCTTATCTCGTTGCCGCCACCGTTAAAGGTACCGACAAATGCGATATGGCTGTTACCTATAGGAGCCTGACCTGCTACACCGGTAAGGTCGATGTCAGAAGTAAGAGTAACATCTGCCGACCAGAGTGCAGGAGAGTTCATAAGCTTTATAAGATCATCAGCATTTGCCACTGTGTAAGTGTAATCGGTTACGGTTTCTTTATCACCCGCAAAATATGTGAGCATAGGACCTTCATAGGTCATTACCCACTTGCCTTCGGAGTTACCAACGAACTCACGAAGCTGAAGTGCATTGTTTGCATCGGTGATACAATTATTGATTGTGATAGTATGACCGTTATATATACCTACTAAATCGTTATAGCATTCCGCATATACACGGGTATAATCAAATACTGCAGTGCCGCCTACACTATAGTGACCGAATGCACCGATAGCGGGTGCGGCACTTACTCCGCCGTGTGCATCAATGATATTGTATGAGCTGTTGCATATAACAGGCGCACCGTCAACCTCTACTGAACCTGTCATAAGAGGACGGATGGTACCAACGATCGTACCGATAAAATCGGTAGCATTTTCGCCTACGTTACCTGCATTATAAACAGTGTCAATGGTAATCTCTGCATGGCATGAGTAGTTCACGTTAGAACCAATAGCGCCTACGATACCGCCTACATACTTGCCCTTTTCGGCATTTGAGGTTGTCAAGGCATCAACGTCGCCCTCATTCTTACAGTAGGAAATGATAAGCTTGTTGGGCTCACCGTTTGCGTATACCATATCGGGGTAACCCATATTTGCATAGTAACCGAGAATACCACCGACAATTGTGTTACCGTCAACGGTAACGCTGCCTGTATTTGTACACTTTGTGATAATGTAAGTTACATTTGATGTATAGCTCTTTTCCTCGGTGGGAGTATTACCGCTATCAGTGCTATCGTCACCCTCGGAGCCTACATCGTCACCGATGCTGCCGTCGCCCTCGGCATCCTCAATTACCTCATCGGTAGAGATCGTATCATAATTGTGGATGTATCCAACGATACCGCCGCTACGACCAACACCGCTTACGTTGCCGCTGTTTGTACAACTGTCAACCGTGAAGTTATTGTTGGATGCAAGACGCACAAAACCGACAATACCTGCTGCTGCCGAACCGCCGGATTTGATTTCACCGTCTGTGTCACCATAGGCTGTAACATTTGCCTCATTTGTACACTCGGTGATTTCATAGGACATGTTGATAGGATTGTAGCGTACAAGCTTGTTGATATAACCGAAAATACCACCAACATAGAATCTGCCTTTTACCTCGGCTTTATTTACAGAATTTGTAATCTTAACAAATCCTTCACCGTTTCCGCCGTCATTGCTTTGGTACGAGCTCATTGCAACAGTACCTAAAATACCGCCGATGCCGCCGGAAGTACCTTCAACATAGCCGTAGTTGGTACAATCGGTAATAGTGAGCTTTTCCGAAATGTCAGGAGTAGGGGCATCAATACCTGCTGTTACGAGGTAACCGATGATACCACCAAGATAAGCCTCACCGTTAATCTCTCCGTAGTTATCGCAGTTCAGTATATCAACATAACTGCCGTTATATGCCGCATAGGTACCAAGGATACCGCCGCCAGCACCTGTTGGAACGTTTACGGCAACATAAGACTGACAGCCGATTATCTGAAGGGGAGCAAGTACCTGACCTACAATACCGCCTGAACGTGATTGTTTTGCATTGGTAACAGTACCTTTTACGGTAAGGTCTTTGATAACAACAGGAATGCGGATGTTTCTGTCGTTTCCGTCAGCATCCTTTTCTGTGCCTACAATGCGCCCCTCAACGGTACCAAAGAGACCTGAACCGTGAGTTTCATCATATGTAATGTCAAGACCGCTTATTGTATATCCTGCACCGTCAAATGTACCTGAGAACTTCTTTTCAAGCGAACGGCCGATAGGCATTTGCTTGAGATTGCCGCCTATCTTTGCATTTCCGTAATCTGTGTAGCCGTCGTAATACTGTTTGTTAGAGGTTTCATAACCGCTAAGGTCAATGCTGGTACCAAGAGTAACATCAAGGTCCCACAGACGGTGGCAGTTCATGAGATTTATAAAGTCTGCTGCGTTGGTAATGGTAAGCTTTGCAGAGCTAAATGTGTGAACATTGTCACCGTGATCTGCATTATCACCGTATCTGTCATCATATTCGGTTTTGGTGCCGTATACGATATTGCTGATTTCATTTTCAGCAAATTCTTTAAGCATCGGGCCGGACCATGTCATAACCCACTTGTTATCCTCGCCGTTTACTTCACGGTCGTTAAAGATAACATCGGTATATGCGTAAGGTCTTGCAGCTTCGATATGGTCTGCATAGCCGCATGCGTAGTATGAAGCATCAATATAGTCTATGACGGTGCCGGGAGCAATAAAGAGCGCCATTTCTCCAACAACACGCGTAACAGTAAGCTTGTTTGTTTCGGAGAAGCCGGTTATGTTGCCGATAGGCGCACAGCCGTTTGACCATACGGGATCAAGCTCGCTTACATCTACCGCTACCTCGGTCGCGCCTGTGTTGTCAGAGTAGAAAACAGAGCCGTCTTTGGTGTAATAGAGATCATATGTTTCATCCTGTTCATAAACGAAATAGCCGTTTTCTACTTTATGAATAGGCTCTGCGCGGTCGTGGAGGTCGCTGATAGTATAACCGCCGCCGGCAAGAGAACGGATAAATCCGATTATAGTGCCGCGGTTTGCAGGAACCTCTACGATTTGGCTTTGATTTGCATTGTAAAGCTCGGTTAATGTCACGTTCGCATAGTAGTTATTATTCGAACTGAACATAGCACCTACGATACCGCCGGCAAATTCAAGCGAATCAATTGCGCCTGTGTTCTTACACTTTGTTACGGTGACAGTATCGGGAGTAGCTGCAGTCTGGTTTTTGTTAGCATAATAACCCAGAATACCGCCGGCAACGTTTCCGCCCGCTGTAATGCTGCCGTTATTAGTACATCCGGTTATATTAAGAGTTACATCGGTTGCCGATCCCTCGACATAACCTACAATACCGCCGGTATAAGCTGCATCTGTAGAAACAGTACAGTTGTTTGTACAGTTCTCAATAATAAGAGATGCGCCGTCGCTTGTCTTAAAGAGGCCGACAATACCGCCAACCCAGGCCTTTGCACTTTCTACATTGCCCACAACTGTGAGATTTTTGATTTCAACATTGCCGCTTACAATGCCGAAGAAACCTGTACCTGTTTCGGTTCCTGTAATATCAAGGCCGGAAATCTTGTGATTCTTACCGTCAAAGCTACCTGTAAATGCAGTGGTGCTGTTGCCTATCGGAGTAACAATCTTGCCTGTCATATCAAGATCGCATGCAAGAGTGTAAGCAAGACCCCACTTGTCTGTAGCTTCCATGAGAAGCAGGAGTTCTTCTTCTGAGCCGATTACAGTATCAAGCTCAAAGAAGCTGCGAAGCATCGGTCCGTCGCCTGCGAAGAGCCAATATTCCTCGGTAAATCCGCCAAAGGTAGATGCATCACCGCGCTCAGCTGCAGTAACTTTTATTTGAGTGTCAGCAGAATTAACCGGATCATAGGTTTCACCAATGTCCAGATAATATGTGTCAGAAACAACTAAAGAAGCATTTGTGGAGTGTGCCGCCGCAATTGCGCCAACTCTCTTTCCGTTTGCAGATTTAACCGAACCGCAGTTGTAGCAGTTTGTAATTGTATAAATACCTGCAGAACCGTTACCGTAACCGATGATACCGCCTGTGCCGCAACCGGTTGTAAGAGTTCCGGTATATGATACATCTCCTGCATTCATAGAGTTCTTAAGAACACCGACAGAAGAAGTATTGGTAACCCAAATTCGGTAATAACCTACGATACCGCCGACATGGGCACCCGCAGAGGTAACCTTTCCATTATTATAACAATTGTCGATTGTGAACGTTGAATTCTTCGCACCGTGTGATGTAATACCTATAATACCGCCGACCATACCGCCGGAAACATCGGAAACCTCGCCGTAGTTTGCACACTCAGTAACCGAATAATCCTTGCCGTTTACATTTGTGTCAGACAGAAAACGTCCTACAATACCGCCAACGCTCTTTGTGCCTGTAACATTTGCATAGTTCTTACATTTTGTAATGTCTATGTTAGTAGTAGCCGAAATGTTTTTATCTGTATGAACAAAACCGATAACACCGCCTACGCCTGAATTGGTAGCAGAAGCAGTACCGTTAACGGCTACTTTATTTATACAGTTTGTAACAGTAACGCCGTTGTATGCATAGCCGATAATACCGCCGATGCCAATGCCGTCACCTGTATTGGATACTTCACCACTGACAGTAAGGTTGCTGATAGCCGCATCCTTTACATAACCGAAGAGACCTACATAAGCTTCGGTGCGATTGGTAAGTGACAAGCCGCTTATAGTATATCCTTTACCGTCAAAGCTGCCGGTAAACGGAGTTGTAGCATTACCGATAGGTGACTGTGTTTCGCCTGTAAGGTCGATGTTACATGCGAGAGTATAATCAGCATCCCAAGCTGTGGGAGTATTCATGATAAGAATGAGTTCTTCCTTTGAGCCGATAGTTCCGTCAAGTTCAAGGAACTGCTCAAGCACAGGCCCCTCGTTTGTGATTGCCCAATAAGTATCATCAAGGGAAACTACAGAGGTATCACCGTAAGTTTCTTCGGTGACCTTGGTGCCATAGTTTGCAGCGGTGTTAGCATATGTTTCGCCGTTATCCAGATAATATGTATTTGAAATTACAGCATTGGCACCATGATAAGCCGCAATTGCACCTATGCGGATGCCTCCGTCTGCAGCAGTGATCTTGCCACAGTTATAGCAGTCGGAAATCGTATAAGCCTTGCTTCCGATGTTGCCGTAACCGATAATACCGCCTGTACCTACACCGCTCTGACTTTCTACCGCCACAGCACAAGATACATTTCCCGCATTCATACAGTTTGTTAAATAGCCCTTTGTAGCATCGGTGGTGTTACCGTATACGCGGAAATAACCAACAATACCGCCGGCATTGCTGCTTGCGGAGATGACATTTCCTCCGTTGTAGCAATTGTCAAGCGTAATGGTAGCAGTTGCGCCGTTTGTACTACTGGTTCCGTTGCTTGCAATACCAACGATACCGCCGACAATGCCGCCCGAAGTATCGGAAACGGTATTATAGTTCGCGCAAGATGCAATTGTGTGTGAAGCGGTATTGCCGTTTCTCACTTCAATGCGTCCGAGAATACCGCCGACGCTCGATGCACCTGTAACGACAGCCTTGTTGTTACAGTTTTCAATGGTGAAAGCTGAGCTTGCATCATCAATAAATACAACACCGATAATACCGCCGACGTTTTTGCCGGAAGATGTAACAGTACCTTCAACTGTAAGGTTTTTAATGGTTGCGCCGCCTACATAGCTGAAGAGACCTACGTAATCGGTTGAAGCGTTGATGCTGACCTTAACGGTGTGTCCGCCGCCGTCAAAGCTACCGCTGAAAGGTACATCTTTTGTACCGATAGTCGGCAACGTCACCGCCGTAAGGTCGAGATCATCGCCGAGTTCATACTCACCCGACCAGTTAGCACTGCTCGACATGATTGTAACAAAGTCATCAGCCGTGCTAATCGTTGTAGCCGCACTTACGCCAAGTGCTAATACGCAGAGTAAGACGCAAAGTGTCGGTAGGATTGCAAAAAGCTTCTTTCTCATAATGCATTTCTCCTTGTTTATTTTTATAATAATTTTATTTATAGAATAAAATTATAACCATGCACACATAAAAAAGTATACATGGGTACATTAATTGTACATTAATATTCTATCACCCTTCAGTCGTATCGTCAAGTCGATTTGGGAAAAAAGCACCTCTAAGTGTATTTTTGTGTAAAATATCATTATCTTTTGAACGATATTTTACACTGTCAATTACTGCTTTGCTATCCCTTCTCCTAAAAAAATTAAAAAATTGAATAATCTTTGTACTCTATTTTTATAAATTCCTTGAAAAGCACAGCAGAATGCTGTAAAATGTAATTGTAAAAATATTGCTATTTTGAGGTGAAGTAATGAAAAACTTTGAATTTAAGCAAAATAATAACGTATACGAGCTTACTAACGGCAGTGTAGTGCTTCTTACCGTTCCCATGGCAGACGGTGCGACCGATACTTTTGAAAAGATTGAGGACGGCGCATGGAAGTGGACAAGAAAGCTCAGTGCTGCTACCGATAACATGCGTATGGAGTTTGACACCGCAAGCGCTCCTAAATACACCATGGTTCCCGCTGTTAACTATAACGGCAACGGCTGGGGCGATAGTGAGGAGTATGTCGGCGACAGCTTTGAGGGTACCCCTTGGACATACGAGTGGCACAGAGTTATGATTCCCGCATGTACATATACTGAGATGGAAAATTCCTTTGCTGTTGCGCTTATGGCGGTACAGGACGACACCCCCTCATGCTCGCTTTACAAGGTAGAGAGCGGCATGGAGCGTCACGCGCTTGTATGGCCCGAGCAGGCAGGCCCCAAGATGCTTGGCAGACACGAGTGGAAGGAAGCATACATGGGCACGATGGAGCCACGCGATACATTTGAAGGTATCATCTTTGCTTGCCCTGTTGAGATAGAGCGTCATCAGGTTCGCACACTCCTTGACTTTGCATGGCGTTTCTACGGTCACACACTTCCCGCACCTATGCAGCCCGAGGATATGTGGCGCTACAGCATCGCATTTATGAAGTCTCTCTGGACCAAGGAAAAGGACGGCTTTGTTGCATTCAACCGCGGTCTTCAGTGGTATAATTCTTCATGCTTCTATGCAAAGCGCGACCAGATCAAGTATGAGCTTGGCTGGGTAGGTCAGAGCGCTTCAGCATCAAATACACTTCTTTATGAATATCTCCGCACAGGCGACGAGGATGCATACAACAAGGCGGCAATGTGCCTTGATGCATGGCCCAAGTATACAAAGCTTGAGGGCGTTGAAGGTCTTGTACAGATCAAGTTTGACGGTGCCCCCGTTGACCAGACAAGAGACATTCCCGTTGACGCATGTAACCTCGGTCAGGGTGCTGTTCAGTACTTCCTTGCGGCAGATCTTATGGAGAAGTGCGGCACACCTCGTCCTGAATATATCGACTATGCTATGGGCATGGTAAACTTTGTTGTAGACCATCAGCTTGAAAGCGGCGAGTTTGCAAAGAGCTGGAACAAGGACGGTAGTGTTCGTCAGCAGAACGGCACAATCGGAGCATTCCTTATTCCTGCAGTGCTTGAAGCATACAAGCGCACCAATGACGAAAAGTATCGCACAGCTGCTATAAAGGCGTTCGACTGCTACTACAAGGAGCTTTCCGACAACGGCTTTACCACCGCAGGCGCACTTGATACATACTGCATCGACAAGGAGTCCTCTTCACCTCTGCTTGAGGCTGCACTCGCACTCTACGATGTAACCAAGGATGAAAAGTATGTTACAGCCGCAGAAGATGTTGCATGGTACATCAGCACATGGATGATGCACTATACAGCAAAGTATCCTGCAGAGACTACTCTTGCAAAGATCAAATATGATACTCTCGGTATCACCGCTGTTTCTACAGGTCACAATGCTGTTGACCAGTACTGTCTCCGTGATGTAAAGGGCTTTCTTAAGCTTTATGAGATCACAGGCAAGAAGCAGTGGGAGGAGAGAGGTACTGCACTTTGGTGTGCAGCATCACAACTTATCTCCGACGGTACTCTCTGCATCAGAGGAAAAGTTCGCCCCGCAGGCTCACAGGATGAGGCTGTATTCCAGACACGTTGGGGACGTCCCACCCTTCCCCCCTTCAATCCTTCTGAATGGCTCGTTATGTGGCCCTGCGCATTCCGTATGGAAACACTCCGTGCCACCGACGACTGGTCTGTATTCAAGCGCGGCGTAGATGTAATTGAAGGCAAGATTTAAGTTTTAAAAAAGGTCTAGCGAGTGTGAGAACCTTTTAAAAAAGGTTCTCACATTTTTCGTTAAATTATTGCAAACTTTTTTAAAAAAGTTATTGACAAGCTTTGTCAGTTATGTTATACTAATTCTCGCTGGTGCCAAAAGGCACTGCATGTGGCGGAATAGCTCAGCTGGCTAGAGCAATCGGTTCATACCCGATAGGTCGTGGGTTCAAGTCCAACTTCCGCTACCATATGGCCCGTTGGTCAAGCGGCTAAGACACCGCCCTTTCACGGCGGTAACGGGGGTTCGATTCCCCCACGGGTCACCAAAACAAAAGTCCACCATCGGTGGACTTTTTTGTTTTGTATTACGCAGAGAAAAAATCGAACCCACTCGCTGCATTGCAGCGAAAGAAGTGTGCGGTAATAGAGAGCGAAAATAAAATCAAAAGTAACCGCACACTTTGGGTTCAGTATTCCCCCACGGGTCACCAAAAAGAAAAGCTCTCCTTTTGGAGAGCTTTTCTTTTTTGCCGAATTCCTACGGAATCGAACCCCACAAATTCCATAGGGATTTGTTATTACGTTGCAACCGACTGCGCTTCCTGTAAGGTAGACGAGCTTAAGGCAATGACCGCTACACTCGGCACGGCATTTGCAAGTGATTCTGTAATTTCGCAAAATGACGGTTATCCTGTATTGAACAGTAGTCTTTACGGCACTGCGGCTACTGCATTGCAAGCGGATGCAAATGGCGTTTATAATATTTATACGGCGCAAGAGCTTCGCTCTATTGCTTATATGGTCAATGTGTTAGGCAAGCACTTGTCCGGTAAGACCGTCAAGCTGCAAGCAGACATTGACCTTGAAAATCAGGAATGGATTCCCATCGGCGGTAATACTATCGATGAAAGCTCTACAATGCCGGTTTTCAAAGGTACATTTGACGGAAACGGCCATATCATTACAAATATGCGCATTACCTCAGGCAACCGCTATGTTGGTTTGATTGGTTATGCCAGCGGCGCAACTATCAAGAATGTCGGCATTGAAAACAGTATGGTGATCGGCAGAGAAAAGGTTGCGGCTTTGGCAGGCAGCGTCCGTGGGGCAAGCAAAATCACCGATTGCTACAGCAAGGCAAACGTGTCGGGTACTACCGCTATCGGTAGCATCGTCGGTATGATAGGCGGTAGCGGAAGCTCGGTGCTTGGTTGCTACAACACCGGTGAGGTTATGGCGACTAACCAGGTTGCTGCCGGAATTGCCGGTTATCTTGCAAGCGATGCGACAAAAACAAAAATACAGAATTGTTACAACATTGGAACCGGTAGTGCAGGCATTGTCGGCAAATGCAATACGGCACTTACCGATGCGGAGATTTTAAATTGTTATACCATTGACACAGTAGAGCTTGCTTTTCAGCCAAATTCTATGGTAGTTACCGACTGTGCCAAGGTTACTGCTAAAACTCTTCGCACCTACGCCGCTACTTTAGGCAGTGCATACGCTGAGGACTATTTGGCGCAAAATACTATTTTCCCCGTTCTCGCTTGGCAAAACGGCGATGCGGCAACAAAACTTTCCGCCGATAAAAACGGTGTTTATCTTGTCAATAATGCCGATGAGCTGAGACTCTTGTCTTATCTTGTGCGCACGGGTACGACTTTTAAAGGGAAAAAAGTTCTTTTGACTGCCGACATTGACCTTGGGGAGAGACCGTGGTATCCCATTGGCGGCAGCGGTGCAACGTTCCATGGTACCTTCGACGGTGGCGGACATGTTATTTCTAATATTTACGCATCGTATATCGATTCGAAATTTATAGGTCTGTTTGGCATAGTTAACACCGGTGTGATCAAAAACGTCGGTATCGAAAGTGGTTGTTTTATCGGTAAGGAGCATGTCGGCGGCATTATCGGCAATATGGGCGGCGGTGCAAATTTAAAGAATTGCTATAATAAGGCTACTGTTTACGCAACCACCTATGCCGGCGGCTTGATTGGAATGATAAACACAGACAATGTAGCGGTGCAAAACTGCTACAACAAAGGCGATGTTTACGCAAAGGAATCTATTAATAGA
Source organism: Clostridia bacterium (assembly GCA_017399305.1). Lineage (GTDB taxonomy): Bacteria > Bacillota > Clostridia > Oscillospirales > CAG-272 > UMGS902. Next base: position 23,280 of record JAFQDK010000013.1, read on the forward strand.
GCTTCCGGTCTTGTGGGTTATATCGCAAGTAACACCGAGGGTGTTATGATTGAAAACTGTTACGATATAGGTAATTATAATGCAGCATTCGGCCAGATAAACAGCACGGCGACAGGCACCGTCATACGCAACACCTACAGTGTCGGCGGTGTCAGAATGGCAGCAAGCGGCGCATACTCACTTGAAAGCGGTACCGCGCTGGCTACTTCGGCGATTATGAAGACCTATTCTCCCGTTCTTGGTAGTGCTTTTGTTTATGATGAAGATTTTATCAATGACGGCTATCCTGTTCTGTCATGGGAGATTCTGCTCGGCGATGTTGACGACGACGGAAGCGTGACAATTAAAGACGTGTTGTGTCTTGTTCAAGCGTTGCTTGATAACGAAGATGTTGATAACGGTGATATGAATAGCGATGGCGGAATCAGTCTTATTGATGTAGTTCTTATTGTTAAACTGATTGCAGAGTAATCTCAATATGCAAAAAGCAAGGTGTATCCACCTTGCTTTTTCTTCTTATTCTCGCCGTATGCATGACATAGCAATGGTAACTGTTGTATCGCAGTTTATGTCCGTACCCCTTGACGCTATAGTAGCATCAACAACTTTTTTTAAAAACAGAATTAATTAAAAATTTATTGAAATCTTTCTCGTTTTAATATATAATAAACACAAAGGGTGTGATTAAAATGAATTCAACTATAACAAAGGCGAAACTCAAGTTTAAAAGATTCTCAAAAAAAGCGCGCGGCATACTGTCAAGAAAGTTTAACATTTCGCTCTCTTTGCGACGCAAAAAAGAGCCGGACAATCCGGTTGTAAGCGTAAATGTCAAAGGAGAGATTCCCCGCGAAGTTGTTGCATTCTTTGCCATATTCGGCGCACTCACTTTTGTTTGGGGAATGATTAAACTTATCAGAAAAATAATATAAGAAAAGCCACCCTATGGGTGGCTTTTTGTTATATGCCAAGTTGTTTGATAAGTTTTTCGCCTTCTTCATTTACGCGGTCATAATCCACATATGGGCGATATATTTCCTCAATACGATCATGTGCAGACAATGATTTTGCAAGTTCCTCGGTTGCCCGTGTAACAAGCCGCTCAACCTGCGACATGCAAAACAATGCATAATGCGGCACAGACGATGTGAGAAAACTTGTCATGTCATCGCCATTCTGTTCTATCGCGATTGCATGCTCGCCCGTGTCTACAGTGCACGGCAAAGCGGGGACAACAAAATCACAGCAAACAGTATGTTGTCTACCGCAAAGCAGTTTTCCTGCCTCAAGCAACACCACTTCGCCAATTATTCCCGACACCCACAAAGTATGATCTCTCAGAAAGGTCTTTGAATAATCTACCACGCCTATCGGAGTGGCAGAACGCGCAAAAAGTGTTCTTGCATTCCCTTTTTTACTGCATCCAATCACAGACGAAAGATACCTTTGCAGTTTAACAATATCTATGACAGAAGAAGTAGCCGCGAGTGCCTCGCTTTTTAGTTTCTTAGCCGCACTAAGACATGCGTATGCGGCACGATAATGTACCTTGTTATCATCAAAAAGCTTCTTAACTTCTTCGCGGTGTAAAGCAAAATCATGCTTATTTTTAAAATGACCAAGGTCGATCACCTCGTCATCGATGCCGGGAAGTACAGGATCAATGCTGTGCGGAGCGGTACCATCGAGCAAAACAACATTCAAATCTTTGATGCGAACCGCATCAAGGCTGTCAGGATCGCTTGCACAACGGAACTCCTCAACAATGCAACCGCTTTCAAGCGCACGTGATGCTACTTTTCTCATCAGCGTGTTCTTCCCTACCCCCGGGCCGCCTTTCAAAACATATGTATAATGCGGTGCTTCCCACGGCGGCACTATCCCAGAAAAACGAGATACGAAGCCGTCACCGCTATTTGCACCGGGAAAATATTTCTTGACCATATTTATTCCTCCTCATAAATATGGTATGCCAATTTAGCAGAACGGTGAATTATATATTGCCAAATCTTGAAATATTTGATATAATAAATCCAACAATTCAATAAATGGAGGTCACCATGAAAAAGCTAATTTCGTTATCCCTTGCGGCACTTTTCATTGCTGCAGCACTTACCACAAGCATTTCAGCAAAATATACTCCTCCCACAGTTGCAGACACTTTGAATCTTATCAAAAGCCTATTGAACGGAACAGAGGATTTACACACTGACATTAATGATGACGGTGTTTACAATCTCAAAGATGTTATTTGTAGCATAAGACAGGTTTTTGTCGGATCTTCAATGCCAGAATCCAACAATAAGCTTTTTGATGCCAAAAGCGATATTGGCATATACAACTACTGTCCATCTGTCATTGAACTTGATGACGGCACAAGATATGTTTATTACTGCACGAACCAAACTTCATACCGTGTAGTTGACTATGTCGGATGCAGAAAGGGCACTCTTAATGCTGACGGCACATACACATGGAGCAGTGAAAAGGTTGTTCTCTCCCCAAGCGACAATCTGTGGGACGCTATGCACACCTGTGATCCATCTGTAATCAAAGGCTCTTTCACATATAACGGTACAGAATATGCATATCTCATGGCATATCTCGGCTGTACTTCTACAGACAATCAGGAAAACAAAGTAGGTCTTGCGGTTTCCAATTCTCCCGACGGTGAATTTATCCGCGTTGGCGAAACACCCATAGTTGACTTTACCAAAGACTCTTCTTCCACCGTATTTCAATGGGGCGTAGGTCAGCCAAGCATTGTGAGTATTGATAAGGCCGGCAAGGTCTGGTTGTTCTACACTCGCGGCGACCTTAACGGTACACGCACCGTTGTTCGTGAATGTGACTTTTCAAACCTCAACGCACCCGTACTTGGCAATGAGGTAAAAGTAGCAACAACAAACCTTGTAGAGCTTGACGGCGACAAAGATATTATAAACAACGCTGATTTTGCATATGATTCAGCGACAAACAAGTTCTATGCGGCATCCGACTGTCACCCAAATCCCACAAATGAACCGAACTACATTCCCTCACATTTCCGCGTTACTTCGTTCAAAGGCACTGACTTTGCAAAAGCAACTTGGAAATATCTCGCAACCATCGGTCCCGATGATACTTCTTTTGCGCGCAACCACAATGTAGGTCTTGTTCGCGATGAGTACGGCCATATGCCAAGCCGCGGATATCTCACTGTATACTACACGGTATCAAATGAAGGTTCTACAAGCCTTTGGTCATACAGACTGTACGATCAGCAAATAGTAAAATAATTATAAAGGCGGTGCAAAAGCATCGCCTTTTTGTAAAAAAATAACAAAATGAAATTTCTTTATAGATTTATATTGAAATTTGACTTGATTTGTGATATTTTATACTTGTTACTATATTCGAAAGAAGGAACATTTTAATGAAAAAAGTTTACACAGGTAAAACCAAGGACGTATACAGCCTTGACAACGGCAATGTAATGCTCAAGTTCAAGGACGACTGCACTGGCAAAGACGGCGTATTTGATCCCGGCGAAAACACTGTAGGTCTCACTATTGAGGGCATCGGTAAGGCTAATCTCCGTACCTCAGTTTACTACTTCAACCTTCTTAAAGAAGCTGGCATCAAGACTCACTTTGTTGATGCAAACGTTGATGAAGCTACTATGGAAGTTCTCCCCGGTACTGTATTCGGTCACGGTCTTGAAGTTATCTGCCGCCTTGTTGCAACAGGTAGCTTTATCCGCAGATATGGCGAATATATCGCAGACGGCACTCCTCTTGAGGGTGGCTATGTAGAATGTACCTTCAAAAACGATGAAAAGGGTGACCCGCTGGTTACAAGCGAAGGTCTTGCTGCTCTCGGCGTTATGACTCCCGAGATGTTTAACAGCATGAAGGAGCAGACACTCAAAATCACAAAGATCGTAGCTGACGACCTCAAGACAATCGGTCTTGACCTTTGGGACATTAAGTTTGAGTTTGGTTACAACAACGGCGAGGTTATCCTCATTGATGAGATAGCTTCCGGTAATATGCGCGTTTATAAGGACGGCAAGATCGTTGACCCCGTTGAGCTTACCAAGCTTATACTCGCAAGATAAAGTAACTGCTTTAAATAACAAACGGCATAGTCGCAAATGCGACTATGCCGTTTGTTATTTAAAAATTTACAAGGCACATGCCAAGTATTCCGATACACAATCCGACAGCTTTTTTCACTGTCAATTTTTCTTTGAACACAAATGCCGAGCCTACGCAAACAAGAACAATACCAATACCGTTGAATAGCGGAAACATTATCACCGACGGTACTTTACCCGCAAGCGAAGTCATAACAAAGCTGATAGCGCAAAGTGAAAGTGCACTGCCCGCAGCAAACGGTAATACTTTTTTTACGTTTCCTGCGTGTTTTCTTTTTTTGAAGGACATGCCGCTTATTATTACGCAAGGCACCAAAAAAGAGTAAAAGTTATATGCGCTTACA
>JAFQDK010000014.1 GCA_017399305.1 Clostridia bacterium
AGATGCTATAGAATCCGAAACTTATACCGTATCCGTAACTCCTATCGAAACCTATAATTGTGAAATGGATTCGGTAGAAACTGCCACGGTTTTTGCCGAGGTTAGTGTTGAAGATAATACGGTAGTCGGTGACATCGACGGCGACGGACTCGTAACAGTTTTGGATGCTTTGATGCTTATCCGCACAATCGTTAACGACGAGACTGTTAACAACGGCGATATAAACGGCGACGGCAAAGTAGGCCTTCTCGACGTGATTCGCATTCTGAAACTTATTGCACAGTAATTAAAATCATCATAGCCACCGCCAAAGCGGTGGCTATGATATATTAAGAGGAACAATTTATGGATAAATACATTCCGGTTGTAGTTATAAAAGAACTTGACGAAGTTGATAAAATCCTACTGGCATTGAAGGCAAACAATATAAACTGTGCTGAAATCACATTCCGAACGGCCCCTGCCGCCGAGGCTATAAAAATAGCGTGTGAAAAATATCCCGATATGAATATCGGTGCAGGCACGGTTATCAGTGCAAAACAATGTGAAGAGGCATTGGCTGCAGGCGCAAAGTTTATTGTATCTCCGGGCTTGTCCGTCGGCGTAGCCAACGTTTGCAAAGAGAATAATATTCCGTATTATCCCGGTTGCGTTACACCGACCGAGATCATGCAAGCGTTGGAACTCGGAATAACAACGGTTAAATTCTTTCCTGCGAATATATACGGAGGGCTTTCTGCATTAAAAGCGCTTTCCGCACCGTTTCCGCAGATAAACTTTATTCCCACAGGCGGCATTGACAGAGGAAATATCGAAGAATTTCTTGCTTTTGACAAAGTCGTAGCAATAGGCGGCAGTTTCTTTGTTAAAGAAGCCTTGGAAATATTTATTGCCAAATAATAATTTGAAGAAGATTTAACAGTATTAGAAATAAAAATAAAGGCTGCGGTTTCGCAGCCTTTGCTATTTTAAAGGAGGCGGTGCCTATGACCTGACGCACACATCTTTGAAAACAAAATCGAAAGGAGAAGCAAATGAAAGTAACACTCGATGGATACCGAAAAATACAACAGTATAAGGAACTCGGACTATCCAAAGCGAAAACGGCAGAGAAAATGAAAATCTCAAGATTCGCAGTTGCCAGATGGTGGGACAGGACAGAAGATGAATTTACAGAGACTTTCCAAACATCATTTATGTACCTGGATAGCTACAAGGAGTTTTTTCTTGAGCAAATCCGCACATACCCATGTATCCGCAGCACAAACCTATATTATAAAACCGAGGAAGCATTCCCGGATTTTAAGTGTACAAGAGAACGGTTCTTCAGTTACATTAAAAAACTGCGGGAAGATTACGGTTTTGCAGTGCCCTCGGCAAGAAAAACAAACCCAAGAAAAGAGACTCTGCCCGGAGAGGAGGCGCAGGTGGATTTCGGACAGTATAAAATGAAGGATATGTATGGCAGAATCGTCAGAGTATATTTCTTCTGTATGGTGTTGTCGTACAGCAGAATGAGATTTGTATATTTTCAAACTCGCCCGTTTACAACCGAAACTGCAATAAAGGCACACGAATATGCTTTTCGCTACTTTGGCGGTAGAACAAAATCAATTATGTATGACCAGGATAAAGTGTTTGTTGTAAGCGAGAATTTCGGCAATGTTATCTTTGTTCCGGAGTTTGAAGAGTACGTAAAGGAAACAGGGTATAGCATTGTGCTTTGCCGACCACGTGATCCGCAAACAAAAGGAAAGGTAGAAGCAATGGTGGGTACGGTAAAATACAGTTTCCTCGAAGGACGAACCTATACCGGTATTGACTCGCTTAACAGTGCAGCACTTGCATGGTGCGACGATGTTTTGAATAACAGAATACACCTTGCAACCAAAAAGATTCCAAGAGAACTCTTTAGAGAAGAAATCATCGAACTTATCAAAGTGCCGTATAAAGCAACAGCCTTTAATAATATCCGGCAGGTGCAGTATGACTTCTCGGTAGAGTATCGCTGTTGTTCCTATTACATACCACAGGAACTTGTAAAGGTAGGTGATAAGGTGAGGGTGGATGAAGACGATGAAAAGGTTGTGTTCAGCGATCCCGAGGACGAAACTGTTATTTACATAGCACAAAAAGGAGCAGACAGGGGAGCCCGTGTATTGCCGGAGACAAACGGAAATGAAGACTCGGCAAATTATACTGCACTGAAAAGACTGTATAAAGACAGCGAGGTTGCACTCGAATTCTTAGAAAAGGTGGCAGAAAAAGTAACGCGGTATAAGAACACGCATTATCGAGGTATATATACATTGGCTAAGATGTATACCTCGTGCGAAATGGAAAGTGCTATGACACACTGCATAGAGGCTGATAATTGCACCATACATGAGCTTGCCGCATATCTGATTTATCGATACGGCGAAAGGAAAGCCAGATACCAGATGTCAAAGCATATGTTTTATATGTGCAGGCAGCGAGCGCAGCAGATGCAACAGGAGGCGCTATGACATATATACCTGAAATACAGAAACTTGCAAAAGAACTGAATCTGCAAAACCTTGCACGCGGTATTATAGATTTAAGCACGGCGAGTCCGAAGAGGTTAGAGTTCCTAAAGGACATTCTTTCCGCAGAGCTTGATATACGCAAACAGAATGCGATGCTAAAAAGAGAGAAGGAAGCAAAGTTTCCGAGCAACCAATTTGTAAAGACCGCACTTAACAGCGGTGCAGTATGGCAGGTAGAAAAGCTGGAGAGTCTTGACTGGATAGAGAAAGACCAGAATCTTATTATACTCGGCAACTGTGCTACAGGAAAAACTGCTTTTGCATCGCATATAGGCAGAAAAGCATTAGAAGCAGGTAACAGAGTTGCATATACAACATTAGAAGATTATTTGCTGACAGTGAGAAACAAGGGAAGAAGAGAACCCGACAGAAAGAAGTTTCAATATTATTTAAACTGTTCGCTAATCATTATTGATGAGGTGATGTATACGACCTTGACAAATGAAGAGCTTACAATGTTCTATCAAAGCAGTATGCTCTTAAACGAAACAAGAAGCATAGTACTAATAACAAACCGAGAGTTATCCTCATGGCAGGAGGCTGCAGAGGATAAACACTTAATGCAGACGTTGGTCGCAAGACTCACGTCGAACAGTCAGATACTCAGGCTGTAAAATAACATGGCGGACACGTCGTGTCCGTTTGCAAAAACAAAACCTTGAAATTGAAAACAATAATGACCGTAGGTCATTTTTACATAAAAACTTTCCGAAAAGTATTAAGCTAAACTTTGCAGAAATTGACTGCTTTAGCTTACAAAGTGCAATATCGGAGGGTAGGGGGGTCTGAATCTCTACACCTTTTCACCCCGAGACGGGCGTGGAGTATCACGCGCAAAATCGGGAAATCAAGAGGGTGTGGCGGAGCAGTGAGCTTCTGCAGCGGAAGACCGGGCGAAGAGTACTACACATGCAATACCTACAAAAAGAAGGGCAAGAATTATTGCTCGTCCCACTACCTGAAATACAGCGAGGTATACAAAGCAGTGCTGGCAGACATCCGAGACACACTACGCATAGTGCAGCGAGACAAGGACGCATTCGTCGAAGCGGTGCTGAAGCACATCGACAATACAGCAACGAAGCAACGCAGCCAGCTGGAGAGGGAAGCGCGAGAACTGAAGAAGCGCGTCGATGACCTCGAAGCGAGATTTGACAGAATGTACGAAGACAGGCTGAACGGACTGCTCTCGGACAGGAAGTTCAAGGAACTCGCGGACAAGACCGAAGCGGAACAGGAAGCAGCGCGAGCAAGGCTTACAGAAGTTATGTCAATGCTGGAAGGCAATGACGACAGCCGCGAGCGCATAGAGGACTTCGCGGAGAGGGTGCTGCGATACACCGACATAACGGCGCTCGACAGAGAGATACTGAACACACTGGTAGACACAATCACCATAGGTGATCGCATCCAAACGCCAGATGGCGTAGAGCAAAAAATCACGGTAAATTACAGATTTATGAGGCGGCAAAAAACGGCAGAAGCCGCCTAAAAAATAGCCGACCGTATAGCGCTAATTGCGTCACGCGGTCGCTGGTTCGAGCCCAGCAGGGGGAGCCAAAAAGAGATCGCATTCGCGGTCTCTTTTTTCGTTGTTTACAACGGCAGTCTTTGTCCATAATTGATATTTGGTTGTGTAGGATTGATACAAAATGTTTTTTGACTTTTCTTTGCTTTTTTTCTGTGTTATTATCGTTATAGTTCCTTGGGGGAATATTAATATATGTTTAATAGGGAGAAATAAGATGAAGAAAACATCTGTGAAAATTGTTGCAGTCGTAGAAGAGAAGGATAAGCCTTGTTGGCCGTGTATAAACCATGATGACGCTAAAGAACTCGAGAGAGTTACAAAACCTATTATTGAAAACAACATAGACATGGTTTTTAATGTTGTAACATATACGCATCTGTCTCAGGCGGAAGCGGATTACGAAGCGGATTTGAAAAAATATGACGGTGTTCTTGTCCTTTTGATGACTTGTTGGAAGGGTATAGATCGCTTTTATGCGGCACAGAGCAAGGATGGAATTCCCACGATTATTGCAGATATTCCGTTTTGCGGTAGTGGATCTGCTTTGATTTCTGCAAGTCCGTTTATTCGCAAAAACAATCTTCCTGTTCCGCTTATGTCTACAATGGACTATGCCGAACTTGCCGAAGCTGTGAGGATTTTTGATGTTTTTGCAAAGATGAAACAAACAAACATTCTTGTTATTACAGAAAACGAGAAAAAAGAAAAAGAGGCAGAGGCATATGCTGCATTATGGGGTTGTAATTTCGTTTTCAAAAGCAATGCGGCATTCATGGAATATATGCAAAAAGCAACCGATGAGGAGGCCGAAGCTATTGCAGCAAGATGGTCGGCTGAAGCTGTGGAGATTCTCGAAGCTACATCCGAAGATATTGTAGAGGGAGCAAAGGTGCATATCGCTTTGCGTGAAATGATGAAGGACACACAAACGCAAGCGGTTACGGTGGATTGCCTCTCGCTTTCGTATAGCGGCGCCTATGGTGAAAACCGCCATTTCTATCCATGTTTGTCTCATTTTGAAATGCTCAATAACGGTGTTGTAGCAGTATGTGAAGCGGATCTCCGTTCAACTGTTACTTCGCTTGTTGTTTATTATCTTACCGGAAAACAGGGATATGTTTCCGACCCTGCTATAGACACGTCTTCTGATAGAATAATATATGCACATTGTGTAGGCTGCAAAAAGGTATACGGTTGTGATGATGCCCGTACTTGCCGATATACTATTCGCAGTCATGCAGAAGATAAGAAAGGCGCTGCTGTGCAGATATTCTTTCCGGCAGGAGATGACCTCACCACAGTGATTGCGTACCATAACAGAGCGCAGATACATTCTGCAAAAGCTGTAGGAAATGTAGGATATCAGGAGGGATGCCGTTCAAAACTTGCCGCACAGACTGATACCGAGACTATTCTTAACAACTGGGACGGCGGATGGCACCGTGTTACTGTTTTTGGTGATTATCGTAAACAGCTGATGCGTTTATTTAAGGCTAAGGGTCTTCCTGTTATTGAAGAGGATAAGAATTAAAAACTTGCGCCCGTAAAGTCAGAAAGAGATCACATTTGCGGTCTCTTTTTATTGTTTACAACAGTGGCAGCAGAGTGATATAATGGAGAAAAGAGTCAAGGGATAAGGAGAGTTTGATTGAATGAATAATTTGGCAAACTGCGGAGAAACAAAATATCTTCAGTGCGGAGTGTCATCCGGACTTTTTTCTTCGCTTGACAGAATAATATCAATCGGATGGCATTGCGTAAATAAGCTGTACAAAGTTGAACGCAAGGAAGGTGCGCGATCTAATTTGCTTTTGTTTACTTTAAATGGAAACGGTGAGGTGAAAATCAACGGCAAAAGTTATAAGGCAGAGCCCGGAACAGTAATTGTTATACCGATGCATCAGCCACACCTGTATAAAACCGGCCCGGACTCTGACTGGGAATTCTATTGGTGCCATTATTATGGCGAGAATTCTATGAAATGCACTACCGATATAACTCGCGGTCAACGACACTTGTTTGTGTTTGGAACAGAAAGAATATCTCAGATATTTGACAGTTATATTAATAACCGCAGAGTGAAAGAGCGGCGAGAGATTTTCAACTCTGAGTGGCTGAGAAATATACTGGTACTGTGTCTGAAAAAGACGGTCGAAAATGATTACAGTCCGCTTGTTCTTGCGGTTATTAGGAGTATAGAAGACAATGATTTCAACAGATTTTCTTTGGATTTGCTTGCCGAAAAATTGCATTATTCTAAAGAACATATAGTGCGCGAGTTTTCAAGGCAAACACAAACCACGCCGTACCATTATTGGCTGTTATTGCAGCTTGAGCGCTCCTGTGTTGAATTGACTCAGAGCGAGCTTTCTATAGGCGAAATTGCAAATATGTACGGCCTTGGCACTGCCAGTAATTATAGCAAGCAATTTAGTAAATATATGAAAATCAGCCCGCTGGAATATAGAAAAATGCATGTTTTTGTCCATAATTGATATTTGGTTGTTTAGGATTGACATAAAACGTTTCTTGTATAGTTTTTGTTTTTTTCTTGTGTTACTATTAATATGGAGTGTTACACTATGTTGTAATATATTGATTAGCACGGAGGAAATTACTATGACATTAAAGAAACGTTTTTTCAGTTTGCTTGTTGTGATTTGTCTTTTCTTGGCTTTTTCTATTGTTCTCTCGGCATTAGAAGAGACAAGAAATCTTGCGGTGGGAAAAACTGCTACTGCCGGAAGTATTCATGATTCGTCATATCCTGCAAGCTATGTAATTGATGGCAACACAGGCACTCGCTGGAATTCTCTTGGCAGCGAGTCTGAAAATGATTGGCTTAAGATTGACTTGCAAGAGCAGTGTAGCATTACAGAAATTAAATTTATCTGGCATGCTGCGGCAAATTTTGCAACCGATATTGAAATATCGGTTTCTCTTGACGATGTAAAATATGATGTTGTAAAAACAATATCGGGAGCTTCGTATGTGCAAACACAAAGTTATGTTCTTAACTCTGCAACCGATGCCCGTTATGTGAAGTTTACCTTTAACGGCTGTGCCAGCAAGTGGGGATACAGTCTTAAAGAGTTGGAGATTTACGGTACATCAGCTTCTTTTAATCTTGCCTTAGGTAAGTCTGCATACGGCAGCTCTAATTATAACCAGAATTGGATACATGATATCGAGTTCAGTTATCTGACGGACGGTGATACCGCTACACGGTGGTCTTCATTGACATATTCGGAATTCGCTGCCGGAACTCCTGTAGAGGAGTGGATTTTTGTCGACCTTGAAAAAATATGCGACATTTCGCAAGTGAGAATACAATGGCATAACAGTGTAACTTATGCGAAAGAATTGACGGTTCAGGTGTCTGATGACGGCATAAACTTTACAGATGTGCAAGATGCTTCGGTTTCTGCATATTCTGCATGGCAGACGGTTACATTACCGGAGAATGTATCCGGACGCTATGTAAAGCTTGCTATGCACGTACCGTCAAACATTTATGGCTACAGCATATATGAGTTTGAAGTATACGGCACAGAAACCGAAGATGAGGGCACTCCGCTGCCGAATACCGAGGCGGAATTCGGCTTGTATACCGGTACGGTAGTTCTCGAAGAAAGCGAAACCGCCTCAGGCGGCATCTATGTATCGCAATTTGATTCCCGTGATGCGGTGATGTTTTCGTGTCCCGACGTTACAAATAATCTACAAATAAAATACCGTTCCGAGAAGGACGGAGAAATCGGTATATACATTGACGGAAAGGGTGCCACCTCGGTAAAACATCCTGCCTTTGTCGAAGAGGGCTTATGGGGTACTGTTTCTGTTGACATATATATTCCCGCAGGCAGTAAAGTTTCTTTTACATCGGCTCGCGAGATTTCTATGGACAGCATAAAGTGGAACGCAGAACCGCAAAATGAGCTTCCGGACAATCTGTTTTTAGCTAAGGACGGTGCGCTTGTCGGCGGTGGAGAAATCGAAACTGTCGCAGGTGCAATTCGCAAGGAAGCTGTAAGAATGCACTCGGGCGCTTCACTGACATTCTCTGACATTATTGGCGGATACAAGACTGTTAAATTAAGCTATCTTTCCGATGCTGATACATCTGTAACTTTATCATCGGATGGACAGAGCGAAAAAAACTTCCGTCTCCCGGCAACACAAGGACTCAAAACAGTATACCTTGCATTGGGTGGGGAATTTGTTTCATATATTAAGCTTGCTTCTTTGGGCGAGATCACCGTTGATTATCTTGAACTTACAGAACGTGCAGTTTCCGAAGTTGTAGTTGTTTCTGATGATTATACAGAAAAGCTGCATGAAAGTGTTTCGCTTAACGGTTATTGGGAATGCATTGCAGGAGAATATGAGGACGACACTCCTCCGGCTTTCTTCGATAATGTAATACCTGTTCCCGGCATGTGGGATCTGGCTGTGGATTATTTGGGTGATGATACCGGTAAAAGCCTGTGGTATCAAAAAACAGTATTCTTTGAAACCGCACCCGAAGACTACACAGTCGAACTTGTAGTAAACAAGGCGTATTATGGCAAAACCGTTTATGTAAACGGAGAATATATCGGCAGCGATCCTTATAATTTTACTTCATATAGCTTTGATATTACAGATGCACTTGTTGACGGTGAGAATATAATACAAGTGAAGCTTGGTACATACAAAAGCGGAGCGGTTGATCCCGATAATCCTGCGCATATGGGATATGATATCGAAAAATCGTCATATCTTCCCGGTATAGTCGATTCGGTAAGTCTTGAAATTCACAAGACTCCGAGTATTAAGCGTGTGCAGACCGCCCCTGATTTGGATGCAGGAACATTGCGTGTTGCAACTCAACTTGAAAATGCGTCTGCTTCGGATGTAACTACAGATGTGGTTTTCAAGGTATATGAGCTCGGTGTATATACCGACGGGGTTCCGGCAACAGAAACCTTGATACAGACTGTAACTCTTGCCGACAAGACCGTTGCAGCAGGTCAGACACTGGATATTGATAATACTATTGTAATTCCTGACTTTAATAAAAAAGAAAAGGCATGGACGCCTGATAATCCGTATTTGTACCGTTTGGAAGTTGAGACCAATGGAGATGCGCAGACACACAGATTTGGTATGCGTACTTTCACATTTGACGCTACCACCAAGCGATCCTTGCTTAACGGTGAGGTGTATTATTTACGGGGAACTAATATTTGTATCAACCGTTTCTACGAAGATGCAAACCGTGCAGATCATCCGTGGGATGAAGAGTGGGCACGCACACTCTTTTCAGAATTCAAGTCTGCTAACTTTGAATCTGCGAGATTCTGCGTAGGATTCCCACCCGAGTTCTGGTATGATATCTGTGATGAAATAGGCTTTTTAGTAGCAGATGAATATCCTTTCTGGCGTTGCGAAACGGCTGTGCCGTGTGATGGATGCGATGCAGGCGGTCTGACTGTTGAGGTGCTACGCTGGATTTACGAGCGAAACAATCATCCGTGCGTAATCTGGTGGGATATTCAAAACGAATCTACCAGTGGAAGCGACAGCGCAATGACTGCCACTGTTATTTCAAATGTTCGTGATATTGATATACAAGGACGTGCATGGGATAACGGATGGGGTCCTGTACAGGATGCGGCTTATCCTGCGGAACAGCATTTGTATCCGTTTAAAAATGTTAACTTTACTTTAGACGATATCGGAACAGATGCACTCCCTTATTACTACCGTGTAAGTCCCATACCTAATGTAGAACAATATCCTAACTACATCAATGAGTTCGGTTGGCTTTGGGTTGACAGAGAGGGCAATCCTACTTCACTTACCAAAGCTGGTTACGGAACCGGAAACAGAGGCACAAATCCTGATGAATACAAGGAGTTTTATGCAATTGCAGCGGCGCAGGTGGCAGAACGGTACAGACAGTCCCGTCGTTACTTCGGTATAATGAATTTCTGCGGACTTTCTTACAGCCATCCCGATGCTGCCGGTGCAACAAGCGATATTCTCTCTCCTGATCTGACAGTTCCTGCCATCCGCCCTGAGCAAAAGCTCCGTTTACGCAGTGCTTTTGCACCTGTAGGCATAGTTATTGACGATTGGTCTACAAGCGGCATATTAGTAGATTCAAGAATTGTTCCCGTTTCGCTTATCAACGATTTGAACGAAGAGGTTACAAAGGATGTGACCGTTACTGTATATAGAAATCATAAGGAATCGGATTGGGTGGAAGTATCATCACAAACTGCTAAAATCACTGCAGCACCGCTTGAAGTAACCGAACCTATTGATTTTGAATTCAACTTTGACGAGGTCGGCTCATATACAATAGTCGCTTCATATGAAGTCGAGGGCGAAAAACCGATTGAATGCCGCAGATATATTGAGGTTGAAGACTTCTCTATTTCCACGCCCGAAGACTTCGACGATTTCATGAAAGATAGTACAAAGTGGAATGGTGATTACTATCTTGCAAGTGACATTGACCTCACAGGATATACATTGTCGTCTATCGGTAATGGAACTACTCCGTTTACCGGCACTTTTGACGGATGTGGCTATACTATCAGCGGAATTAACATTACAGGCACAGCCGCTGATGTAGGTCTTTTCGGCGTTGTTGGAGGTACTGCAGCAGATCCTGTAATTATTAAGAATCTTACGATCAGCGGTAAAATCGACGGTGACACATACAGTAATGTCGGAGGACTGATCGGTAGAGCAACCGGATGCCTTGAAATCAGCAATGTAACTAACAGGTGTACTGTTTCTACTACAGGTACTATTGTTGGAGGTATTGTAGGCTTTGTAAGTGTTGACTCCGGTGTTACAGCTAACGTTTCTATAGTAAATACTGTAAATGACGCTGAAATCAGAGGAGGCAGTTATGATGTCGCCGGAATTGTCGGCAAGGTTGACTATAATGCATCTGCCGGTACAAGTACATTTACGATTTCCAAATGTGCAAACTATAAGAGCGTGACAGCTACCGGCAATGAAGTCGGTGGTATCGTAGGATATTATTGTTTCAGAGCAGCTAACGTTACAACTTCATTTACCGAACTGTACAACACAGGCAATATATCCGGTGTTAAGTATGCAGGCGGTATTATAGGATGGGCGAACATCCCTGTTGCAGGCAAACTCGCTGTCAAGAATGTTATGAACAGCGGTGACATTACTGCTACAAGCGGAGTGCTCGGAGGCATTATGGGCGGCGCACTTAACGGTGCTAAGGATATTCTTTTCCAAAATGTATACAATACGGGTGCTGTTACCGGTACAGGTGCGGCAACTTATGAGGGTGTACATATCGGTGCTTGGAGAAGCATGGTGGCAGACGGAAATCTTTTCTATTTGGATAATGGTGCCAACCTTAATGCAGACGGCAATGCTATAGCTGTTACCTCGGAAACCGTGCTTGTGAAAGATACATTTGCAAATCTTCTTACAGATGAAGCTTGGATTTACATCAATGTAGACGGTCCTATGCTTAAGACTTTCCACAAACATACCGAGGAGACTATTCCTGCAGTGGCGCCTACCTATACATCTACGGGTCTTACTGAGGGCAAGAAGTGTTCTGTTTGCGATGAGATTCTTGTAGCACAGGAGGAAATTCCTGCACTCAAGGTCGAGGTTGTTACAGGCGACATCGACGGCGACGGCAGCGTTACTATTAAAGATGCGTTGGATCTTATCCGTGTTATTGTTAACAATCACACTGTAGAAAACGGTGATGTTAACGGTGACGGCAAGATAAATCTTGCCGATGTAATCCGTGTTATGAAAAAGATCGCGCAGTAAATTAAGTAAAAACAGCACTTGCTTCAAATTGAACAAGTGCTGTTTTTTACTTTTACAAGTTTATTTTATAAAGATTTTTGATAATTCTTTATGTATTATGTTGTTGAAAAAGGTTGAAAATAGTAGTATACTTATAAAAAAACGATTACTATAATAAAAAACGATTATTCTTTGATAAAAAAACGATTATTCATAGTTTTAGGGTAAAATCGTAAAAAACAATATAAAAGCAGCATTTCACTCGTGAAAAAAGACTAATTCACAGAGTGTCATGCTGCTTTGATTTTTTGAAAAACTCGCAAAGCCTTATGCTACAAGGGTTTTCAAACAAAAAGTAAAAGCACGCTAGGAGACAACGACAATGATGTGGAGATGCTTGATGCTGCACATGTGAGTATCGTTGTTTCAAATGCAACGGAAAAGGCAAAAAAAGCGGCTGACTACATAACGGTGAGCAACGAAGAAAACGCAATTGCAAAGGTCATCGAAGATATTGAGAACGGAAGAATAGTTATATGAAAACTCCCTGATAGCGAAAATGCTATCAGGGAGTTTTGTATGCTTAGACATTTATTCAAGAACTATTGTACAGTTAAGCGTAGGGTCTATTCCTTCTTTTTGCTTTATGCGGTAAGGATAAACATAGTCACCTGGAAGGGAAGACGGTGTATATCCGGTGGCATCCTTAAAGGTGCGGTTAAAACTACGTATGGTATTGAAGCCACAGCTATATGCTATTTCGGTTATACTTATTTGCTTTTCACGTAGCATTTTTATTGCTATTCCGATACGCACTGTGTTAAGGTATTCGGTAAAAGTCATGCTGAACATCTGGTAAAACAATTTCGAGAAGTATGGCTTGGTAAAGCCCATATGTTCGGCTGCATCGCTGAATGTAAGAGTTGCGTAGTCACGGCTTATAAGTTCGATGATCTTATTGTAGTTTTTGAATATGATGGTATTTGATATGTCTTTTTTTGCTTCGCGGGTAGTTTCATGCCGCAACATTTTGGCAAACGCTGTTGACAGTGTGTTAAGCGCAATAACAGTTCCGTATTTATCTTCATGTTTTAACTCATTTCTTATGCTGTCAAGCATGTAAGAAGAAAAGTATCTGTCGCTTAAAACGGGAGAGATAAGTCTTCTGCCGGAGAACAAATCACCAAAGTAATTAGTGTCTGCTTTGATAACACTGATTATCGTATTGTAGTTGGATTTTATACTGTGTATGTCGTTTGCATATGCAAAAATCGACTCTCCGTCATGTAGGACATAAAGCACATTGTTTATGCTAATTTCAGCAGTTCCTTTGTCAATATGTATCAATTCATGCTCGCTGTGATAGTGCGGAAGATTGACAAGGTTTTGGTATCTGTGCAGGGTGAAGTATGCGTCTCCATTTTTTGTAGTGCTTTCGAATATCGCTTCCATAGTACACATCCTATTTTGTTGACTTTAAGTAAATAATATCATAAATATTAATAGATGTCCATAAGAAGATAACAGATTTCTTGAAATGTTTTTTTAATATATGCTATTTTAAAATTAAAGGAAACTATTAATTAATGAAAGGCGTCAGCATGATCAAATACAACAAAGAATTCTGGCTGCTTGTCGGAAGCCAGACATTGTACGGAGATGAAGTTTTGAACACGGTGGACAGCCGTGCCGCTGAGATGGTTGACTATCTGAACGAAAGCGGAAGACTTCCTTATAAACTTGTATACAAAGGCACTGCAAAGAGCAACTTGGAGATTACCGAAATCATTTCCGAGGCTAACTATAATAAAGTATGTGCAGGTGTAATCACCTGGTGCCATACATTTTCACCGTCAAAAATGTGGATCAATGGGCTTGCAATGTTACAAAAGCCGTATTGCCACCTTGCAACGCAGTATAATAAGGCAATCCCGAACGATGAGATTGACATGGACTTTATGAATCTCAATCAGGCGGCACACGGTGACAGAGAGCACGGCTTTATCGCCGCAAGACTCCGCATTCCGCGCAAGGTGATTGCGGGATACTGGCAGGATGAAAGAGTTATTGACCGCCTTGGCTCTTGGATGAAGTCGGCTATTGGTGTAGCCGTTTCCCGCGAACTCAAGGTTATGCGATTTGGCGATAATATGCGTGAGGTTGCCGTTACCGAGGGCGATAAGGTTGAGGTACAGGCAAAACTCGGCTGGCAGGTCAATACCTGGGCGGTAGGCGACCTTGTCAAAGAAATGGCAGCCGTTACCGATGCGGAAGTTGATGCTCTCATGGAAACCTATAAAGCAAGCTACTATATTGCAACGGATAACATTGATGCTATTCGCTATCAGGCAAAAGAAGAAATTGCTATTGAAAAGATGCTTGCACGTGAGGGATGTGCAGCATTTACTAATACATTCCAGGATCTTTACGGTATGGAGCAGCTTCCCGGTCTTGCATCGCAGCATCTTATGGCAAAGGGCTATGGATATGGCGGCGAGGGCGACTGGAAGGTTGCGGCAATGACCGCAATTATGAAAGCGATGGGCGAGGACGGCAATGGCGCATCCGCCTTTATGGAGGACTATACATATCACCTCGAAGAGGGCAATGAATACAGCCTTGGTGCACATATGCTTGAGGTTTGTCCTTCTCTTGCATCAAACGATGCAAGACCGAGAATCGAAACGCATCATCTCGGCATCGGCATGAACGAAAAAGATCCTGCAAGACTTGTTTTTGAAGGAAAGGCAGGCAAAGCAATCGTTGTCAGCCTTGTGGATATGGGCGGCAGACTTCGCCTTATCTGTCAGGACATTGAATGTGTAAAGCCTATCATGTCTATGCCAAATCTGCCTGTAGCAAGAGTAATGTGGAAGCCGATGCCCGACCTCCTTTCAGGTATCGAATGCTGGATAACTGCAGGCGGTGCACATCATACTGTTCTATCCTATGATGTAAGTGCAGAGCAGATGAAGGATTTTGCAAACATGCTCGGCATCGAGTTCGTGCATATTGATAAGAATATAACGGTTGAAGCATTGGAAAAAGAGATTTTCTTTAATGACATTGCATGGAATTTGCAGTAAGGAGGCGTATCGATGCTTGAAGAATTAAAACGGAAAGTCCTTGATGCAAACCTTGCTTTAGTCGAACATGGGCTCGTGGTTTTCACATGGGGTAACGTTTCGGGAATCGACCGTGAAAAGGGATATGTTGTTATCAAGCCGAGTGGCGTTTCTTATGACACCATGACGGCTGAAGACATGGTGGTCGTTGACTTGCATACAGGAAATACAGTGGAGGGGAAATGGAAGCCTTCCTCCGATACTCCCACGCACCTTGCACTTTATAGAGCGTTTCCTACACTTGGCGGCATTGTCCATACACATTCACGCTTTGCAACATCATGGGCACAGGCAGGTAGAGGAATCCCTGCATACGGCACCACACACGGCGACTATTTTTACGGAGAAATTCCTTGCACACGCAAGATGACACCAGAGGAAATTGGCGGCGAATACGAACTTGAAACAGGAAATGTCATTGTCGAGAGATTCAAAGATCTTTCCGCTGCGGATATCCCTGCGGTGCTTGTACACTCACACGGACCTTTTGTATGGGGCGAAAATCCCGAAAATGCAGTGCATAATGCAGTAGTGTTGGAAGAACTTGCATTCATGGCATCTCATACAGAAGCTCTGTCACCTGACGTGAGTGTAATGCAACAGCAGCTTTTGGATAAGCATTATTTGCGTAAGCACGGAAAGAATGCATACTATGGGCAGAAGTGATATGGAAAAGAAAAAGATATTAGGAATAGAGCTTGGGTCAACGAGAATCAAGTCGGTACTGATAAATGAAAAAGCCGACGTTATAGCATCGGGCTCTTACGAATGGGAAAATGAGCTTGTAGACGGACTGTGGTCATATTCGCTTGAAGATGTTGAAAAGGGACTTCAGAAAAGTTATGCGGAACTTGCTGAAGACTACAAAGCAAAGCATGGTGAAGAACTTTGCGACATTTCCGCAATCGGTATCTCTGCCATGATGCACGGCTATCTTGCTTTTGATAAAGATGACAATTTGCTTGTACCTTTCAGAACATGGCGCAATACCAATACCGAAAAAGCGGCAGACGAACTAACAGAATTGTTCGGTTTCAACATTCCGATGCGTTGGAGTGTTGCACATTATTATCAGGCGGTATTGAATAGCGAAGCACATGTGAATAATGTAGCATTTTTAACTACACTTGCATGTTATGTGCATTACAAACTGACAGGCAAAAAGGTGCTTGGCATCGGCGATGCATCAGGTATGTTCCCTGTAAGCGGTGACGGTTACGACAAGGAAATGCTTGCAAAATTTGATACACTTCTCAGTAGCAAGGGAATAGACATGCCGTTTGAAAGTCTGCTTCCCGAGGTACTGCTTGCTGCAGATAATGCAGGAGTGCTTACCGAAGAAGGTGCAAGATACCTTGATCCTACAGGTAAACTGAATGCGGGGTGCGTACTTTGTCCTCCCGAGGGGGATGCCGGTACGGGAATGGTGGCAACATGCAGTGTTACACCGAAAACCGCAAATATCTCTGCAGGCACATCCGCATTTCTCATGGTAGTGCTTGAGAAACAACTTGAAAATTGTTATAGAGAGATAGACGTTCTTGCTGCACCTCACGGAGCGCCCGTTGCAATGGTGCATGTAAACAATTTTACATCTGAAATTACCGCATGGACAAACCTTTTTGAAGAGGTGATTGCACTTGGCGGCGGTAATATTGACCGTGGCAGACTTTTTGATGCTCTCTATGCAAAGAGTATGGAGGGTGACGAAAACTGCGGTGGACTTATCGGCTACAACTTCCTTTCGGGTGAGCCTATTGCAGGGGTTGAGCGAGGTATTCCGCTTATAGCAAGAACACCTGACGGAAAACTTAACTTAGCAAACTTTATGAAGATGCATATTTTTTCTGCACTCGGAACGCTTGCTATCGGATGCAAAATGCTTGCCAAAGAAAACGTGCGTATAGACAGTGTGTGCGGTCACGGCGGATTTTTCAAAGCATCCGTAGTAGGGCAGAGCGCAATGTCAGCGGCAATCGGCACTCCGATTACCGTATTGCAGAATGCAGGCGAGGGCGGTGCATGGGGCATGGCATTGCTTGCACTTGCAACTTTTAATAAGGCGGCAGACTTTGAGCGGTTTGTGGATGGCATTTTTGCAAATGCCGAAAAAAGCACGGTCTCGGCTACCGATGAGCAGATCAAGTCGTTTGGTATATTTATACAAAAATACCAAAATTGCCTTGCAGTGGAAAAAGAAGCAGAATTATTGCTTTAATATTATGATCTTTTGAAAGGAAATTGATTATGAAAACAAAAATAACAACGCGCTTAGTATCGTTTCTTATCTTTTTTGCATTAGTGTTGTCAATTTTACCTACGGCTTATGCAAGCGAAACCTTTAATGAAAGTTATAGCCTTACCGATGGGCTTCAGGTTTGGTACAAATTCGACGAAACAAGCGGCGATATAGCAAAGGATTCTTCAGGTAACGGACATGATGCAACCGTATACGGTGCAAAATGGATCACAACCGCGGATAATCAGGGTGTTGCCCTTGAACTTGACAATACTGATACAACCGGTAAGTACGTGGATATTCCCACAGCAGTGATGAATAATGTAACAGGCGACTTTACCGTAAGTACTTGGGTTAAAGTCAAAGACGGGGAAGGCGTTTCCCGTGTTTTTGACTACGGTACTTCCGCTTCAAATGTAATGTTTTTGACTGCCGGCAAGTACATTTTAAAGATGGATAACAGTAGCAGTAAAAGAATTCTTCCGCCCGAGAGTCTTAAAAAAAGTGACACTAAGGATTTTCCTTTAGGTTATATGTATCCTGTAGAGTTTTCTGCTCCGAGATGGCAGCATATAACTGTAACACGCAAAGGTAATCTTACAACTTTGTGGATTAACGGTATAAGATGGGCGAGCGGAGAATTTGAAACGGTAAATCCGCGTACAGGTGACGGTTATAAGTTTTATATCGGAAAATCCAACTGGGCGGCTGACCCGTATGCAAGTCTCGAAGTAAAGGACTTTCGTGTATATAGCCGTTCACTTAGTATAAACGAAATCAATGCAGTAATGGAGAGCGGGTGGACAGATGAAATTTTAGTTCACCATGCAATAGATAGCATAAATCTTCCCGACTTTGCAAACGTTACGGAAAATCTGTATCTTCCCACCATTGTAAACGACATGGTAAAGGTAGAGTGGTCGTCAGACAGTCCCGCTATCGAAACAAGCGGATATATCGGCACCGTTCACCGCCCCAAAGCAGGGGAAGAAACTGCAAAAGCAAAACTGACGGCTGAATTTTCGTATGGAAAATACTCCAAGAGTGTTACTTACAATGCAGTTGTTCTTCCTAAAGACACCGAAGATACATCATATACATTGACGGTTGATACAAAAGACGTGTTGCATAGCATGAGCCCAACAATGTACGGTGCGTTCTTTGAGGATATAAGCCACGCAGGTGACGGAGGACTTTATCCCGAACTTCTCCGAAACTCATCATTCCATGATGCAACCGATTCAATTCCGTATTGGCATCTGTATACTGTGGGCGGTGCTGTTGGAACAATCAGCCTTGATCAAACGAACAATTTAAATGCGGCTCAGTTTCAGCATTTGAAATTTGATATTTCCGA
This sequence comes from Clostridia bacterium, assembly GCA_017399305.1. Taxonomy (GTDB): domain Bacteria; phylum Bacillota; class Clostridia; order Oscillospirales; family CAG-272; genus UMGS902. Next base: position 18,626 of record JAFQDK010000014.1, read on the forward strand.
GATGCCAAGCGGTGGCTGCGTAGGTATATGCAACGAAGGCTATTTTGGCATGGAATTTGAGGCAGGCAGTAATTATAATCTTACTTTCTATGCACGTACAGACGATTTTTCAGGTAAGATTTCAGCACAACTGTTAAGTGCTACAGGCGAAGAAATATCGGCACCTGCGACATTGTCATCCATTACTTCTGAGTGGACAAAGTATTCTCTCACACTCACTCCGAGCGAATATGCGGCACAGGGACAAATGGTTCTCTACTGTGAGGGCGATACGGGTACGGTACACATTGACGCAGTTTCGCTCATGCCTGAAACTGTATACGGAGCATCGGGACTTAGAGTTGATATGGCGGAGTCTATCGAGGCGATGAATCCGACATTCCTCCGTTTCCCGGGAGGTTGCTATATCGAGGGCAAAAACTTCTCTCAGTCATTTTATTGGAAAAACACACTCTATGATAAAGAGGAAAGAAGCGGACACGAGAATATTTGGGGTTACCGTTCAACAGACGGACTTGGATATTACGAATTCCTGCTTCTTTGCGAAGACCTTGGCGTAGAACCTCTTTATGTATGCGGCATTGGCATTACTCACGGACCAAACGAGGATTGGACATATTGGGTAGACGAAGTCATGGATGCCATAGAATTTGCAAACGGCGACACAAATACCGAGTGGGGCAAAGTCCGTGCAGAGATGGGACACCCTGAGCCGTTCAATATGAAGTATATAGAAATCGGCAATGAAGCTAATATGCAGCTTGAGCGGTACGAAGAACGCTATCAGGATTTCTACGATGCAATCAAGGCAAAGTACCCTTATATGAACCTTATTGCAAACTGTGATATGGATGGCAAGTCAATAGACATAGTTGACAAGCACTATTACGACACTCCGGAGTGGTTTGCTGATAATGGATACCTCTTTGACGGATATAGAAAAGACGATTATAAGGTTTATGTAGGCGAATATGCAACTGCGGTGGCACAAGGATTGCAAAACCTGTCTGCCGCAATCGGAGAAGCGGCTTTCATGGTGGGAATGGAGAGAAATTCCGATGTCGTTACCATGACATCTTATGCGCCATTGTTTGCAAATCCAAATCGTATGAACTGGAGCATGGGAGCATCTTTCTTTGACAGTTCAAGACTTTATGCATCTCCTTCGTACTACGTTCAGTCCATGTTTGCAAATAATCTTGGTGACGATGTGCTTAATGCAAAACTGGGCTCCACCGATGGCTTATATGACGGTGCAAATGTGATTTGCGGAAGTGTAGGCCTTTGCACTTGGAACACAAATGTAACCTATAGCGACATTAAAGTAACTTCCAATATAGATGGCAAAGTGCTTTTTGACGGTAGCGGTACAACCGCAAGCGACTGGATAAGCAGTAAAGGTACATGGACTGTGGAAAATGGTAATTTGACACAGACTGATATTGCCTCAGACTGCAGAATTTGGGTAGATGGCAAAAACTTTACAGATTATACTTACGAAGTAACTGCAAGAAAAAACGACGGCAATGAAGCGTTTGTTATTCTGGTAGGTGTAGAGGATACCGACAACGTATTTTTTGTAAATCTCGGCGGCTGGAGCAATACAAAGAGCACTATTCAACGCATCAAAAACGGTGTAAAGGCATCTGTAACCAATACCGTGAACGGTTCATTTGAATCAAATCGCGATTACAAGATCAAGGTTGTTGTGTCCCAAAACAACATGACCGTATATGTTGACGGTGAATTGATGTTTGACTATACACAAAACGATGCCGCCGATTGCCCTTTGAACTATGTAGCGCAAAAGGATAACACAACAGGCGACATAATTATTAAAGCGGTTAATACCTCCGATAATGATTTCATAGCCAACATTAACATTCTCGGAGCAACTGATATTGGCACAGAAGCAGAGACTACTATTCTGACTTCTGCAAGCAAGTACGATGAAAACTCATTTGAAAATCCTGAAAATGTTGCACCCGTTACAATTCCTGTTACAAATGTGAGCGATAATTTTGAATATACATTTATGAGAAATTCCGTAACAGTACTTGTAATTCCGACAGGAGATACGGTTGCAAACAAAACCACGCTTTCAAAAATGGTTGATGACGAGAAAGCAGAGGCGTTGAACAAGGATAACTTCACCGAAAAAACATGGTCGGCATATGAAACGGCTCTTGCGAATGCAGAAGCAATTCTTAAAATTGATACTGCAACGCAGGAAGAAGTAAATAATGTCGCAAAAGCTTTGTCCGGCTCAAAGGCATTGTTGCAGAAAAAAAACACGGCCGCAGAGGGTGATGAAACTTTGGCAATCAAGATCGATACTGCCGAAAAACTCATCGAGCTCATGAACAACTCTGCTGCATGGGGCGAAAAGTATGAGATTACAGCAGACATCAACCTTGCAGGACTTGCACAGACACCTATCGGCAATGCTACCACTCCCTTCACTGGCACAATTGACGGTAGCGGTAAGACTATCAAGGGCATTACTCTTAGCGGTGCAGGCAACATCGGTTTCTTTGGTATAGCAGGAGATTGCACAATTAAGAATCTGACTCTTGAAGGAACCGTTACATCTACCGCTGACAATGCAGGCGGCTTTATCGGTAAGCTTGTCGGCGATGCCGTTATTGATAATTGCGTTAACAAGGTGGTTGTCAGCGGTACCAATAATGTCGGCGGTTTCATAGGACATGCACCTGAAGAGACAGATGCTTCGCTTACTGTTACAAATTCTGTAAACGAGGTTGGTGTTACCGGAAGCGGTGCACGTGTTGGCGGCTTTGTCGGTTTTGTAAAGAGTACACTCTCGGCAAAGAACTTTGTATTTGACGCTTGTATTAATAAAGGCAATATTTCCGGCACACAGATGGCAGGCGGTTTAGTTGGTCGTTTTGAAACCGGAGCGGGCAATACAGGTGCTGATCACAAGTTTATAAATTCTGCAAACTACGGAAATATTGAATCGACCACGTCTAACTATACAGGCGGTATAGTAGGTCTGTTCACATTCAATTCCGGCGGTACAAGCGGATATGCATTCGATAACCTCTATAACTGCGGAAATATTACTGCAAAGGCAAAATATAACGGCGGTATAGTAGGTTACTTCCGTTCGTACACTGACGGAGTCGGCGGATTTTATAACTGCATGAATAGCGGTACAGTTTATTCTTCTGTAACCGGCAATGCATATAATGGCGGTATAATCGGTGTAGGTAACGATATAAGTGCTACCGTTAAGTATGAGATAGAGAACATATATAATGCCGGTTTCGTTTCTTCTGTCGGCGGCGGACTTGTGGGTCCTATTGCCGGAACCTACCACAAGGTCAGCGGAACAATAACCCCTGAAAATTGCTATTATCTCGACCTTGGCGAAACCTATTCCTATACAGTAAACGAAACCAAGGTAACTACCGATAATTACGCAAGTGCAGAAACATTTACAGGATTTACTGCGGAATACTGGACCTTTACCGCAAAGGGACCTGAACTCAAGACATTCCATGTACACACCGAAGAGATTATTCCTGCAGTAGCACCTACATATACCTCTACAGGTCTTACCGAGGGCATAAAGTGCTCTGTCTGTGGCGAAATTCTTGTAGCGCAGAAAGAGATTCCTATGCTTGAGGGAGATATCCCCGGAGATATCAACGGCGACTATATAGTTACTGTTGCAGATGCGTTGGCGCTTATCCGTGTTGTTGTTAATAACCAAAATGTCGAAAACGGCGACCTTAACGGAGACGGCAAAATCAGTCTTATTGATGTAATCCGTCTCATGAAACTTGTGGCTAATTAATTTCAGGCGGAGATGTTTTTTATGAGCAAAAAACTATTATTTGTTATGTCGGTGTAATGCGCACTTCTTACTCTCTCTGCTTTTGAGGCAGAGGATACCGTTTATCTTAACGGTGGGGTACAGATGGTGCATGTACCGACCTCTCAATTGCAGTAAGCGCACTGCCGAGCGGCGGCACCGTTATTGTTAACGGCGATGTTACCGTTGGTACTTCCACTGTAGGCGAAAATGTAAAACTCACACGTAATATTTTCTCTCAAAAATCTGTTTGACACAAAGGTATTGCTAAAGACAGAATTCAAGGATATTGACGGTGACGGGTATCTTACGGTTAGTGACGCTTTAGTGCTTCTTCATATAATAGTTAACATCAAAAACAATGCAAACATCGACTTTAACGGTGACGGTCAGTGTAACCTCTTGGATGTAATAGTTATTTTTAAATCCATATTTTTATAAAATTTAAAAAGGATTAATACCATGAAATCGAAAATTACAGTTAATAAAAAATTCAAAATCGGTGATATAGACAGACGAATCTACGGTTCTTTTATTGAACATCTCGGACGTGCAGTATATGAGGGATTGTATGAGCCGACACATCCCACTGCAGACGATATGGGCTTCCGCACAGACGTAATCGAGCTTGTTAAAAAGCTTAATGTTCCGATTATCCGCTATCCC
>JAFQDK010000015.1 GCA_017399305.1 Clostridia bacterium
AATCCTCCTTAGCTCAGTCGGTAGAGCGCATGACTGTTAATCATGATGTCGCTGGTTCGAGCCCAGCAGGGGGAGCCAAAACAAAAGCAGGTCAATCGACCTGCTTTTGTTTTGGTTCCAAATGCTCCGAAAAATCGTTTATAGCAAAAACACCATCGAATCCAAACGATAGAGGTTCGGATTTTGATGGTGTTTTTACATTTTTCTTATACTTTTATTTGATTAACTGCTTCATAAGCGAAACAACATTGAGCAAGGTGAGGGTGGTTTTTGCATAATACTGTTCAGGTTTGCTTATATTCTTATTTAATATAGCTTTTACCATATACAGTACGTCTGTGATTTCGATTTTGCCGCTACCGTTGAAGTCGCCCATAACGACTATGCCGTTGTTCATACCTTCTGCGAGGTTTACTGTAACGGTGCCGGTGTTTTTAGAGGGATTGTAGTTTTCCGCACAAGTTGCACCTCGGTTTGCGTAGGTCAGTATGTCTGCATCCGGCCAAGAGGCGATGTTTGCCGTGATACTGCCGGTGAGATAGTTGATACCGCAGATGCCGCTGACAACGCTTGAGTATTTTGCGTACGGCAAAACAACGTTTTTGCCGATGTTTATTGTCATATCACCGCTGTACGTGCCGATAGGCGAAGTTGTTTCGTAGGAATAGTTTCCTCCGAGGAAGTAATAGTACGTGCCGCCGAGCAGATTGATGATGCAATCATTATCTGAGCTAATAGATTCTACCGAATTGTAGTAAGTGGTGCCCTCGCTACCCGCAAAGGAAACGAAACCTGCCGCAAACATGGGAAGATGCTTTGTCGGAATTGAGAATGTTTCGGTGAGTGTTGCGTTATTGTAGCCCATTTGGAGCATAAACGCACCGCTTGCCGTTGTAGTCAACGTCAGATTGTCAAAAGTAACGTCGCTCTGTGCAAGCAAATATTTGCAATTGGTGGTTATGGTTGCACCCACATTCTCGCCGACAATGGTGAGAGAATCAATAGCGGGCAGAACAATGCAGTACTGTTCGCCGTGCAAAGAAAGAGTATAGGAGTCAACAATGTGAACAGTTGCGGTGGGAGCCGCCTTGGCAAAGGCAATGGAAAGGTTGTTTGTGGGATTCTCCTTTGTACACTCTGCGTTGTTTGTTCCGCTTGCAGAAACGTACAAATCGGTCATTTCAAAGTTTTCCACCGTACATTTGCCGTCGAGAATCGCATCCGCAACCTTGTGCATATAGACTGTATATCCCGAAGCGTCGGGGTGAAGATTGTCGCTTGAAAGTAAAGTGCCGTCGAGTGCTTCGGAAAGAGAAAGTGCATACAGGTCGATGCAGGTAAATTTACCGCCGTTTTTTGCGAGGTCTGCGACAACTTCACGCTGAATAGAGCGTGCGGTTACCGCACCGTAAGAGTAAGCGTTGACCTCGCCGCCGTCGGATTCGTCTGCGGCACGGTAGGTTGCGGTAGTGCAGTATACTTGCTTTACGTTCGGAATATTGCCGTAAACGTTTAAAAGCTTGGTGTATTCCTCGCGGAAAAGTTCAAGACGGCCTTTACCGATGGAAAGCCACGGCGCGTCATTGGTGCCAAGTCCGATAATAACCCAGTCGGGATCGCATTCCTCACTGGAAAGTGTAAATGCAAGCATATCAAAGTAGCACTTGCTTTGTGTATCCATTACGCGTGTATCGCCGCATCCGTAGTTGCCGATAATTACTTCGCGTCCGTCAATTTGGTTTGCGCCATCGCCTGAGAGATATGCCAGCATTTGTCCGGGATATGACTCGGTTTCCTGATCCTTTGTGCCGGTACCCTGCGTGATACTGTCGCCGACGCAAGCGATGCGGAGAGGCTCGTCGTAAGTTTTCGCCTCGCCGTTGACAACGTCGAAACGCTTTATTGTTACGTTTTTATCCGTGGGATAGATAAGCGTTGCTATCTCGGTTTTACCGTCATATGCTTTGACCTGCGTTGCATCCAGCACGATGCCGTTTGCAAGGGATGCTTCTTTGCTGATTTCAAGAGTGAAATTGCCGCGTACAAGTTGAGTATATACAGAGGAATTTTGGAATGCGCTGATTTCGCAACAGTTGAAAGTGCCGCCGATGAGTTGTATCGAAATATCACCGTCAATAGCGTAATATTTCTTGTCCGACTTAGTTATCTGTGAGCCGCTGCTTGCATTGGTGTATGCTTCGCCCATATGTCCTTGTGCATATATGGGTACGTTGAAAGTGCCGCCGTTTACGGTAAGTGTTGCGTTTGCCGCAAGAATGGACATACCCGAAAGACTGAACGCTTGCTCGGTCTTAATGGGGGAATTCGCCGTGAATGATACGCCTTCACCGAAGGTTCCACCGTTAATTGTTACCGTAAGATCACCCGCCACAGAACCGATAATTGCGGTACGGTGGGTGCGACGGCTACCGCCTGCAAAAATGCGGAAAGTACCGCCGTTTACAGTGATGCTATACGGCAGTTCGGTAATAACAGTTTCGTTTTTGGGGATGCTTTCGCTCGACACACCTTTGATTTCATTCAGCGGCGCATCATTACCGCCGTAGAAATCAAGCTTGCCGCTGACGGCTACGTTTTCGGTAAAGACAACCGAGTTGAATCCGCCGAAAATTGCCGCCGACTTCGCCGAAACCTTAATCGGGCAATCTATGATAATTGTATTGTTATTTACGTTTTTTGCAAACGTTAAGTCGTTTGCCAGTACAAGCGAGCCGCCCGACGCGGTAATGGTGAGGTCGCCGCTCTGCTCCTTTAGTGTTGTCGCGCTCGATACCGTAACCTCACTCAGCAGTACAATGCGACCTCCTTCGCCATTCAAAAGGTTCACGGCATCAGTGAGCGTGCCGACGGGAGAGAGTGCGGTGCCGTTGCCCGAAGCGCCTGTGCGAACGTACACTTCACGTACCTCGCTGTCGTTTGCACTTATGCCTACCGTGCAAAGCAAAGATATGCAAAGCGTTACTAAAATCATTTTCCAAAATAAATTACTCATACAGTTTCCTCCGATGATATTGTTTTCTGACTAAATAGTATAGCAAATCATTGTATAAAACTATAACATATTTGCTTTGAATTAACATTTGCGCGGAGGAAGCATTTTTTTGCAAAAGCAAATTTGTTATAGTTTTGTTTTTTGGTATACTGTACTATATAGGTAAGGAGGTGGTCATATGTCTATTGAATACGAGGCTCTTGCGAGAGAACTGATTGCAAAAGAGAATCGCAAGAATATAATAATGGAAGTTTTTGACCATTTCTCGGTCAACTGCATCAACAGTAATAGTCTTGATTCCGAAAAGCTTGATGCATTGATTGAAGAGTTTAACCAATCAAGTGATGATATTGAACTGCTTTCGCTTATCATAGCGACGGTGCATGCCGCAGTTCAGGAAAACGAAAAGGAAGGGCAACACTTTGCTGCCCGTATAACTCAGTATCTTGAAGAGCATTATACCGACACGAAAACCGTTTATCAAATCGCAAGCGAACTTAATATCAGTTATTACTATTTCAGCCATTTTGTGAAAAAGTATTTCGGCATTTCGGTTAGTGCGTTGCGTAACAAAATTCGTGTTTGCAAAGCGAAAATAGCACTTGTGAATTCGGATACAAACATTTCTACAATTGCTACAGAGTGCGGTTTTGACAGTGTTTCATATTTTACCGAGGTGTTCACATCGGTAACGGGTATGTCGCCACGCAGTTACCGTGCGCAGTATGCGGATAAAGTTTACCTTGATTATTATAATGATGATGATATAGGTCTTGCAAATCTGCTTGACAACGTTCGTTTTACGGATAACCTTGTCGAAGCGGATACAGAGTCCAAGATATATGCGGTTTCGATGCCCGATGAAGAATATAAATTCTTGCACGAGGCGGCGATAATAGATTATAAAGGAACACTTTTTGCTTCATGGTATAACTGCCATGAAAAAGAACTCAGCGGACATACACCGATTCGCGGAAAGCGCTCGTTTGACGGCGGCAAAACCTGGTCGGACGTTGAAATTATCGAAGAGCAGGCAAATGACGATGCAAGCATACTTTATTGTCCGCCCGTATACGGCATTTGTGACGGTAAACTGTACTTGTTTATCAACGAAATGGTAGCTCCCGATTATATCCATGCATTAAATCTGTATGTATTTGATGAAATGCAAGATAAATTTGTAAAACTGTGGTCAAGACCGATTCCGTTTAAAATAAATACAAACGTTGTAACTCTTGCAAACGGAAAGCTTATGCTGCCTGGAAGATGCTGTCAGCTTGATTCTTTCCCCAACACCCCTGCGGTGCTTATTTCAGACAGCGGAAAGATAGATGCAGAGTGGCGACTTGTGAAAATAGCGAAAAACGGCGATTTGCCAAACGGTACTGTTTACCGTCATCCCGAAATCAGTGCGGTTGTATCGGGTGAAACGGTTACCATGTTCTGCCGCAATGACAGAACAAAAGTTCCCATTGTTTACTTTTCGCGTGACAACGGTGAGAGCTGGTCGATGCCGTATGCACACGATATTCCGTTTTCGTCATCCAAGATGTATGCAGGCACACTTGCAGACGGCAGAAATTATGTTGTTGGCAATATCCGCATTAAGGGTAAGCATCCGAGAGGAGTGCTTGCGCTGTATTTAACCGATG
>JAFQDK010000016.1 GCA_017399305.1 Clostridia bacterium
AAGTGAAAGTGCACTGCCCGCAGCAAACGGTAATACTTTTTTTACGTTTCCTGCGTGTTTTCTTTTTTTGAAGGACATGCCGCTTATTATTACGCAAGGCACCAAAAAAGAGTAAAAGTTATATGCGCTTACACTCTGCATTGGAAAATAGATCCCCATAAGCTTCTGGCATATCATAACTCCGCCGCTTGTGAAGAATACTGCAAGTCCTATTGCTGCACCAACGAGAGTATAGTTTTTTCTCTCCTCTTTTTCTCCTTTTAGCAAAACCGCAGAAAAAACAGTAAGAATAATTCCGATAAGTGCAATAAGCGATATGTTTTCGCTCCAGAAAAAATGACCGATTACGCAAGGAATTATCATTCCCGCCGAATGGCAAAGTGTCATAAAAGCAACCGAGGTTTTCTCGTAGCCAGTGAGAATTATCATCTTGCTTACAGCATACATTATGCCGCAAGCGACACCGCACGCAAACGCACCTGTTTCAAACCGAAACGCACCGTCAAGAAACATCATCGGCAAAAAGCAAATGCTTCCTATGAAAAACTTAAGTGCATTGTAAAGTGCACCGCTATGCGCCTTTGCAGAAACATATTTATCGCAAAACGAATTTATTACATACAAAGGCACACAGGCTAAAATAATGGGTATTTCTTTCATCAGATTTCAATTTTATATGTATTGTAGAGTTCTTTGCCAAGTTTGATTTTCTGTTCGATGATTTTGCCGTTTACTTCGATTTTAGCAGTGTAGTCACCGTAGAAGCCTTTGAACAGCGCAAAGCCTTCTTCATCGGTAGTAACCTCTGCTTCTGTGTGCCATTCCTTTTCAAAAAGGTTCTTGAAAACGTAATATGCAGGCTTTGGAGTCATATCAAAGCGGAAAAGTCCGGCATAGTATTTATTCTCGCCCTTTGTCATATCGCCGGGTGTTGCGCCGTGTGCATAGCCGTCAACCAGATTCCAATAGATAATCTGTTCTACGTTAGGATGCGCAAACCAGATTTTACATAGTTTTTCAAGGATTTCCGCCTGGATTTTTTCATTTTCCGGATCATAAGAATAGGCAGGAACAGAAACCTCGCTTATCTGAAGCGGTTTACCAAGTTTAGCAAACCAATCCATGGTATCAAAGAGATTTTTAGGGTTGGCAGCCTTGAGTATAACATCCTCTTTGAAAAACATGTGATAATGCAGCCCTACCGCATCAATCCTTACACCTGCGTTTATAGCATTTCTTATCATTTCAAAGTATGCCCATTTAATCTTTTCATCTACCCAGGTCTGAATACATTCATTTATAGCAAGTTCATTATATGGAAAATATTTTTCCGCAGTTTTAAAGCACCATGTTACAAAATCCGGGTCCTTATAAAACTTGAAGAATTTGCCTGTTGCCCAGAACATTTCGTTGACAACCTCAATGCAATTGATGCGATCTGCGTAACGCTCGGAGATTTCCTTGCAACGCTTTTCGAAATGCTTTTTTATCTCCTTCTCTGGAGTTTGCTTAAGCCACTTTGGGAAAAAGGCAGCGTATGCAAGTCCATGCTCTCTCGGTTCAATGCCGTTCTCCTCGCAGAACTCCATGCAAAGGTCAATCGCAGGGCGACGGTACATTTTCTCGCTGTCTTTGTCGTATCTGGTCTTGCCCTCCTCCGGCTCGGTTGCATTCCAATAAAAAGGAAGCGTTACCATGTTGGCAATTCCCTTTACATACTCCTTGTAAAGGCGGTTTTTCTCCTCGGTTTCAAACTCGTCGAGCATAAAGAGGTTACAGCCGTACTTAAACTCATGTGAGGTCTGTGACAGAGTAACTTTTGCATCGGGTATGGGATTACCGTCCTTGTCAACAACGGTAATCTCACCCCAGCCCTTTCGGTTTTGCTCTATACCGAGGGCAATTTTGTCCTCGGTATATGCGTCATACTTTCTGAAATTTTTCAATAAATCCTGCTCGTGATACATTATTTTACCTCAATTGTAAATCCGTTGTCTGTGCCTTTAGAAAGGTCAATGGTATGTGTTGTCTTAACGCCGTCAACCTCAACCTCTACTGTGTACTGACCGTAGAAGCCACGGAAGGAAGCAATGCCGTTTTCATCTGATGTAATGGTTTCCTCGGTGTGCCACTCCTCTTCAAGAAGTCGCTTAAGAGTATAATATGCAGGCTTCGGCGTCATATCAAAGTGAAGAAGTCCGCCGTAGTACTGGTTTTCACCGGCAGTCATATCGCCGGGAGTTGTGCCGTGTGCATAGCCGTCAACAAGGTTCCAGTAAATAATCTGTTCTACATTCGGATGCGCAAACCAGAGTGTGTACATTCTCTCAAGCAATTCAGCCTGTATTTGCTCATCTTTTACATCATTTGAATACGCAGGAATGGTTATCTCGGTTATTTGAATCGGCAAGTCAAAACTTCCGTAAAGGTTAAGCGTATCCCACGCAAGCTTCGGATTGTAGTAATTCTCAGACGACTTCCATGCTCTGTCATGCTGCTCGTCAAGGATGTGATACTGCATACCGATAGCATCAATTCTGCCGCCGCTTGCAAGTGTATCTCTTATCTGTCTGTAATATCTCGCCTTGGTCGAAGGCACTACCCATATAACATCACCCTCGTTGATACCAAGCTGATTGTTTGTAAAATACTTATCAGCCGTCTTAAATGACCACTCAACGAAGGTGGAGTCGTTGTAGATTTCAACAGCACTTGTGCTTCTGTGAGTTTCATTTGTAACCTCGATTGTATTGATCTTGTCGCCGTAACGCTCGGAGATTTCCTGCATATGCTTTTCAAGATAAGCATACTGCTCATCCTCGTCGGTGAAATCCTTATACCAATTGGGGAAGTATAGAGCATATGCAAGACCGTGTAAGCGAGGTTCGATATTGTTTTCCTCACAGAACTGCATACAAAGGTCAATTGGAGGACGGCGGTACATTTCGGATGAGCCAATCTCGTATCTTGTTTCACCTTGCTTTGGCTCAGTGGCATTCCAATAGAAAGGAAGGGTTGCCATGTTAAAGGTGTTTTTAAAATACTCTTTGTAAAGCTCGTTCTTTTCCTCGGTCTCCATCTCGTCAAGCATGAAAATATTTGCACCGAATCTGAATTCGTGGGTTTCCTGAACTACAGAAACTGTTGCATTAGGAATTACATTTCCGTCAGCATCTACAACGGTAATTACAGCATCGCCCTTGCGGTTCTGTTCAATACCTGCAGCGGTAGTTTCATCAAACCACTCGTCGTACTTTTCAAAATAACGAAGGAAATTCTTGTCAACCGATGTATCAGCATGCTCATAGTACATCTGTCCAATAGAATCAAGGACAACATTTGCGACCTCACTCTTTTCTTCGTAAACGCTTTCGATAGTTTCATCGCTGTAAACAAGTCGCTGCACCAATGTTGAAATGGATGCAGGATTATTTATTGCACCGAAATCGTATGCGGATGTACCCATAACTACATCAAGCATTTCAAGGATATCGTTATCAACACTTCCGTCTGCCTTGGTTGCAACATCGGTTCTGTAAGCGTCGCTGACCTTACTTCCCTGCTCGGCAAGCAGTGTTAGCACCTTGCCTGTTCTGCTGAAACTTTCCACAGTTTCGGGAACACAGAGAACCTGTCCGGATATGCCTATGCGGGAATGATAGTTTTCCTGTGCTGCATCATATTTCGGAAGAGGAACTATACCGAAGTCAACCTTTCCGTTTTTAAGCGTGCGATAGTCGCCAACTGTACGTGACCAGAAAAGCGCTCTACCGTCATTCATCATATCTGTGATATCACCTTTATTATAGGTATCATCACGCTCCCAGTTAAGTGCATATCCCGGTGTACGAACTATTGACTGATACTCGTCGTAAAGTGCAATAGTTTTATCATTCTTAAAAGCAACTGCAAGTTCTCCGTCAACAAAATCAGCAAGCTTTTCACCCGATGCAGTCAGCATAGAAAGAGAATTTGCGCTGTCCGTAAGCAGACCAAAACGGTCTGTCTGTGCCGAATATACTCCGTCACTATCAAGGTCGGCTCCTGTAGCCTTTATCATCTGATAGTACTTTTCAAATGTCCACTCATTTTCTCTTACAAGGTCATACGGATTTTCAAGCCCTGTAGTTTCAACAGTTGCATTTGAAAAATATATAACATTTGCCATTGCATCATCAACATAGGAAAGGGCACCGGTTGCAAAATAATTTCTGCCGTAAGTATCAAGGTCGGAAAGTATATTCTGATCCCAAAGGTCACTTGAAAGGTCAAGAGTTGGAATATCATTTAAATCATGTAAGAAGCCCTTGTATCCTGCACTTATCGCATCCTGCGTACCTATCATTGCCGCATCATAATTTGAAATTCCTGCAAGATATTCGTCATAAAGTGCATAATAGCCAACGCCGCTACCGGTTGCACTGCTTGGGGCAACTATATCCTTAGTGATTACGTTTACGCCGTATTCGTCAAGCATATACTTGTTGCGATCATAGATGGCCTTGTTAACCGTTGCAGACTCGGTCTCTTTAGCCGCGAAGTCGTTGCCTGCCCAGTTACCCGCAACCAAAATAACAAAGTCTCCTGCAATGTATTTGTCCGTTATACCGCCATTAACTGCAATCTTCAAATATTCAAGTGCATCGGCGATGTTTTTCACCCCGTCGATATTTATATCGAAAATATTTTTTTCTTCGTCTGCTAATGCTTTGAGTGCCACTATCGTATCAAGAAGATTTATCTTGCCGTCACCGTTAGTATCTCCAAAAGCCTCGCGGACATAGCTTTCAAACATCTGAAGCGATATAAACGAAAGCGTAGGACCGCTATCACTCATTTTCCATTTATTATTGGTATTGAGGGTGTCAAATTCAATACTGAGGTATGCATCTACATTGCTCCAGCCTGCACCGCCTGCCGCACCGTCTGAAACAGCAGTATAGTAACAGGGGGAGATAGGTCTCACCGATGCATAACCCACAACCTGTCCAATATATCTGTCAGGTTGCCCGTTGTTTATGACTATACCTCTGTCAAGGCAGTAGCCGACTGTGCTACCTGACTTTTCGTTGCCTCCAAGCACTCCGCCGACTGTGGTTGCTCCGTTCTTTGAAACTACGGTACCTGTATTAAGGCAATCGCTGATATTGGAGAGCACATTGCTGCCGACAATGCCACCTGCATATGCCATTACGCCGCTTGCAGAGGTGGTAGTAACGGTTCCGCTGTTTGCACATTCGGTAAGGTTAAACTCTCTTGCAGTAGAACCGCTTGAAGGAGTCGCATTAAGCAGTCCCACCACACCGCCGATATTGGTTGCTCCGGTAATCTCGCCCGTATTGATACATCTGTTTACAGTAAGCGGACCGTCTGTGCTATTTACACCGCCGATAATGCCGCCCACATTTTTAGTAGTGCCGGTAACATTGCCGTTATTTGTACAGTTTTTAATAACGGTTCCGTCAGCTCCGTTATGGGTTCTGCCCGCGATACCGCCGACGTTGTTTTTGCCCGAGACGGTACAATTGTTTACACAGTTTTCAATAACTGTTTTTCCGTATGTAACACCAACGATACCGCCGAT
>JAFQDK010000017.1 GCA_017399305.1 Clostridia bacterium
GCATTCATCTGCGTGATCAGCTCGGCAAGTTTTTCTTCACATTCCGCTCTTGTCTTTGCGTATATATTTTTCGGTGTACGCTTTCCGTATGCGTTTTTCGGTGAGTACCGACCTTCGAATAGGTGGTCGTTGATCTCAGTGATGCATCCGGTGCCGGGACGGCGGATTTTTGGCTGTTTCGGCTCAAATTTCGCCGTCTGTGGCGTTTTTACCGCTTGGTCGGGTGTTTGCTCGACCTCACTCAAACTGCCCTCATTTCTGCCGAACCCTTGCTCAATTTTGTTGGCTGCACTTCGTTGCATATTGTCGGTAATATGGGTGTAAATGTTGAGTGTCGTTTCTGATGAAATGTGACCTATGATCGCCGACAGCGTTTTTACATCCATACCGTTGGCAAGGGCAGTTGTAGCGAAGGTGTGCCTGAGATCGTGGAAGCGGATATGTTTACACTCAGCTCTCTCCAAAGTTCTTTCCAATATTTTTCGTATTGAGGACGGATGCCGAGGCGCATCTTCTTTTACGGGTGACGGGAACATCCACCGTGAGTTAACCCTTTTCTTGTATTCCGCAAGGATTTTTACAATTTCCGGCGGAAGGATAACCGTGCGGATGGAGGACTTGGTTTTCGGGGTGCTTATTTGAATGTTGCCATGCACCGTAGTCGCCTGCCGGCAGATGTGAAGTTCACCTGTCTGCATATTGAGGTCAGACCATTGCAGAGCTGCAATCTCACCTCGGCGCATCCCTGTGCTGAGTTCGAGGAGGAACAGTTCGAAGTATCCGTCTGATTTGGCTTGTATCATAAACCTCTGCATTTCTTCTTTGGTCAGCACCTGCATCTCCCTTGCTTTCTTGGGAGGCAATTTGCAACCAATCGCAGGATTTACTCGGATCAGTCCGTCTTGCACCGCCTTTTCCAATCCCTTTCGGCACATAGCGTGACACGCTCGGATGAAGGCATCCGACAGACCATCGCCGTATTTGTCGGTGTGTATCAATCTGCCGCTTACCTTCAGCTTATTATAGAATTGCTGTAGGTCGTTTTGGGATACTTTATTCAGCGGTATTTTACCAAGCGTAGGGATGATGTGAAGGTATATCTTGGTTTCATATGCCGCTTGCGTTGTCGGTCGTATCCGCTGTTTTTCATATTGCTGATACCAGAAGTCCATCCAATCACCGAACGCCATTTCCGCTTTGACCTTGCCGGTGAGTTGCACACCGCATTTTTCTTTTAACTGCTCTAACTTTTCAAGGCATTTGCCTTTTTCCATGGCAGTTACATTTTTTGTGATGGGAAATCCTTTTTCATCGTATCCGATAACCACACGAGCTTCCCATCGACCGTCTGCACGTTTTCGCAAGGTGCCTTCGCCTTGCTTTCTTCTTTTGCTCATATTTTCAACTCCTCTCCGAAGATATCGTTCATGAAGCCACCGACTATATTCGAGGCTCTTTGTTGCATATCCGTTGTTACATGGGTATACGTGTCGAGCGTGAAACTTGCGTTGGTATGCCCAAGGATTCCCGACAGCGTTTTCGCATCCACACCGCTTGTGAGAGCGTGGGTGGCGAAGGTATGTCGCAGATCGTGGAAGCGTATATTGGGAAGCCCTGCTTTTTGGAGCAGTTGTTTCATCTTTCTGTACGCCGCCGGAGGAGCTATGGGAAGTTTGGGATTGAGTAGATCTGTGAATATCCACTCACTCTTGCTGTTCTTCTTACGCTCTCTCAACACATTGGCTGTGCTGACAGGCAGATAGAAGCTTCTCTTGCCTTTGCCTGTCTTGGTTTCGCCCACCATGATCTGGCCGTTGCGAAGGTCGATACTGCGGTTGATATTCAGTTTGCCTTCGACCTCATCGAAGTCAGTCCACTTGAGACCGCATATCTCACCGCGCCGAAGTCCTGTAGTGAGTTCCGTATAGAAGAAGTCACGCCAATGTTCCTCTGCATCAACTAATTTCATAAAGGCTGCGAGTTGCTCATCGGTAAGCACTTGCATTTCCTTTTTTGCGATCTTCGGTACGGTTGTTCCGTTTGTTGGGTTTTTGGATATGAGATGCTCTTTTACCGCCATGTCCATTGCTTCATGGAGCATACAGTGTATCCTCACTACCATGGCATCCGACAACCCATTTCCGTAGATATGCTGATTTTTAATTCTGCCGTTCTTACGCAGATTATTATAAAATTTCTGCACATCGGCAGTTGTGATGAACGCTATCGGCTTATCCCCAATCGCAGGTTTTATATATTTTTCTGTGTAGGTTTTGTAGCCGTTCAGCGTACTCTCACGGATGGTGCCGGTCATATACTCGGCGATCCATTTATCAAGCCACTCACCGAGAGACATTTTGCTGTCCTCGGTCAGCTCGGCATCTCGGAACTCATCAATTTTATAATGCAGTTTACTGATCAGTTCCTTTTGTGTTTTTGCGTAGACGTAGCGGAAAATAGGATCGCCGTTTTCCTTATGGCCTACGACGATGCGCCCTTCCCATTGTCCTTTTTTCTTTTGGCGAATCATTCCTTCGCCCGATGGTCTTCGTTTTGCCACGATAATCACCTCCTTGCAGCACAACACAATACCACACTTGTTTTTGAATATCCAGCGATTTTCGCATAGAATATTCGAGTAATTTTTTTGGGTTGAGGTTGCGCATAAAATGTATGCGCAACCTCCTTACATACTCTGCTCGTAACTGTTTTCGTAATCGCTTTGCTCGGGACGAATACCGAGAGCCGCTTTCTTTTGAGCAATCTTGGAACGGAGTTTACCGTCCACCTGATTGCGAAGCTTTTTATCCCTGTTATCATAACTCTGACTGATTGCACGAAGCAGAGCGCAGATAATGTTACCGAAGGCAGAGGCGGTGTGTTGTCGGGGAGTATAACTTTCACTATGCTGTGTGTTATTAAACTCCACCGCCGCTTTGACAATAACATTTTTAATACTGCGGAATTCTTTATTATCTTCAAGCGGAATGTCCGGTGTTTTCTTTTCGTGGTAGAGCGAAAGTTTTTCACGGTTTATCTCATTCCACTTGGAGTAAAGTTTAGCGATGTCACCGTCCTTCGCAAGC
>JAFQDK010000018.1 GCA_017399305.1 Clostridia bacterium
CAGCTTGTCTATTTCATCGCCGTGCTTGTCGATGCGCTCTTTGCTTTCGTTCATGTTATGGTTTAAGTTATCTATCGAGCAATTCAGCTTTGTAATGCTTGTGTTGAGCTTGATTATCGGTGTTCCCACCGTTAGGCCAAAGCCGACAAGTGCAATCAGCCCGACTACAATTTCCCATGTCATACTACTTCGGCCTCACTTTCTGCTATTGCCAATTCATACTCTTCCTTAGTTATTTCGCGCCATTCTTCTGCATTGCCACCAACTTTAAGAATAACATCGGTTCCGTAGTGATTACCGTCTGTTAAAATCATACCTTCATCGGCTACAAGCACTGTTCTTGTTACTGTTTTCATATTTATTCTCCTAAATTAAAACGAAATTCCAATTAGGCTTTGATGCGACATAAGCGAGCCATGCTTCTTCCGTCCCGAATGCAGCAAGCACTGCCGCTTTATTAAACGTTGCTGTCTTACCGCTCACATCATCCGAAAGGTGTGACACCTTGCTTTCGATACTTACTTTGGACAAAGGCGACCAATGTGTATCAATGTCATTCGCAATAACACCGTCAAATTCAATATCGACAAGCGACTCACAGTTTTGAAATGCGTTTGTATATTGCACTTTAGCCGTACTATATATTTTCTGCACTCGCACAAGGCTTTTACAATTAGCGAACATAAACTGTCCTGCCGTCGCACCTGCTTGTGTAGAAAAAATTAAATCGGTGTCAACGCTTACAAGTTTGCTGTCTCCATTTGCCATTGAATAACAAGATACATACCCATTCGCGGGCGGTATAACCTTGCTCCAATCGAAGGTAACTAAATTGGCACAACCGTGTATGAATTGATATAACTGATTGGCTGTAATAGTATACTTGGGGGAAATAGATGCCGCTCCCCAACCTTTGAATGCATCGTTATAGTTAGTACGATTTCCGTAGCTTTGTATATCATCCCAAAAGCGGTCATTTTCATCTTGTTTGCCTCTCGCATAGCCAGTAGCATAACCGCTTTTTTCCCCTTGCGAAATACCTTCCATTTGTCCATCACCATAACCATGTTCATACACGGCTGGAATGTGTGTCGCCATTTCATCAAGTGACATGTCACCGTCAATGTCGCCGTACTCGCGTATTGCATCGGCAATAGCGGTCATTTTTTCATTTACGCTCATTACCACCTACCTCCGAGTATAGTTTCGTCTATATAGGACTTCAGTTCTTCCTTTTCGCTATCGAGCATAGGAGCCTTGAACGGGCTATAATCGCCGGCAAAGCCAACATATTTAGGCACTCCATCAATAAGAATAAGGTGTTCTGTCAAACATGTTAAAGATGAGTTCCAATAATCAGGATTATCAACATCATAAAAAGCTTGAAATGATGCTTCATCGGGAAAACTAAATATAACACCAAACGGTACGCCTGAAATGTTCATAATCTCATTTTCAAACGCAAGCTTTTCTTCTTCGGTGAAATAATCTACTCCTTTTTGTGGTGTATATCCCGGCGAACCTTTGGCTGATACTCCTGTGTCGACATCTCCTACAAACCAATTGCCGTTTTCTCCGATTCTTGGAGACATACCGCCGCTGTAAATTCCTGTATCTTCCCATGCTTCTGCTTCGCTGTTGTAAGTTACCCAATTGCCGTTTTCGCCAATACGTGGTGCTTTTCCCGCATCTCCCTTCGGCAACGCAAACACAAGGGAAATACCGCCGTCATTGGTTTCGCCTATTTCCACTCCTGCTGCATCACTTGCAACAGCCGATATATTCATATTTTCGATTTTAGCAAGCGCGGCGGCAAGCTTTTCTTCAAACTGAAGTACAGTTGTGTATTCAACATTCTCAACATATGCATAATCTGACGGACGCGGTCTTGCTTTTACGCATATCTTGAGTGCGGCAACAGTGCGAAACGACGTTTCACTTGCGTAAACAACAACGTATGCCGTAATAGCCGAACTACTTTGTAACAGAATGTTCGGAATTTCGGCAGTTACAGTGCCGCTTTTAATCGAGGATGGCACTTTTAGTGCATCTTTGCTGTTTTTGTTGCAGAAATGAATCATTGGAGCATCGGCAAGACCTGTTTTCAAAATCTTTAACGATTGCCCCTGATCCCATTGCGTAAGATGGTCATATTCATCCCCCGCAGCATCCAAAATCACTGTTTCAAACATCGTTTACCCCTCCTTTGCAAATGTGTTTTTCATCTGTAAGCTCTCCTTTAATAATCAATGTGTATTGATGTAATCAATAACAAGGTTTAAAAGCTCGGTCAAACCTATAAAATGCTTTATTCCGTCAACCTCTTGCTGCTCTGATACTATCGCATTCGTCCAGTCCAAATCGGAAGCAAGCCCATACTGTATAGCCACTCTGTAAATCTGCCATTGTAGCAAATTGTATTTTGAGGCATAAAGAGTTTTATCATCATTGACATAAGGCATCAGCAGTTCTGAAACATCAATCTCCGCTCCTGCAGTGTCCTTCCACGAACCACCGGCAGCAACAAGCATTTGTCCTACCTTTTCGCACAAGTCATTCCATACAAGATACGAAAAGTTCAAAAAATCACTTACCGACATTTTTTCGGAAAGCGCATTGTGTGCTTTGTTTGTCAAGTTTTCTTCCTCTTCCGCAGTATATGGGCCGTTTGAAGAATACCAGCTCCACGGACTGACAGCTACAGCGGTAGGCGGTTCTGCATATACCGTAGTAGTACCGAGCTCCTCGCCCGAAAATGTTCTTACTATGAGATAATACTGTATACCTTTAACGACATCACATGTTATGTAAAAGTTTGTATTATTAACACCGCTTATCTCTATATATTCACTCGGCGAACCGTACCATAAAAGGCGTTCTATATCATTCTCGGTTGTAAGGTATCCGATTACGTCAAGCTTACCTTCCGAGTAAAAGACTGCTTTCCCGCTCCCCGCAAAAGAAACTGGGCAGCGGTATATACGATACGGCTTGTCGTCAAAGGGGAGTTCTTTACTGCATATTTTAGAGATGTTTGTCCCTAAGCTTTTAGAGCTGTATACCCATGTCTGGGTCTGTGACGAGGTCGTTGTCGCTTTACCGTATACTTCATATGATGCAACACTGCCATCTATTTGAATTGCGAGATTGTATGTCTTTCCGGGATACAATCCGCTGTATGTATATAGATATTCGTCGGTATACCATCCACCTTCGCCGTCAGAGATGCATTCCGCTTCTGTATAACCGACATAAGTGTATTCGGTGTCACTTTCTTCTTTTATACTGAAGTGAAAGCCTGTTTTTGTGCCATCTGTTACTATAGAATCTTCCTGTACTTCGTCGCTTTTTATATAAACGCTTATCGAGTAATTGTCTCTTGCCCTGATTACTATCTCAAGTCCCATATGATCACCACCGTTTATCCAAACACCGCATTGCCCGAACCGATTTCCGAAATCAAGCCGCTTTTATATGCAAAAATCCTACTTGATTCAAAGTCAAAGAAAATACCTGTTCCAAGTAAGGTTTCTGCACCGTCTGTAGGTGCTGTATTTCCGCCCGGATATTCTCCCTCGTAGTTGTATACCGAACTATCACCAATCCATAGCCCTTTTTGCATTTTCTCAATACAGCCTTTTTTAGTTCCGGATTCGCCGGCACCTATGAAAATATACGGATACTCAAATTTATCAAAAATGGTATTTGCTCCAAATTCAAGCTTAACATTTCCGTTTCCGTCGCAGAGAACCAGCTTGTCACCAAACATTTTTGTATACCAAGCAAGGCTCTTCAGCGTCACATCACCCGAAATCAATACATTGCCGCGCAGCTTAAATCCTTCTGCCGTCTGTTCAAACAGCGTGTAAATACTATCACCGCTAAGAACCTGCCATTCTTCCGATAAATCGTTGTAATAGTAGTATTTTTCCGATAAAATATTTCCGTCTTCATCGGTATTTCTTATGACATATACCTTATCAGTGTCAACCATTTCCGAAGACGAGTTCACTTCTTCGGCATCTCCGAGCGAAGCCCCTTTAGATACAACAGTTTCTATCGCATCTGCGGTCTGTTTAAGCGTCGAATAAGCAGAAAGCGCAGATTTCAGATCCGCTTTTGATACCATTGTTTTAATGGCATCAGCGGTAATCTGCACCTGCGCTTTCATATTATTTTGTTCAACAGTATATCCATCGCTGAAATTGTCGCTGTCAAGATTATTAATTGCATCCTCATACTTGCGCCGCATTATTTCATATGCATCGTAAAGCGTCTGCACGGCAGAGCGCAGTTCTTTAAAATCCATCTTGGATATGTCTTTATCAAACATACAAATCACCGCCTGCCTCTATGGATAACTCCATTTCATAAAGCTTTACATATCCGTATCCCTCAAAGTGAAGCTTGATGCCGTAGTTTGCTGTTTTCCTCGGCTTCACTCGTATTACTTTCTGACCGTAGCCGCTGCTTGAATAAACAAGGTGTGACGTAGCAGCATCAAATTTTTCATCACCGTAAAGCATATACACGTCCACCTTTGCATCCTCTGCAATATCGGCAAAAAGCTGTATCTTTTTTATATGCTTTATGTCTATTGTTTCTGCGGTAATAAGGTCGGTTTCAAAACTCCACTCATGCATATATTCTTCAGTGTCCATCTTGTAGACAACACCGTTGCTTGTGAGCATATACACACCATTTTTGTTGTGTGCAAAACTCAATACAGTATATGATATTTCCTGCTCTGACCACTGTTCTATAAGCGTGTCGTATACAAACAGATGGCGGTTTCCGTCTGCATCCTCACAGTACAGATAATAGTTTCTTCCGTCAGTGCCACTAACTGCATAGACAAAACGCTTCATGTTCAGATAGTACCCGATAATACGCGGGTTAGAGCCTGTATAAATCTTTACATCATCGTCTGAAACAAAGATAAGCCGTCCGTCTACGTCCTGAATGGTCCTATGGTCTATAGCCCCCTCCGCATAAATGTCCTGTATACGAAACGGATTTTTCGTGTTGTACAACTCATGCATAAAATCACGCTTAAAACATACGATATGGCTTTGAAATACCGTTATGCCTGTAAAAGCTCCGCCTGCTTTGGTGTTGGACTGTGCCGGAGAGCACCAAGCATTGCTTTCGTTGTATTCCCCTACCGTGTCAAGATTCCAGTTTGTATAATCGTTGTATCCGCTTGCATAAACGCGGTCATCATCAACGCCGAAAAGTCTTGATAAATGCACGGCTGCGTATTTGATAGGCGGAAACGCCGGCGGAACACTCACTTTCCAACCCGAGTTTTCGCTGTCACTTTCATCGTCAACCCAACGATAGACATCGTTGTTGTGAGCATTCCTGTAATAATAATTATGACTTGCGGTATCAGGCGGCAGATACGGAGATTTTGTGTTCGTATATTCCTTGACGAGCACATCCATAGAGTCAAGAATAAAATATCCTGCACCGCCACTTTGCTTTACATAACGGTTGCCGTCGACATCTGTAGCTACTGTATAGTATACTTTACCGTTGTCACCGCGATAGCAATACATTACGTCTTTAGCTGCAGCTGCTAAACTGTCAGTGTCCCACTCTTCGGGATTATCCGAAGCTACTAGGATATTCATAAACATAGACTTCTTATCGGGGAAAAAGAGAAGCTTTTTAATGTATTGACCGGTTACAGGATCTGTAGGCGTATCATACACATTAAACTGCACAACCGAGCGCGGATAGTCATCATCTTCTGTTGCATCTTCAGTCTTCAAAATGCCTGTAAATATCCCTTTTTCATGTGATATATAGTCAACCTTGATTTGTTTGACGCTTTCGCCGTCAATTTCGCCTGTGTCACGGTATATTACAACGAGAAAATCATCAAATCCAAACATGCCTATGGGACAATCATACCCTGTTTTGTATGGCAATCTACTTTGTGACGGAACAAGATACGGCGCTTCAAGCGTTGAAATGTTGCTCTCCATAGATAAAGCACCTGTATCAATTGTCTGCCTTTTGTTAAGACCGCTCCACGAGCGTTTTGTCATCTTGGAATACTTTACCCCTTCAGGAAGCGGAAGCTGTAAATATGAAAGCCTGTTTTCCTTCTTTTTAGCCATATCTGCCTCACATTCCAAACTGCGCCGCTTTGTTGCTTATCCACGCCTTGAAAGTTTCAAGCAAAATGTTGTAGTCATTTAGCCACTTAGCAGCGAGAACATCTTCATTAGCCGTTTTGTATGCTTCACCGCGCAGTTTCGCTTTTACCAAGTCCATAAACTCTATTGGGATATTTATACATTCCTCTCTTGCGTTACCGCCTTCATCAACCGTTTTAAGCGCAGGCTTTACAAAGTATATTATTTTAATATCTTTTGCACCTTCGGGTATATTAAGCCCGATATCGCTACCGTTTTTAAAAAACGTGTTCGGAAATATCACGCCGCTTGCAACAGTTGATTTTATAAGCTGTACATCATCAACATATACAGCGTATATATCCTCAAATCTAACCGGACTTTCGTCCTCAGATACAGGAATATCGCAAACAGACAAAAGATGCACGCTTGAATCCACGATGCTCTTAGCAAAACACTTCTGCTGTTGTATAATCTCGGTGTAAAGCAACTGTTCAAGGGCATTCAACCATAAAACATAGCTTGCATCCGAAATAGGAATTGCTATGTCTACTTCGTTTTTTAGTTCAGCGATAAGCTCCTTTGCCGTAATTGTACTTTTAAACATAACTTATCCCCTTTACCAGCGCATACGCTTTATTCTTCGACCTTTGGCATTGTCATTCCAATATTTGAGATATGCTTCATGCGCTTTACGTATAAATTCGCTTTTATACGCTTCACCTTGCCCCGAAAGGAACAGAATGTTGTCAACAATAGCATTGTGATATAGCGGAAGCACAATATTATCGTCCGAAAGCGACTTTATCGGAGCATACTCTGTCTTTTCTTCGGTGACAAAGCCATCGTATTTCGAAAGTAGTTCGTTTATCGTATCGTTAAAATAGTTAAAAAAACGCCTCTGTTCAAGAGGCACTACCAAATTCACTTTTTCAAATATTTCAAGTATGGTCATACGACCTCCTTTATTTTGGTTCAGCAAGTACCATCATTCGCCCCAGTTCCCCGGGGCGAATGCGGCAAAAAAAGCTCACTTAAATGTGAGCATAGGTAATATCAGGTTTTACGCTACGTTTGTAATACGAACACAACCGCCGGGGTTAGTGCATACAAGGTCGCCGTAGTTTGCAAGAAGTGCACGATAGCAGCTCTTACCTTCCATAAGGTTGAAGATGCCACCGTTCTGAAGTTCTGCAAAGTTCCATTCGAGGTCATGAAGCTCAAGCGCACCGCTCTCAACGCCCCACATCTCACTCGCAGGAACAAAGCTCTCGTTGATAATATCAACCTCTCTGTTGCCAAAGATAAACTTGATAGCCTTGAAGCCGCCCTTGATAGTGTGGGACATCTCCTCAACTCTGTAATTGTTGGTGCGAAGATATGTAACATACGCATCATATGCGTCATCACCGCAACAAATGGTGTCAATCTTGGAGTTCTTGTCGTTGAGTGCCTGACGAAGCGCCTTTGTGATAACACCGTCATCAATGTCGCCGCCTGCGTCAATAACAACAGGACGAAGGAAGGGATTAGCCGCCTTGTTCACACCGTAAATGGTTTCGATGGAATCGTCAAAGATTGCACCAAGACCGGTGATTTCTCTGTTGTAGGAATTCTGAACTGTGATAAAGCCTTCTGCAAACTGCTGTGCAGAGCCGTCAACAGTAATGGTCTTGCCTGCGCGGTCAACGCTGAGAATACGTCTGCCGGCGCCGCCGTCAACAGGAGTATCGCCGCCTGTCGCATAGATATCAATAATAAGACCTTCCTTGAGATGTGCGGTATCCGCAACAGTAATAGTGTTGCCTGCCGCATCAAGTGCTGAAATAGTGGTAAGCACACCTGTGCCATTGCCGAAAAGGCTTCTGCCCACATTCCACTTTGCGGTTTCATACGCGCCCTTAACTTCAACGTCAAGTGCGTTTGCCATAGCGCCGCCTGATCCGGTAAGCTTTACAGCCTTTTCGGAAATAACGACGTTTACATACATATCCTTGGCTTCAGTGACAAATTTTTCGACTCTTACACCGCCCGCCGCAGGAGTTGCCTGTCCTTCAGCGCCGAAACCAAAGCCACCGGAAAGACCTACAGGAGCAGAGGCAACAATCTTGTTGCCGACAAGCTTCTTTTTCTTAATCTTGCCGAGAAGAGCTGAGGGCTCAACGCCAAGCTGATTGCGCCACGCAGGAAGATAATTTTCCTTAAGCGCTTTTTCAAAAGTAATAAGATTCTGCATATTTTTTCTCCTTTAATAAAAAATCTCAAATCAGTTTCCGCCGAACATTTCTCTTGTTCTGCGAGAAGCTTCTTCGAGTGTTGTTGGTTCTTCTTTTATATCGAGTGCCGCATTTACTGCACCGCTACTTGCAGAAAACGGTGGCACTTGCTGACTGTTCTTGATTTCCGCAAGGCGCTGTTTTTCAATAGCTTCGCGGAAAGCGGGATTGTTCTGATAAAGAGCCATAAGCTCGTCAGTGCCAGGTTCTTTAGGGGCAGCAGGCGGATTGTTCATACCGTTTACCCCCTTTGCTATCACATAAGCATTGATGTACTTTTCTTCCATAGGTACATTGTCCGCCGCAAGCCACTTGTTGTTTGCAATTATCTTGTCAAGCTGCGGAAGCATATCACGGATGCCCGAAAGCTCGGGAATCTGACTAAGACCGTCAATTACATCGGTCTTTTCTTTTTCTCGCATACCCTGTTTTGCAAATTCAAGTGTAGGCGCAAGTTCCTGCATCATTTGCTTACGGTTGTATTCAGATAACTCTGCCGTATATTTTTCCTGTGCCGCTCTTATGGTCGCTTCATCAGCAAAAGCAAGTGAAGCAATATCAGGCGGAACGGGGGGTGTCAAAGCATCCTCTATCACATGCTGTTCATTTTGTTTTGATAGCTCGTCAATCTGACTTTGTAGCTGTTCATTCTGTTTTTTTGCTTCTTCAAGCGCCTGTTCTAACTGAGCATTCAACGCCTGCTGTTCGGCGGCAGCTTGTGCAGCTGTTTCTGCTATTTGTGCCGCATTGTCAAGCTCTGCCTGTTCTTTCGTCTGCACCGGCACTTCTTCGCCTGTCAGCTCTGTCTGTTCAGCTGTTCCATCTGTTGCCGGCGCTTCGGTATTATCAGAAGGAGCTTGTCCGTCTGTAAACATCTGCTGTGTAGCAACACTTGCATCTTCAAAAGTATTGGGATTTTCCATTGTTTTTCTCCTTTTTCAAATTACTGCATACTACTTTGCATCTGCATCATAGCTTTTTGTTTCTCTTCTGCTTCAACTATCTGCTTATGTTCTTTCAGATGATTTTCAAGAGCCGCCGCATATTCGGGCTTTTTAAGCTTTAAAAGCTGAAAATCCATCTGCAAAATATAGCGTAAATGTTCTTCTATATGTATCTCGTGTTCGTCAAACTCGGATATCTTAGGAATAACACCGCTTTCAAAGAACACGTTTTCACGTTGCGCCGCCTGAATCTGTAAAGAATTTATGTTCATAATGTCGGAGTAGCTTCCGATTTTCATAAATTCAAGCGCACGAAGCTTTACGCGTTCAGGAATCCGGCCTTCCTTATCGGTAAACAGCCCCATGTTGTATGCGTCAAAAAAGCGTTGCTTCTGCATATCCTCACTCATCAAAAGCTCATTTTCGGTAATATATTCCACATCGTATGAGTTAATATCCTCAGCCGACCATATAAGAGCCTTGCCGATATTGTTCATTCCGACATAGTTAAGTATTCTGCGTGTATTGGCATACCGTTTGTAAATCTCAAGCCACAAAGAAGCGAGTTTGCGTACCGAGTTTCTGATATGATCACCGGTAAGCGATAGACGTGTATTGTCTATTTCCATAAGGTTTGATATAGCAGTACCCGATGTGATTCCCGACGGTGTAGCACCGTTTACCATCAGCTGTGAAACACCCGCGGCGTATTCCATATCGTTTTTTAGGTTGTATCTTTCCTGCATGATCTCAGCAGGCAGAGCACCGTTCGGAACAGGAGCGGGAGGATTAGAACCGCTCTTATATACGAGAAATGCGCCTGGCGCAAGTCCGTTTTGCTCGTATTCCTCAATATCAATACTGCCTTCCTCGGTCAAGAGGTTGCCAAGAGCAATGCGCTTGATAAACTCATGTATACGGTTAATGCAGCCGTTATACGCACGTTGAAGCGGTATGAGATTCTCAATAGTTGATTTTCCAAAAAACTGTCCTGCAACTTCATGGCATACACATTGCACAATCGGTATCTGCTTATACGGCAAATCTCCGTAATATACAAGATGCTCACCGCCAACAATTATTATCATGCGTCCATTCGGCTTGTGCTTTGACGGTTTTTCAAAGTATGTGATAATCTTTTCAGCGTTTTCGGCAGTCCTGTGTCCTATAGTGACAACCGTATTTTCATATCCAAAACCGCCACCGGATGCAATAGGAGTAAGCTCAAAGGTTTCAATAGCACTGCCTTTAACCTTGATACCGTAGAGGTCATATATATCCTCCACACTCTTAACCTGCTCTAAGATAATGGATCGCTGATTTTCAATACCTTGCTTAAAAATGCTTTCAGGGAATATTTCATACGGTGTAATAAGACCGTAATCAATGTCGCCCTGATAATATGCACGCTCACGCTTTCGCTCTATGCCGTCTTCGCCAACTTCAAGCACGGTTTCAATGGCATATTTTTCACCTTTGTCTTTGTCCCACCATGAAAGCCAAAAGCAGTTGCCGCAAAGCTCGTTCCACAGTATCATCGTGTTCTTCTTGCTTTCGAAATCGGATGCCTTTTGCATATATTGCAGAATTGATGTAGATACATCTGCCTTTGCATAATCATCAAGCTCGTTTGTTGCCGGACGAACCTTCATCATGTAGTTTATCTTTTTGAGATTTGCAATGCGCGTCTCAATAAGCGGCGCAATAGCATTAAACGCTTCACGCTCAAGCCAGTCGTATACAGGTTCAAGCTGTTCAATATCACCGCGATAAGGGTTTACCTCGCAATATTGATTCCCTACAAGAAAGTTTGCGTTCAGTGTCCATTGTCTTTCAAGCGGAGAACGCTCTGTACGCCGTTTTTCAAGCTCTTCGATAACCTTATGTATGATATCTTCTTTGAAAAGAACCTCTCCGTCTTGCTCTATATCAATAGCCGTGTCATTCTCGTCAGCTGCAGGTGACGAGAAAAGACTTCGCAGTTTTTCTTTTAAATTCATTCTTCTTTCTCACCGCCTTTACTTTTTCTTCGCCAGTTTTTCAGCACCTTTTCGTGCGCGGATGGAGTGTAGTTTGTTTTTTGACCTTTGTATTCGGTCAAATCCTTGCTCATTATTCTGTTGTACAAATCTTTTCTCTCAAAGTGATGCATAATATACTGCAAAATAAGAAAAGCGACTAAAACATAATTCATAGCCGCTCTCCTTTATTCTGTTGTACCTGTATTCACGCCATCGCCGTCTTCGTTTACGCTAACAGACTTATTTTGTAGCTGCTCACCCGCTTTTACACTACTGTTAAAGAAAAGCGGAGGAATACCAGTCTTTTTCTTTTCCTTGGGACGTTCCTTTTCCGCCTTGCCGATAGCCGCGCTTGCAGCCTTTGCACACTCACGGCAGATAATAACCGAGTTGCCCATTTCCCTTGTAAGAGAAATCATATACGAGCTTGTGTTCTTGCAGCCTCTTACACTGCATTTTCTTTTTACATACTTTGCGTTCATTTAAAAATAACTCCTTTTTCCTTTATTGCCTTTCAGCATTTTATTTCTGAATTTCTCCAAATCCTTGTCAAACTGCGTACGGTTGTCCACCTCTTTAGCAGGTGTTGTATATTGCAAACAGAAATAGCGAAGTGCATCGGGCAAATGCGTTATATCGTGTGGCTCTGTCATACAGTCAGTAGGCTTTTTTGCATCTCTCTGTAACGCTGGCAAGCACTCTATAAGTTCTGTACAATTCGAAAATATCTTGAGCCTTGCATCATTCCCATGCAGTGTAAGCAATTCTTTTACCGCAAGCCAACCCGTTTCTCTGTTGCGATTTCCCTTTAACAGCGGCAAACCGTGTTCTCTGAAAATATCCGCTTTACTCTTCGCCGTTTCCTGTGACCTTGCCCATAAATCATCGGGCGCAACTGTGTATAATATCGTTTCATCGTCTGAAAGCTGCAATATATCCGCTGTTCCTTGTGAAATCGTTTTATCCGGCTTGGCATATTCCCGATAAACATAATAGTTACCTCTTTCGTCGATAGCCAGCCAAAGACAAGCAAGGCAGTCAAGACCATAGTCAATAGTGCGATACTTTTTCCAATTTTCCGGTATTTCAAATGGCTCTATTACATGAATGCTTCTGTCGAACTCCGAAAAATACTGCCCTGCAAGCATGTCCCAGTTGCCATCACGCCACGCCTGTCTCAGACCGTCTGACAGATTATCAAGCATTCTTATATACCCCGGGTCATTTTCAAGCAAGTTCTTGTTATCAAAAACTGTCGCAGCGATAAACTCATAATCATCAGGGTTCTCACTTGCCCTGTATTTTTTGGAAACAAAAAGGCGTTTTACCCATTCATGCCCTACACCGCCGGGGTTGCAAGTCAAATACATTCGCTTGGGGAAGGCGTTCGCGCCTCGCAGACAAGCCGTAAGCGTTTCATACTGAAACTCTGTAAACTGTGTCGCCTCATCTATGAAAATAATGTCATATTCCTGCCCTTGATATTGCAGTACATCACTCTCTGATGCGCAATATCCAAGTTCAAGAATACTTCCATTGGGAAAATAAAAGCATTTTTCCTGTCTTACATACTTAGCAACGCCGTCAAGCAACGGTAAAAGTGCTCTTACGTGATTTCGTTCGAGGTCTTTATATGTACGGCGCAACAGAAGTATCTTTATCCCGTCATATCTGATAGCCAGCAATGGGGCCTTTCGGTCAATAGCCCAAGACTTTCCACCGCCACGAGCTCCTCCGTATCCGACAAAACGCTTTCTTGATTTAAAAAAACGAGATTGTTTAGGGTTTATCGTGGATATATCAATAGAAACTACCTTATCCGGCATAATCATCTATACCCTCGGGAAGTTTTATATCAACAGTTATTTTGCCGGTAGCATTGCCATCACAAAGCGCCTTCTTGTCATAAAGAGTGCCAATGGCAGTAGTCAAATGATTTATAGGTATATCCTTTTCGGTATCGTCAAGCTCTCTTTCAAGACGTTCAAGAGCTTTGTCTATAATTCGAGTAGCGGCCGCAGAGAATTCCTTTCTCTTTTCAACGAGAAGTTCCGAGAATTCAGGCTTGTCTTTGTTTTCTTTCACAATACCTTCTACGGTCTTTTCGTTCATGTTCAAACGCCTTGCTGTTTCTGCATAACTCCCAGTAACAGCCCACACCGCTATAATTTTATATATTTGTTCTGTATCTGTCTTTTTTCCTCTTGCCAATACGCTCGTCTCCTTTCTATCTAACTTGCCGGTAATTTGCAAATAAAGTGAAAAACATCTTAAATTTCACTTTTATATAAAGAAAAAGAGCATTTCTTTTGCCAAAACGCTCTTATATGTGCTAAATTTAATATTTTTTAACTTGCTTTTAACTTGCAGAAGTAATACGGGCAGGGATTTGCACCCTGCATAAAGTGCCGCTTTCGGTGCGTTGCTAACGGTCGTACACATCCGTCGGTACGTGTAGTCGCACTTCTCCCGAGTGGATTTCTCCAGCTGAGCGTCTACCTATTCCGCCACCGTATATTTCTGCTCTGGCAGAGCATCAAGGAATCGAACCTTGACACATGGGGCCCAAACCCAATGCGCTACCTTTACGCTAATGCTCTGTATTTATTTTTTCTCATATAAGCACCCGCTAAAAGGGCAATAATACACACCGCCACAGTTGACAAGCCACACACATTTGTGACATTTCTTCTGCAGCTCTTCTATCTTCTTGTATTCTTTGTAATTCAAAACATATCTCCAAAAGCAAAAACGGAACAACCTCTGCTGCTCCGTTTTCGCCAAAATTTTATTCTTCGGAGGTAACCTTTGCAGGTTTCCACAATACTGTTATATCACATATAAAGCGGGATTTTTCGGCAACTTTTATCTACCGAGGAATTTTCCTACTTTGCGCCTGATGGTACTTTCATCATAGTTCATTTCTGACGCGACTACCGTCCAAGGCTTACATTGCACAAAATATTTTCTCATCGCCGTCCGCATTGTACTGTCCTCGATAGACGATATGTATTCCCACACTGCCTTTCGCTCGGCTTCACACCGCTTCAGCTCCCCTTGCAGATACACAATCTCAGTAGCAAGTCTTGCCACTTTGTCATTACTTATGCTCGGTGCCCTTGGCGAATGTGATAGTACACTTGTCGCCGCAGCTTTTTCCGTTTCTTTCCTTGCAATGTCACGCTCAAGCTGTCGGATTTCTTTTTCAATACCTCTTCGGTTCATTAAGGTCTGATAATCCACACCGTACCTCCGTGTTAAACTTTGCTACCTTCTACAACCTTTGCCACAGGCTTTATGTATTCGCCCGGTCCTTCCTTGCTGTAAAACCCGCTTGTAGCCTTACCGTCCTCTACGATAATGCGCATACCCTCTTTTTCGAGGTAATAATCTCGCACACCGGTAACATCTTTGATGCATTCCCAATCAGAGAACACATAAGCAACGCTCTTTTTCTCAAGCTCAATACATCTCTTAATAGCATCATTACGCTCGAATAGCATCTTGTCGCCCCATTTGCGCTCATCGTCTCGCTCCTCGCGATACCGCTTGGCCGCACGCATAACCGCTATGCTCTCACGCTTCTCATATATGTACCCTATAAGCAAAAGCGCAATTATTAAACCTAAAACTCCGTAAATCATATTGGTTCTCCTCTCTAAAAACATTTGTCGCAAATATTATCATAAAGCCTATGTATCTTTTGCGCTTTGATCTGTGTCACTTTTGAATGGCAATTATTGATTATCTTTAATTGTTCAAGCATAATTTCAACATCGGCTATTTCTTCCGCTATGTTATGTTCTCGCCCTCGGTGCTTATGTGAAATTGCCTGTATCAATTCTGCAAGTTCTTCTATAGCAACTTCTTCTTGCTCACGCTCACCAAAAGTGCGTATAGCTGATACGAATATTTCTTCACAACTCAATATAGTATTCCTCGCTTTCTTGCCATATTGAACCGAGCAAATACAGCCCATACACACCGAGTCCGATAAAGACTAAGCCCAACACCCACAAACACAGCCGCGCCATGCCAAACATACAACAGCCTAAATATATCAACATACCACCACCGATAAGCGATGTTAATATAACCGCCGAGCATAACGCTGCAACAAGAAATATCACAAATCCTATAAGTATTCTTTTAATCATTATGTATCACTCTCCCATAAAATAGCCTGTCCGCAAGTACAATGATGTTCGGATAATTTAAGTTTGGCATCACATAAAGGGCAATGATAATCATAGGCATACTTTTCCCGCCCATCTATTGTCTTTTTAGTCACTTACTTTCACCTACCATTTCAAATAATTGTGCAAAGTATTCAATTCTCTACGAAGCCTTACTATGTCATTATTTATCTGTGTATAATTGTTAACAACTTTCTCACCAGTATTTATTTTGATAGACTCTTCAAGCCTAATCGCTAACTCTTTACAAAATTTCGCTTGTTCTGTGATTTGTTTTCCGTTTTGCATTTTCCCTCACCTACCCTTTCTTTAGCTCTTTTATCATGTGGACAATCTGTTTTCAAGCAGCCAATACAGTCAACTTCGCAATCTATAATCGTATCTATATCGGCAAAAAGCATTTCAAGACAAATCACTTGCTTTCACCTACCATTTCTTATATATTTTTTCCATTCTTTGCGAAATTCTCTTGAATGTTTCATCAAAATGTTAAATACTATCGCTGTATTTACTTGCTGTTGACTTTCAGGCATTGTAATATACCAATTTTCGCCAAGCAAATAGTCTTTTAAAAAGTTTATTGCTTTTTGTGCTTCCATTGGTGGGTCACACATTCCGCAATCTTCAGCATCGTTTTTCAACCAAGCTGTGAATTTTTTCAAAGCTATTCACCTACCATTTCTTTCGCAAGATTTAACGCATCTGCAATTTCCGCTAATTCATAATCGGTGTTAGTCCACATTGCTTTCGCCTACCATTTCTTTTTCAAGGTTGTCGGCATATTCCCAATGATAACCACCTGTTGTTTTGTATTTTCCTTTACAACATTTTGCTATATTAGAGTCAAACAAACCGAGTTGCATAGCTGCCGATTTCGCACTTTCAAACACTCTGCCCAACTCAACGCAATATACTTTTTTGCAATGACTTCTTGCGACCTTTTTATTGTGCTCTCCATAATTGAGATTATATTTTGCATCGCACCACTCTAAATTGTCCGCACGATTATTTTTCTTGTTTTCATCTTTATGATTTATTTGTGGTAAGTTTTGCGGATTTGGTAAAAACGCTTCTGCCACAAGTCTGTGAACTGTAACTTGCCTATTGAGCTTATCCTTGCATAAACGAACCTTAAAATATCCTCTTGACAAGAAAGGTTTTAAAAAGATATTTTTTCTGTAGCTCCACACTTTACCAGCAAAAGTCACGGCGTATAATCCTTCATATCCCTTTATATCAATCATTCTTGGTGCCTTCTTTATCTTCTCGTCTGTGTAGTTAGCCATTGCTTTCTACCTTTTCTTTTAATTTTTTAATATTCCAATGATTCCACGGAGCTGCACTCATTTTTGCCACTTTTGATATTGCCGGACTTAACGCTGCTATATCACCATTGCTTTTAAGACTCTCGGCGAATTTGCATTTTTCACGCAAGTCAAGAAACTCTTCTTCTGAAAGTGTTACTCTACAATAGTAATCGAGCCTATTTTTATACTCATCGTCAATTTGAATCAAGCCTTTAAATATCGTTCTGTTAAACTCCTCTTTGAATTTTGGAAGATTAGCAAAACGAATAACAGGCTTGCCGCAGTTCGGGCAATATTTAAACGTTTCACCGAAGTATAATGGCGTTGATACTGATTCATACATATGCACATGATACTGGCACTCACTGCACTCATGATAAAGATAGGCGGTACCTCTATAAAATGGAGTAAATACTGCATCATCCATTGTTTATCTCCTTTTTCTTAATACAAAAGCTTGTGCCCTCGAGGTCCGCAACACTGACGCACTTGCTGAATGGCATAGTCTTTCTCATGTTCTTTCGGTTTCTCTCGCACTGAATAATGTCGCAGTCATCCTTCGAGCACCACGTTATATCATCAGAGTAATATTTAGGCATTCTGTACCTCCCTAAAACTGCGGCAACAAAGCCGGAACCTTACCGGAGATATATGCTGCTTCAATTTGTGGTTTCATAAAGTCACCGACAGTCTGGCCACCGGGAAGCACGATGTTCGACATAAATTCATCCTCAAACACGGATATTCCGCATTCGACCGCTTCAAGCTTAGCCTGTATGACGAGTTTGAGAGCGCGCCAACGTTGTCGGCACGCTTGCTCCCAAGCTTCGTATTGGCTGTTTTCGGTCCGTGTTCTTCCGGTAGCCGTTAATGAAAACTCGGATTTTTCAGGCAACGGAAGAATAAACTTGACTTGCCTGTCGAACATCGAGAAACCTATCATCGCTCTCCCAGATGTCGTGGCATATGCAAAATTCTCCGCACCGTATCTAATAAGTATCTTCTCAATCTCAAGCCGTGACAGTTCAGAAGATACGCTTGTGTTCTTAGCATACTGTGCCATTGTCTGCCTCCAACAGTTCGGGATTGTCGTGTATGTTGCCGATGTTTTCCAGCACTCTGGGGCAATTGCTCAACTGAAAATCGTTTTTACCGTCAAATGCATAAAAACCGATTGTTTTGCATTGAGAATATTTTTCCTTACAATACTCGCTCGGAATATACGAACCATATTTGATAAGAAAACGATACACTTTTTCTTCTTTTCGTCCTCTTAATTTTGACTGTATAATATCCCCCTCAAATATCTTCTTGCCGTTTGCCTCAAAGCCTGTGTACTGCCCTACGGTTTCGGGGATAACTGTGTAAATTCCTTCGCTTTGCTGCTCTCCATAAGCACCGCTAATTGTTTGTTTACCTGTGGTGATTATATGCTTTGTTCCAAGTTTTGAAGAGCCAATGTATGTATTAGTGCATACATAATACCCCTCTACCCACTCGCCGTTGTCTACACGCTTTCCTCGGAATAATATTTCTCTCATATATGTACCTCACACCACTTCGGGTTAATGCTTATTAAAATTGATTTCATATATCTTCCTCGTCAAAAAATGTATATTGGTTAGCATCTTCCTGCAGCCACCATTGCATAACGCCTTTGCCATCTGTCCACATAGCGTGATTAGTAAGCCCTACCGCTTCTCTTGCAATGAGCATACAGTCAAATGCTTTTATATAAAGCTGCTTGTACTTCGGATATAGGGCAAACTCCCGCTTCATACTCGCCGTTCCGCCAAGCGGACAACCTATGCAACCTATACGCCTGAATCCGCATTGATACAAGGGATTGCTTTCGCACCCGTAATGATGCAGGAATTGCCACACATCGGATGTAGTCCAGTCTACAATGGGATTTACCATAAGCGATGTAGTGCGGTAGCAGGTCTCTACAACCTTGCGAGACTCTGCATTGTCTGTGTTGAGTACCACCCCCCCTTGGCGGTTAACATAAAATCCGCTCCGTTTTCCTCTGCAACCTTTTGAACAGTCTTGCTCTTACCAACAATCGTAACGGGACCGTGATTGTTATTTCTATTTGCACTTTCTTCCCATCTCACACCAGTTATTTTTACTCGCCCTTTTCCGCCGTGTTCCTTAAGTTCCTCACAACAATAACGCATTAAGCGCGTAGGCGGAATTTTCTTTTGTACTATCAAATCCCACATAGACTTTTCGGGATAATTGATATGCACATTCGGTATGCTCCTTATGTATCGCACTGTTTCGGGAGCATCTACGGTGGTATGGTTGTTCTCAATATCGTGTTTTACCCCTGCAAGGCTTGCAAGTATGCGAATAGCATCGCTGTCCTTGCCGCCGCTATAACAGAGATAATACGGCTCATCGTGCGGCTCAAATGATTGCAGATATTTTATAGCCTGCTTTTCTTTGGATATGTTCATCCCCTCATACACTCCCTTACAAATTCAAGCGCATTATCAATTCGCTTTGCGATATTCTCAGCCTTTGCAACCGCCGCGTCAAACTCGGCTAAATTCTGCTGCCTGTAAAGCTGCAATGCAGTTATAAGTACTTCAAGATGTTCAGCCGCTTTCGCCGTGTCTATCCCTTTCGGTTCACTCACCGTAACAGGCTTGTCTACTTTAGGCTTTCTTCGCTTAGGAAGCTCCTTTTCGTCAACGCCTTGCTCGATAAGTATATCTATAATTGTGTCTTTTGGTACTGCGTTAAGCTCTGCAAGTATGCTTACTTGCTTCTTTTTGCTCTCTGCATTATTAAAGCTACGCAATATCTCTCCTTTATCCATTTGCATTGCTATTTCTCCTTCGCTTATATAAGAAATATATATGTCTGTTTTATTTGTTTTGTTTTTATTTTTATTTGTTGCATTACTGCAACATTAATGAGGGTTTCTGTAACAAAAACTGCCGTTTCTGTCACAGAAATACTATCATTCGGGCGCACTTTCCAAAGCCCTGTCCTCTTTTTCGCTTTCGGACAGAAGCCAATACTTAGACTTATCAACCTTGTTACGGCTCGTAACCTCCGCGTATCGCTTTTGGATAGCCGCTGATGTTATCAAGTCCTTGCAGAGGAGCGCTTCATCGAATAGCCCTATCTCCCCACAATAGCGGATAATATCAACAACAAGGTTTTGACGATTCACCCATCTATACCCGATCATGCGAGTTATAACCTGTGCCATGCGTATAGCACTCATTTCGGCATAATATCCCTCTCGGTAAATAGTGCATAGACTTGCGACAAATACGGTAACGCCAAGAGGACCGTATTTGTCAACCAAATCCATAATTTTCAAATCGTCAAAAAAGTCTACATCAAAAGGAAAATAGTCAAGCCCACGTTTAGGCGGTCTTGCCATCTTTAATCCTCCTTAAAACGGTAAATCGTCTTCTTCACTTATCGATTCAAACTTCGGTGTAGCTTCAGTATTTGAATATGCTTCGGGTACATATGCACTGCCGTTATTGTCGCCTGCATTATCGTCCTTGCCGCCGACAAATCCAACTTCATTTGCAATAACCTCGGTGACGTATCTCTTCTCGCCCTTATTATCTGTGTAGGAGCGTGTCTGTATCTCTCCCTCAACAAGAATAGGCTTACCTTTCTTAAAATACTGTGCGACAAATTCTGCCGTCTTGCGCCATACAACGCAGTTAACAAAATCTGTTGTCTGCGTGCCGTCTTTTCCCCTGTACTTGCGGTTAATAGCAACTGTAAACGATGCTACCGATACACCTTCGGGTGTCTGCTTAAGTTCAATATCTTTGGTAATGTTACCGATAAGAATTACTTTGTTAAAAGCCATTGTTATTCTCCAATCTGTATTTCTTATAATATGTTGTCTCGCCGTATCTATTGATGCCGCTTACGGTCTCTGATGTTATTCGGTGACCTTTTCTTTTAAGGTCGGTTATTCTTGAAGCAAGCCGCATAATTCCATATTCTTTTATGGCTTCAAGCGAAGTTATGCTACCATAATCTTCAAGATGTCGCATGATTCTTTCACATTGTGTCATAAATAACTCTTTCTGAATAGTTTTATAAACTCTTCTCTTGTATGCTCACGCTCAAATTTTCGCTGTGCAGCACGTTTTAATTTTTTGTTTGTGTTCTCGTTAAGGTGAACAGAATTAGGGCTGTACACATGGCAATACGGACACAATAAACAGGTCATGCCATACCGTTCACTTCGTTTGCGCAAGCTGCCTTCAAAAATGTGATGTACGTGCATAAAACCAACCTTGCCGCATATCACGCATTTTCCCTCAGCCATTACTTCTCCCACCTTTCAAGCAGTAGTGCAAGTTCTGCCGGTGTTGCCGTTTCAATGTCAAGAGCCTTGCAGTCTTGTACAACAAGGTCGATTAAGCGTGACATTTGCGCTGTATCATAAGTAGAAGAACCGCGATACGCAATCACCGTTGCACAACCGGGCAACTTCGATTCTCCGCGTACTGCAACATTCCCAAGGTGCCCTTGCGACCAAGCTTTGCAAAAATCGTCTACGGCTTCTTCTTTCATACAGTACACATCTCTAACGCCTACTTCTATTATGTAGTCACGGTATAATTGGGTAGTGCCGGGCAAGTATCTCTTTTCCGCCAACTTGCCGAGCAACACCCAAAAATACGCGTTTGCATCAAGACTGCGCTTTTTACGAGATTTGTCTATCGTCATGACATACTCGGTGCTATCGTCAAGACTCTGGAAAAATTGCCCGAGCCTTGACATAAGACCGAATGCATCAGATTTCTTAAAACGAAATTCTTGCTTCATATCGCTTTAAGTACCTTGTCGAAATCAGTACATTTTATCTCAGCGGTTTTGTTTACGCCGAACATTTTGAGAAAATCGCCGTACTTAGCAATGTTATCACCTGCGACTTGTCC
Organism: Clostridia bacterium; assembly: GCA_017399305.1. Taxonomy (GTDB): domain Bacteria; phylum Bacillota; class Clostridia; order Oscillospirales; family CAG-272; genus UMGS902. The sequence continues at coordinate 21,825 of JAFQDK010000018.1, forward strand.
GTTTTTTGCTTCCCAAGCATCCATAATTTGTTTCTGTTGTGCAACCGTCAATGTATTCTTAACAGGCGGTGCTTCTACTTTTGGAACTTGAGTTTCTGCTTCTGCGGTATTCTTGCATTTATAATTGTTTTCTTCGCTTGCGGATTGGTCAGGGTCGTCCCCTGTTGAGATTTTATATGCTTTCATAAGCGCATACTTATCTGCATACGTCATTGCCTTACCGCTTCCTTTGTCTTGCGAATCAATACCCTCGGCAAAGGTTGTTGTTTCAATATATTCTTCAGGCTTTTCAACGTTTACAAAGCGATAAATTGTTTCTATTCTCGTCATGAAGATTGTTTTTTTGGTTGTTTGACCGTTGTATGTGCTTTCACTTTCAAGCATATTGCTTTCAAGTACCTTGCGACTTACAGGATAACTGTAAACACCATGCTCGGTTTCAAGGGGCTTTACCGCATCAAGAATATCCCTTTCCGACACGGCTTTGTATGAAGTTGTTTTTGTCTGTTGCACCGTCAAGTTCTTTGCAACCGTCTGTAATTCTGCGGTTATAGCCGCCATTTTTTCAAATATGTTCATCTTTATTCTCCTCAAACTCAAGCGGGCAATCATCCGCTATAATCTCAATCGAATACACAACATTACCTGTCAATCTGCAAAAATGTCGGCTGTTGGCTTCGTCAGCCCTTAAATGCGGACACCATTTGCACTTAACATCATCTTCAGGAAAATGAACTGGGATGTGCGCTATTGCAGTTGTGTACCAAGTAATACCTTTATCAAATTTACCCATGACACATAGCCTCTCTTATCCAAGCTTCTTTCCTGTCGAGCGCTTCAAGTAAATTTGCTCTATCTTCTTCAAGATGTTTTAAGTCTGCTAATAGCTTTTCCATCTTAGTTATATCTGCATCGCAGAAGTCGCACTCCGCTTCGTTTTGCACAAGTAGCCAGGTCTCTTTTATTTCCTGTTCTTTCTGCTCAAGTAAATATTCAATCGATGGTTCAGCCTCTTTGCGTTCAAAAAACGACATTTTCATTCTCCTTTATGTTTAGATACCACTCTATAAAGTCTCGCGCATACTCAAATGACCATGCAACAATGCATCTGTGTCCCTGCGCTCTCAATTTACAGAGCCATTGATTTTGTTCTACCGTAGGCTTGCCGCCATCGGCTTTCATTTCTATGTATAGGCTGTGCCACTTTCCACGAGCCACAGGTAAGCAAAGGTCGGGCACACCTCTTTTAAGTCCGAGAGCTTTAAGTATTGCGCCTGCAATTTTTGACCGCTTGCCCTCATTGGGGACATGATATATAAGGTCAAGCTCAGGGTATTTGCCTTTCATGGCCTCACACCAATCAATCAGGGCTCTTTGGTCAGCAGTTTCGTCAATACAGGATTTGTACCCCTCATTACCATATAAAGGCTTGCTTTTTTCTTTGGTTTGTGATATACTTGATTTGTATCTATCAGCGGGTGTTTTCTCACCCCTTGCCTCTGCGGTTGCCGCCGCAGGGGCTTTTTCTTTTTCTGTCCTCGCTTTTATCCGGAAGCCCACGCACATGCACCGCTCTCCCGGATCAAGCGTTGCTCCGCACTCAGGGCAAAAATAATTGTGCAATTCATCATCTCCTTAATATTTGATTTATTTTCGTGTCCATAGCCATACCCAAGTTATAGCAATTACCGTGCGATATGTGATTTTTCCATGCTCCGTAAGAAGTATCAAACTTTTCTATAGGCAATTTACCATTCACAACAAGCTTTGCCATTCGCAAATACTTTTTCTGTGCATTGCGCTTGTTTTGGTTCTTCAACTTGCGTATTACCTTGCCGCCGCTTGCAACATAGGTATGAAAACCGAGATAATTAACACCGCTTTTGAATGGGAATATCTGTGTTTTGCCATTGAGTTCAAGACCAAGTGTTATAAGAAACTCCGTTATCGCCTCAAGGCAATATTTTAAATATTCCTTGCTCGGATGCATTAGATAGAAATCGTCCATGTATCTGCCGTAATACTCAATACCGAGTTCACGGACGATAAGCTTGTCCATGCCATCAAGATATAGCAAAGCAAATCCTTGATTTATCTGATTACCGAGCGGTATTCCTTTGCCCTCGGTACTGTCAATAAACAAATTACAGAGCCAGCATATATCAGGATCATATGAGAAGTAGTATTCAACAATATCCTTTAATTGCTCGTGCGATATATTGTAGAAAAACTTTAATATATCACACTTTAAGATGTAGCCGTTGCAACCGTATTTTCTGTAAAAAGCTTTCATATGAAAACTCAAACGGTCAAGTGCAAATAATGTTCCTTTACCTTTTTGCCCTGCGGCATTGTCATATAGGAAAATTCTCTGCATCTTTGGAAGTAGCACATTATCACATAGACTATGCTGCACGACCTTATCTTTGAAAGATGTCGTCTGTATAATACGCTCTTTAGGCTCGTATACTTTGAACTCGTTATACTTTGATATTCTGTAAGTTCTGTCGCTAAGTTGCGAAATCAACCGATTAATTGCATCTAATGCCATAGCACCGAATTTAGCAGAACTCTTTTTATAGCCTTTACCGCTTTTTGCTTTGCGGTAAGCTCTATACATGTTTTCAAAGTCTATTACTTTCTCAAAATCGGTCATGCAGTTAAGTCCTTTTTGTTTATCCTTTTCGGAAAGGTCGCGCATTCTTTTGATGTGGAGTTCTGATTTGGGCTTATGCCTACTCTGTCTGACTATCCACCAGTACGGACGCACGCCGTTGTTGTTGTTACTGCTCATGTTGTTGATGTTGCCATCCGGCGAAACGCAAAAACACAACGCGCAACCTATAAGTTTATTTTTGTTCTTTTGTTCTCCATGCGATAGCCATATACTTCACATCAGAAACCAACTTAGACCAGTAAGCAGCAGATTTTGGTGCTAACGATACAACTTCCATTGAAAGCTCAATGAAAAACAATAATTCATCGCAATATGTAATTGCCTTGGTTATCGTCTCGCACCGTAAATACTTATTTGTTGCATTATTTATCCTGTTAGCTTCAAGCAATAATTCATCTATCTCGATGCTCTTGATTTGAATTTTGTTACACAGTGAAACTCGGTATTTTTTAGGGTATCTATCGCTATTGGAAGTTAATTTAAATGAATGTACGGCAAGTTCTTTTGCTTTTATAACAACTTTTAATTCGTTGTCTTTTTCTTTAGTCATCACAAGATACAAAGATAGAAGATACAAAGTTCAAAAACGGACGCACGCCGCGGCAGCCGTAACTGACGTAGAAATCGTAGATGTCGCCGGACGGCGAAACGCAAAGGCACCAATTATCACCGAAATATTCATCTGTGCTATCAGGCGTAGCAAGCCACCAATATTTATCAAGCTTATGCTTTTCAAACAATGGGCGGTTTTTGCGGTAAAAATCAAGTGTGGGTATGCTGATTCTTGATGTCATAACACCATACTTAGCCGAACCATCTAAAGAAAGCAAATCAGTTTCAAACTCAAGCACGTTTTCAGCACCTACAATATTTTCAATCTCCGGCAATACTTCTTCCGTGAGACGCTTCATAATATCGCTACTTCTGAAATCGTTATTATCGCCGAAACGAGAATCGAAAAGTCTATCCTTGCATACTGCAATAACTCTGCCGTTTTCTTCGCCAAAATTGATAAATTCATATTTGCCAAGGTTGAAAGTTCCATCGGCATTTACTTTGATTTTTTCCATGTTACTTCTCCTTTTTAAGATACAAAGATATCAGAGTCTAAGATACAAAACGGACGCACGCCCGTGGAGTCGTTGAAACTGCCGTAGCAATTGAGGACGTCGCCGGCCGGCGAAACGCATTTGACCGTTTCGGAATAGCCATGCTTAGGAGTGCTGAACGGCGTTGCAAGCCACCACCAATCCTTTACTTTGTACTTATCAAGGATTTCTACATACTTGCGGTAAAGATTGCATGTGAGCAACGATACACGCGCCATAGTTGAACCGTAGCACTTGAGTCCATCATCCGCGGTTAAGTCTACACTATGCATACAGATGTTTTCTTCTCCGACAATTTCAGCAATCTCATCGGCGAACTTATCAAGGCGATTCTTTACATCGCTTGACTTATAATCGTTGCTTTTGCCGAATTCCATTATTTCAAGAAAATCGCGCATCAGCAAATATGTATTGCCAGATTGATGCTCAAGCACAATAAATTCATACTCGCCGATTTCGACTGTTTCGCCTACGGTTGCATCACCGAGTTTCACCTGCGGAACAAATTGGCTTTTGATACTGTCAATCTGTTCTTTTGTTAACGGTATTTTCTTTCCGTTGATACATAAATAGTTTTTCATGTTATATCTCCTTATAAATAATAGTTTCTATAGATATTCTTTCTATGTTGCTTATTCTTGTAATAAACCGTCTGTATATCAAACAGCCAGTTGCAAGCTCTACGCTTTATGGCACCTAACACACGGGGGATATTTTCCCACTCGTCTGCAATGGTCCCGATAATACATAAAACCACCGCAAACAATGCGATAAAGCCTACGCCCCAAAGCCATGTTTCAAAGAATGTCAAAACAAACCACTCTCCTTGTCTATATATCCAGGATACGGATTGTTTGCTTCCGCATACCGTACCGATGTCTTGTACGCAAGCTGAGGAGCATTACACACAAAGAATAAATGAGTCGGTATGCAAAAGCCTCTGTTGCCACCCGCCGTTTTTTGCCACCCAAAGCCAAACGGACAACTGCCTGTGCTGATGCTCTCCCTAAGACTTTCAGGAGCCATGCCGAGAAACCTTGCCGCCTCTGCAGCAGGTATCGTTATAGGATACTTTTCACATAGCTCCATAAGCTCACGGAATCGCTTTTCAACACACTCGGGCATTCTAAAGATTTCTGCCATGATTATCCCTCCTTATAAATTTTGTTTTCCTTGCTTTCTAAAAGCACAACTGCTATACTTGAAAAGAAGGAAGTGAATTTAAATGAAAACTAAAATTAAAGTAACTCAGCGAAATGTGAATAAAGTTCTTGATTATCTAAGTACCTACCCTTATTCCAAAGGCAAAATGATGTTCGTTGATGAAAAATTCTATAGCGGGCTACGTTTGAGCAAAGTTAAAGTCAATCAAACACTTAATGCGTTGCAAGAATTAAATATTATTGAAATAACACCACCGGTTTATAATAAACCTGCTACTATTTACCTTGCCGCCGGAGCTTTTTCTTATCGATTACTCAATCGTCAAAGCTTAACTCGCTTTTTGATACCTACTATTATTTCTGCCATAGCTCTGCTTAAAGCATTTGATAGAGAACTGCTATTATTAGCCGAATTGATAGTAGACCTGCTAAAATAATCAACGGCACCACAAAATCAGAAACCGATGTTATTACAATTCGCTGTTCTGCAATTTCTTTCTTTTTTTGTCTCATTACAACTCCTTTGTTATATTAAGAATTTCGCATATAGCATCTACTATAACAGAGTTCTCATATTTGCCCGTGAGCGTCTTGTGCATATACGAGGTGTCAAAATACAGCCCCGTCTTGGCTTTTATCTGCTCAATAAGCCATGCTTGGTTCTTGTCCATGTCGATAAGAGCCTTTTTTACTTTCTTGCCAAATTCAGACAAAATATCTTCTCCTTTCAATATTTGTATTGACTTTTACGCAAAAGTGTAATAAAATGGTGTTGTCCAGACATCGCACTATTACAGTTTTGTGTAACCCTATGGCTACATATTACTACTTATTTCTGTAATAGTCAAGCGAAAATATTACAGTTTTCAGTATTTCAGCGTTTTAGACAATTGTGGGGGTAAGTAATATGTCAAAGTTGTACAATAACATTTTGTCGTTATGCGAGAATAAAGGAATTACGGGTTATCGCATGTGCAAAGAAATCGGAATACAGCCAAGCATTTTAACAGATTTGAAAATGGGAAGAAAAGAAGGACTTTCTTCAAAAAATGCGGACAAAATCGCTCGTTACTTTGGCGTGTCGGTTGGATATCTACTGGGAACAGACTATAGCGAAGTTGACGAAACAAAAAAATCCCCGTCCGTATCGGACGAGGATATAAAATTCGCATTATTTGGCGGCGAAGATGAAATCACAGACGAGATGTGGCAGGCCGTAAAAGAATATGCAGAATTTATTAAAGATAAGCACGGAAAGAAATAGGGTGTAATAATGGATACTTACATTGCATATTTTGATGAATCCGGCGACGATGGAATTTCAACGGCATCAAGCTCTTATTTCGTTCTTACAAGCATGTATATGAGCGCCGAATCTTGGCAAAGCAACTACAACAAAATCAAAGCGTTCCGTGCTTCCTTGAAAAAATCACACGGATTTCACGCTTCCGAAGAAATGCATACAAAGCATTTACTATCCAACAAAGAACCGTACCGCAAATATGGATGGACAAACCAACAACGGCAAGATATTATTAAATATTTTACTCTTTGTTTAGCAGAGTTGGATGTCAAATTTATAAACACTATTATCGACAAAACAAAAATTACAACCTCTGACTATCATGTTTTGGAAAACGCTTTGAAATATAATATTCAGCGAATCGAGAACGATAGTGCCGGAAAATGGAATTATATTATCATTACCGATCAGGGAAGAATTGCACCGATGCGTAAAACCGCTCGAGCAATCCGTGCATACAATCCTATTCAATCTAAATACTCGCTTGATTTTAAAAACGAGCCTATAAATAATTTGATTGAAGACATTCTTGAAAAAGATTCAAAGGAATCATATTTTGTGCAGATGTGTGATTTTGTATCATATATAGTACATTTATACTATAGGACACAATACAAAAAACAACCTCTCCCAAATAGAGTGGGACAGGTTGTTGACGAAAAATTTATTGGGCGAGTCATGGCAACATTAAAGAACTCAGGAAAACTGAATACAAAAGCAAGCAGTAGAAGCACCTACGGGCTTGTCATATACCCGAGATAAAAGAAAACACCACCTACGAGGCATTCGCCCTTTCAGTGGTTCAATGTAATTATACACTATTATTTACGATTTGTCAACACCATTTCACGAAAAATCTTTCGTGTTTCTGTACGATTTATTGTACACCCTTTGCTGTAAAATAATATCCGGAGGTGAATCACATGAATGTATTGAAACTTTATGACATTGCAAAAAAGCACGACATCATGGTGAACACCCGAGATATTCCGCCGCCATCAATGGCAATAGAGGTATGCGGTATTAAAGGTATCGCGCTCCGAAAGGACCTCACAAAAGCAGAGGAACGGTCCTATCTCTCACACGAACTCGGACACCATATAAAAGGTGCACTCTACAGCAAAGAAACACCTTGTTTCACCCGAGGGCAATGCGAACATAAAGCGAACAAGTGGGCAATACATAAACTTATTCCGTTTCGCTCACTCTATGCAGCATTTCGCAAAGGTTATGTCGAAGTCTGGCAACTTGCCGAATACTTCGATGTAACAGAAGATTTTATATTAAAAACAATAGAGATATACAAGCAGGAAGGCAAATTGCCGATATAGGAACATATTTAACGATGAGGTAAATTGAAAATGATGGATTTTTTAATCCTTATGCTCATAACTGCAATATTATTATTTTTTGTTTTAGTAGGAATAGAATACGCAAGCAGTAAATCAAAAAGAACACGTATATTCCTCGTTTATTCAATTATTCTTGCTTTTAGCGCTTTGAACGCTTGGGTTATAACAGTAAATCAAAATAAAATCCCCATTGATTCCGTAGAAAAAGCATGGAACGATTATACAAAAGAATGTCGTGAACAACATATTTCTTGGAACGAGTTAACTTTCCCAGAATGGCTTGGCTTTAAAGCGGCAGAATAACCAAAAAAATCAATTATTCTCACAAATAATTGTACTTACACTTATAATCTTTACAGCAATAGGTTTATAAGAATAACAGAAAGGAGCGTACTATGCCACGCAAAAAAGCCACAAAGCGAGCCGACGGCAGATATGTTTCAACACTTGTAGTCGGAACTGATGCAAACGGCAAGCTTGAGCGCAAATACTTCTACTCAAACAAATCGCAGACAGATGCAAACAACAAGCGTGATGCGTATAAGGCCGAGCAGACCGCAAAAGGGCTCCTCGGTACAGCTCCCGGAGAAGCAAAAAAGGTAAAGCTTGAAACATGGGCGAGAAAATGGCTTGAAACGAAATCGGGCAAGGTAAAAGAATCAACTTTCGATACATCATACCGCCGCCCAACAGAAAGGTATATCATACCCAAACTCGGTAACCGATACATCGCCGACATCAAACCTATAGAAATTGATGCCTTTTTCACTAAACTCGGCGAAAACTATTCGCAGACTGTACTGCAGAAAACAAAGATATGTCTTTCTGCCATATACGATAGTGCAATAGATAATAACATATGCTATAAAAACCCTTGCAAAAATGTTGAAATAAGTAGCAAAAAGAAAAAAGGCGATAAACGGACCTATACCGAAGAACAAGTCAAAGATATCCTTGCTTTTGCAGATACCGATATGTACGGCATATATATTCGTTTACTCCTCGAACTCGGTCTTCGCTGTTCTGAACTTTGCGGCCTTAAATGGTCCGATTTCGACCTTAACAAGCGAACCGTAAACATAGAGCGAGCCGCAACTGATAATAACGGGTTAACCGTTGTTGATGTACCAAAAAGTAAAACAAGCATTCGCAGGCTTCCCTTTTCAACGGCATTATTAAACGCACTAAAGCAAATCCCCGATATAAACACCGATAAATATATTGTAGAGTCAACCAAGACACCTAATACCCCTGTAAACCCCAAAAATTTCGCTTCTAAGCGATATAAAACTTTTTGGAACAGATACCTTGAAACAATGTCCGAAAGCGAACAGAAGACATTCCCGCTGCTGTCACCGCATGAATTAAGACATACCTGCGGCACTCTTATGTATAACCGTTCCAAAAACATCTATGCTGTATCAAAATACCTTGGTCATGCAACAGTTGATATTACATCACGATTATATGTCCACAACGATATAGATACCCTAAGAGAAAGCCTCGGAATTGAGTAAAAAAACATATCCCTTTGTGGTCAAAATGTTGTCATACATCTCGCAAACCCTTTATTTACAAGGCTTCGTTTAGAGTTCAAATCTCTCCTTCTGCGCCAAGCAAAAGACCAGTCCGAATGGACTGGTCTTTTGTCTTTGTGTAGACGGTGAGTACCGAGCAGAACCTCTCGTTCAGTTTGCTTGCAAACTGATTATGACTTGCGTAGCAAGGCATTGAGAGTCTCAAATCTCTCCTACTTAGTTGCACCTCCTCTGCTTTTGACAACTGCACCAAAATATGTTATAATCAAGTCATCACTACAAAGGAGTACGATATGAAAAAAATATACACCGCGATCTCAAATAATCGCTTTGTTTCTTTTATAATTCTCGCGCTGTTGCTTTGCGGCATATATTCTTGTATCATGCTGAACATAGATGCCTCATTGTGGATTTTAATTGTCGGTAATATGCTGATTCTGCTTTTCGCATACGTATTTCCCTATTCATGCACAACAAAGCTGTTGCAGGCGGTTGTTGATGAACTCAACAATAACTGTGACCCATATCCATTGCTTGATGAAACTAGAAGACAACTGGAAAGAGTGAAGGAAGGGTCTGAACAGCAGTTGCTGATGACAAATCAATGTGCGGCGCTGATCTCGATTGGTGAGTATCAAAAAGGAATTGACCTGTTGACCTCTATAAACATTGATAAATACAGTACAACCCCTGCCATTTTAAAATTCATTTACTACAACAACCTTGCAAGCTGTTACTGGCATATTGACGATATCGAAAACGCTGTAACCCTGAACAAAAAGGCTATCGCAATATATAATGACTTGCCCGACACAAAAGAAAAGCACTTTTTTACATATGCAGTCAAGGACTGCCAAGCATCTGTTCTTTTCTCTGAGGGCAAATATGATGAGGCATTAAAACTGCTTGAAGAAGCGCCTATTGAAAATGCAAGCGCGCGGATTTCCAACACATACGCACGAGCCGAAATATACATGAAAAAAGGCGAAATTGAGATTGCCAGAAACCTGCTGAATTATGTAATCGCAAACGGAAATAAGCTATACAGCGTTGTCAGGGCAAAAGAAATGCTTGAAAAACACCAAGGCTAACCTTGGTGTTTTTTGTTATTGGAGGTTAGCGAAGTGAAAACATCTCCCCGCGAGATCCTTCGGTCACATACGTTCCCTCAAGGATGACAAGCGGGGGCTCATTCTCGGGCGTATTTCTCTGAAAGTATACGTTTGATTTTCTCTGAAAGCGTAGCTGAATCCATGTCTTTACAGTCCACACCTTCGATTTTTTCGATATCCTGTCTGCACGCTTCTATTACTGCTTTTTTTAATAATTCTTCGGAAATCATAAAAATTCTCCTTATAATTCTAAGGCTAGATATTTATTACTAAGCCTTAAAACCATTTTATCATCTTTTTGGATAAAATCAATAGAGTAGATTAATTTTATCTAAAGTAGATAATAAATATGGGGGGATTTTATGCCAAAAACTTTGTTTTTAGTTCAAGGTAACATCTGTGGCGACAGAGTAAGACTCGGTCGTGCCTTGCAAAAGCCACCTATGAAACAGGTTGACCTCGCTTGCAAGATGCAACTTATGGGCATGGATATGACACCTGTAATGATTTCCAGAATTGAGAATAAAGAGCGTCACGTTTGTGATGCTGAGCTTCGTATGCTTGCCAAGGCTTTAGGCGTAACTATGGATTGGCTCTGCGGCGACAGTGACGAAATAAAAATATAATACAAAAACCGCCCTTTCGGGCGGTTTTATTTTTATTCAAGTGCGCTACGGTCTGCATAACCATTAATAGAGGTAAGGCGGTCAAGGACCTGAAGTCTGAACACATTTACCCATGATACACACCAGTCATTGAGGTGACCACTCTCGTTGCAGTTCTTGCGGTGTCCCCAACGTGCCTGATAGAATGCCTCGTTCTGTGCACCTACAGGGCGAACCTTGTCATGGAAAACATTGTTCTTTTCGTCAGCGATACACTGTGTTGCGTTATACCACATCATAACAGCACGGTCACGCCAACGCTTGTCGCCTGTGTAATCGGCAAGCCTGAGCCACTCACAGCACATAAGCTCGCCCCACTGGTCAAGCGCAGGATGCTGTACCGAAACTGCGGTAGAACCGGATGTATAATAGCCGTACTTGGTAAATTCCTTTTCAGGACCGTAGTAGCCGTCATATACATACATCCATGATGCAAAGTAATAAGAAGCCTTTACAGCGTATTCAAGATACTTTTCATTCTTGGTAAACTCATAGAGGTCAAGTGCCGCGATGATTACAGGACCTGCAGTTTCCTTATCCTCACAGGTACAGTCGATAGCACCTGCAGTGCAGATAAACTTATCAACGTCACGCTTCATATAGAACTCAAGCGACTTTTCTGCATACTCAAGATACTTCTTGTCGCCAAGGATTCTGTAAGCCTCGGTAAGTGCCATAGTGACAAATGCACCGATAGTGCCGCCTTCTTCAACGCATTTACCGTCGAAGTCCCAAGCCTTGCCAAATGCAAACTTATCGCTGTAGTGGTCACAGAAGAAGTCGAGAATCTTAAGCGCGAACTCCTTGAAATCGGGACGGTCAATGCCGTTTTTGCGGAGAAGATCCCAAACCTTAAGCATTTCACAACCAGCCCAAGGAGTATTACAAGTTTCGGGAAGCCAACCTGTCTTGTAGCTTACGTTGCTTGCCCATGACTTTGTATAGTCGCGAGGCTGAACAGTGGAGTTAAGACCCTCGGTATACCACTCCCAGTGAGCAAGAATAAGTCCAGAGGGATGCTGCTTGTCAAGCCATGTTTCGCAAACGCGGATAGCATTGTCAAGCAATGCCTTTTCGCCTGTGCGGAGATACTCAATGATGTGCATACGCGCGTTCATGATATTCTGACCGCACCAGCCAATCTCAAAGTGAGGCACAAAGTATGGACCCTTTTCTGTGGGGTGAATACCGCTTGAGAAAAGGAGCTTGCCCTTATGCTCCATCTGAAGGAAGCGGCTGTATGCAATGCCAAGTCTCCAGATTTCGTCGGTTGTGCGGCTCTTGCCATGCGAGAACGGGAAAAGCTCAAGTGTGCGGTCAAGTGTCTGACAAATGCCGTAATTCTCCCACATCGGAACAGATGCAAGCATGAATACGGATACTGTGAACTCCTCGCCGTACTTGAGAGTTACATATGTATGAAGAGGCTCATTGTACTTATCGTTTTCATGATAGGTGAATGGTGCCTCGGTTACAGGCCAGTAGATGCGCTGAGAAATTCTCTTGTCATCATCTGCATAGCGCATAGAAACAGAAGAAACCATGCTGTCCTTATCCTCTGCAGATGCAAAGAGAGAGAATGAAACATCCTTGGTTTCAGTCAGTGAACAAGAAGGAATTGATGTGCGCTCAAAAGAATGAATCCAAGGTTCGCCGTTTTCGTGATAAAGTCCCTTAGGCTCATTACCGTCGCCGAAAACGTTGCCGTTATAGCTTACACAGGGGATGAGGTAGCGTGCAGGAACATATGACGTAACAGTTTCAAAAATAACTTTTACAATACGAGTGGTATAGCCCTCGTTTTTAATTGTTCTTGTAATTTTAAAGAGACCCTCGCCGAGGTCGCTTACAGTCTCGGTTGCGGAAAAGCCGTGACCAGTGTAGCCCTCGCCCTCTTCTGCTTTGGCAAGAATAAACTCTTTGCCGTTTTCCTCAACTATAGGAGCAGAGATTTTTACAATAGCATTTTCAGATGTCTCGGACATGGAGAATGCCGAGCCGTTCTTTACAATATACATATCGTGCCTCCATATATATTTATATTTCTAATTTAACATTATATAGTTGAAATTGCAAGAAAACTTTTAAAAATCAAACATCTTGTTAAGAAAATCTGTGATTTTTGCAATAAGAGTCAAAAAAAGAAATATCCCTCCGTCAAACGGAGGGATATTTCTTTTTTTGGTGCCGGTAGTCGGGGTCGAACCGACACGGTATCGCTACCATCGGATTTTGAGTCCGACACGTCTGCCAATTCCATCATACCGGCGTGCACTCATTGAGTATACCACACATTTTATAAAAATGCAAGCATTTTTTCAAAAGCTAAAAAACAAGTTTCATTGACAAATTTTCATTTTGTGATATACTAAAATATAACAAATTACTACAGGAGATATCATGAAAAAGTATATATATATCTGCGTTTCTGCCGCACTTTTAGTTGCGCTTGCGTCATGCGGCGGTGAAACAAAAACACCTACTACAACCGATATAACTACAACAGAAATGCCGGAAATAATTGAGCCTATTGTTGTTACTACCTCAGCACCAACCACAGAAATAACAACAGAAACTACCCCTGTTGAAACCACAACCGAAACTACCACCGTGACTACTACTGTGACTACCGCCGAGGCGACAACAACTGAAACTACCACCGTGACAACCGCTACTACTCCCGAAACTACTGTGACTACCGCACAGACAACGACCGCAACAACTACCAAAGAACCTGAGGTAACCTACAGTGCTCCTGTCGCATCTGTACTCCCGGGTGAATATACATACGGCGGTGCGCCTACAATAGAAACAATCGACGGTTTTACTTATGTCAACGGTATTCTCATTGCAAACAAGACCTACTCCATGCCTGATACATTTGACCCGGGTTATCTCAATCCCGATGCGTACGCCGCGTTCGAGCAGATGAAATCTGCTGCCGCAAATGACGGCATCACACTTAAAATAATCTCGGGCTACCGCTCATATTCGCATCAGACAAGAACATACAACCGCTATGTTTCAAGAGACGGTCAGGCAGCTGCAGACAGATACTCTGCACGCCCAGGTCACTCCGAACATCAGACAGGGCTTGCCATGGATATAAACTCGCTTGAGCAGAGCTTTGGCGAAACACCTGAAGGAATCTGGTTGGCAGAGCACTGCGCTGAATACGGCTTTATCATAAGATATCCTAAGGAAAAAGAAGTAGAAACAGGATTTATGTATGAGCCATGGCATATCCGCTATCTCGGAAAAGATATTGCCGCTGCTGTAAAAGGAAGCGGTCTTTGTCTTGAAGAATATCTCGGCATTACATCCGTTTATCAGAATTGAAAGGAGAAGCCATGTCAAATAGCGTTCTTGCCGCAATGAGCGGCGGCGTTGACTCATCAGCGGCGGCGCTGATGTTGAAGAATGGCGGCTATGACGTAAGCGGCATGACACTAAGACTTTGGTCTGCGTGCGATACACCGCTATACAAGCTTCAAAGTGAACTTGATGCAAAAAGCGTCTGCGATACGCTTGGAATTCCTTTTTACGTTTGCGACTATCGCAAGGAGTTTTGTGACATTGTAATCGCAAACTTTATAGACGCATATGAGCGCGGCGAAACGCCCAATCCATGCGTTATATGCAACAAGAATGTAAAGTTTGAATTCATGCTTCGCGAGGCTGACCGCCTTGGTATAGAAAGAATCGCAACAGGTCACTATGCCAAGGTTGAACGCTCAGGCGACAGATATATAATACGAAAAGGCGCTGACGATAAAAAGGATCAAAGCTATATGTTAGCCATGCTCACGCAAGATCAACTTTCGCGTGTGCTATTCCCTCTCGGCTCGCTGACAAAAAACGAAATTAGAGAAATTGCAGAGTCAAGCGGTTTTTCTGTTGCGCATAAAAAAGACAGCCAGGACATATGTTTTATTCCTGACGGTGATTATGTCCGCTTTATTGAAGAACAAACAAAAAAGACTTATCCCTACGGCGACTTTGTGAGCGCTGACGGAAGCATTCTCGGCAAGCACAAGGGGCTTATCCGATACACCACGGGACAAAGAAAAGGCCTTGGACTTGCATTGCCTGCACCGATGTATGTTCTCGAAAAGGATATCGAGGGCAACCGCGTTATCCTTGGCACAAACGAGCAACTGTTTTCACACGAATGTACCGTTTGCGATGTAAACGCTATTGCAACATCTTCGTTCGATGCACCGATGCGCGCCGACGTTAAAGTTCGCTACAGCCACAGCGCCGCCGGCGCTTGGTTATATCCAAGCGATGACGGCTGTGTTAAAGTTGTTTTTGACGAGCCTCAACGCGCAATAACACGCGGACAGACCGCCGCTTTCTATGACGGAGATATTCTCCTTGGCGGAGGTAAGATAAAATGACAAAATTACTGATAAAACTGTTTGTCAAGAATAACGAACATACAGAAAACAACACTGTGCGCGCAGCATACGGCAAACTATCGGGATTTGTAGGTATAATCTGCAATATCCTTTTATTTGCGGTGAAGCTTTCGGTCGGACTGCTTATCGGAAGTGTTTCTATCACTGCCGATGCGGTAAACAACTTATCCGACGCTTCATCCAGCATTATCAGCCTGCTTGGATTCAAGCTTGCGTCAAAACCTGCTGACGAGGATCACCCCTACGGTCATGCAAGGTATGAATATTTATCAGGGCTTCTTGTAACGGTACTTATATTCATCATCGGATATGAGCTGATGAAAAGCAGTGTTGGCAAGATAATCTCGCCCACTGAGGTTGCATTCAACTGGGTGTCGGTTGCCATACTTGCGGTTTCGGTATTTGTCAAGCTGTGGATGTCGCTGTTCAATCATAGCATCGGCAAAATGATATCATCACAAACACTTATCGCAACAGCAGCAGACTGCCGCAATGATGTTATTGCAACCTCTGCCGTTGTATTTGCAATGATAATTTCGCATTACACAGGTTTTGAGCTTGACGGATATATCGGCATTGCCGTTGCGCTGTTTATTTTGTACAGCGGCATTGGTCTTGCCAAAGATACTCTCGACCCTATTCTGGGTCGCGCGCCTGATCCCGAATTTGTAGAAAAAATCAGAAAAAGCATAATGAGCTATCCCGGCATTATAGGTACGCACGACCTGATGGTTCACGATTACGGTCCCGGATGCCAGTTTGCAAGCGTTCATGTTGAGGTTGCCGCCGAAGGTGATGTAATAGAACTGCATGACATCATAGACAATATCGAACGCAACTTCCTTGATGAATATGGGCTACACATGGTAATACACATGGATCCCATCGTTACATCGGATGATGCCATAGGAGATATCCGATGCCAGCTTTCAGATGCAATAATCAAGATAGATCCTGAGCTTTCTATCCATGATTTGCGCGCTGTGGTTGGTCCAACTCATACAAACCTTGTCTTTGACTGCGTTGTTCCGCACGGCTTTAAAATGAGCAACACAGAACTGCGCGAAAGTATATGCGCGATAGCAAAGGCAATCAACCCTTGCTACAACTGCGTTATAACAATCGAAAGCAGTTACGCAAGTTTACCAAGAAAGTAAAAAAATTGCTTCCCGTATGGGAAGCAATTTTTTTACTGCATAAACTTCATTAAGTTGGTCTGTACTTCTTCTGCAACTGCAGATGCAAATGCATCAATATCCTCTACCTCGGTTGCCCCCTTAGGAACACCGGGAAGCTTAACGCCATTTTCAATTGCAATTGTCAATCCGTAACCCTCAAGGTCAACGCCGAAGCCGTTTACAGTTACCTTCTTAGGTGTGAGTGTAATTGAATTCTTCTTAATTGCATAACCGCAAATAAACTCAACATTTACATCCTCAGCGCTTACAGTTACGGTAAACTCATCCTTAGCAATAGCGAATGCTGCTGTAAACATCTCCTCGCCATAGCTTTCTGCGGAAATCTCATAGGTATACTCATTCTTAGCACCGGATTTACCTGTGATAGTAAAGTTACCTGCATTATCAGCATCGCCGGCCTTAAGTGTGAAGTCCTCAGTCTTTACATCATAATCGTATGTAAGAGTTACCACGGCATCGTCAGCGGCGATATTAACATCAGCGCTGATAAGAACATCATTCTTCTTCTGAACAGTGAGCTTTGCAGTAATTTCGAATGACGCGTCATCAAACATATCAGGAAGAGCATCTGTGATCATCGCCATATCATATTCGGGATCCAACTGCTTGATAAGCTTTTCGAGGTCCTTGTCATTTGCCATAACCTCGGCAAGTGCGGTTATGATAGCGTCAAACTCTTTCTCGGTGATTACAAATGAAACATTGACGTTCTTGCCGTCTTTCTCGACGGTAAACTCAACATGCTCTCCAAAAAGTTTCTTTACTTCATTATCGTACTTCTCATCAAGCGCTAAGAGCTCCTTGGAAGTATTGCTGCTCTGCTCAACAGCATTCATCAACTCTTCAAAAGAGATCCCCATCTGATATTCAAGTTCTTCTGCAATAGCTGAAACAGGCATGCTGTATGCACCATTGAACAAAGAAGATGAAGCAAAAAGGTTTTCCTTATTCTCAATCAGTGTAATCTCTGCTTTCTCACCGCCGATTTCTGCAGAAACTACCTGCGCTGCAACTACATTCTTAATATCGCCATAAAGCGCCGCACTGACATTTTTTATATCAGGAAGCGAAAGGCCGTAGTTTGCAAGACCGGAAAGGTCAGCTGCACTAACAGAAAGCTTTACCGTGTCAGCCTCGTTGCCAACAAAAGCGCCGAGACCTGTTTCATTGAAACTGTCTTCAATGCCTTCAAGCGAATCGAATACATAATCTACGCCGTCTTTTGTGCCGCATCCCACAAGGGAAAGACAAAGCACCAATACAAGCGCGGTTGCTATTAAAAACTTTTTCATATTTATACCCTTTCGTATTTCAATACTCAATTACTGTAGATATGCCATAATGCCTGAGTTTGCAATAAACTGGAACAGAATATTCTGAAGTTCTTCCTCGGTAAGATCGAGAATAGATGTTGCTGTTTCGGGCATTGTAGGAGCGGTTGCGTTGAGGTCAACTGCAATTGCGATCTCATATGTAGAAAGATCAATTACAACATCTTCTGCTTTGATTTCGTCAAAAACAAATGTGAAGGTAGTATCGGTTACCTCATAACTACCGGTAAGATTGAATAACTCTGTGCCTTCGCTGATGCAATTTACAACAGCGTTACCGTCCGCGAAAGTAGCAGTTGCATTAACAAGCTCTGTTGCACCTTCGGTTACAGAAAGTGTTGCGCCGGTATCTGTGACGGTGATATTGATAGCCTGATCATCTGCTGCCAAAACGATCTTGAAATCATCTCCGTTTTCAACAGTAACATTAAGCGGATCGTCTTCTGCAACGATAACCATATCCATTACCTTAAAAGCAGATGTTGTTTTATCAAGTGTGATATCCGCTTTGAGGGAAAAACCTGCTTCGGTAAGATCCTCTGCTATTGTACCTGTCTGATTTGCAAGATCTTTTACCGCCGCGGCGCTCTCCTCGCCATATGCAAGAGTAACAAATCCAATGAGCTCTTCATCGGCAGAAATAGCTTCAACAATGGGTGTTACGATTGCCGCAAGGCTTTCGGGAGTGAGTTCAAGAGTTACAATAACATTGTCGCCGTCATCCTTTTTGCCAAGTGCCGCATTTTTGAGAAGAAGTTCCTCTGCCATATCGCAGTACTTGGTTACAAGTGCTTCAAAGAAAGCATCATCGTACTTCATCAAATCGGATGCAGTAAAGGGAAGTTCAACCTCAGCGAGTGAAAACAGTTCTTCAAACGTGATGCTGTAAGTTGCAGGAACCTGTGCAGATGAAAGAACGATTTTTTCAGGGTCTATAAAAGCGGTAATATCGCAAAGTGTATCGCCAATCTTTGCCGAGATTGCCTCTGCGGCATAACTGCCGTTGTTGCCAACATAAATATCAAACGCGATATCCGAAATTGGAGGAATAGTCGCAGTATCTACACCGGCAAGTGCAAGTAATGGCTCGATGTTGCCAACAGAAAGCGTAGTACGGCCGCCTTTTTCCATTGATTCAAGGAATGAAACGGTCTTGCTTTCTTCAGCAAATGCACCATCAATTGCAGCGCTGAGATATTCAGCAGGTGTTTTTTCAACTACGGGGGCATTTGTGCTTTCACCACCGTTTACAGTTCCGTCTTCAACATTGTTCTTGGAACAGCCAACAAGTGAAAGGCTGAGCAGCATGAGAACTGCCAGCGCAAGTGCAAACAATCTCTTTTTCATTTTGTTTTCCTTCCTAAGTAGGTTATTTACAAGTTCTATTTAATTATACACTGTTATTATTCGAAATTCAATAGACAGTTGACGAATAAGGCTAAAAATGTTACTATATTGTAGATATTTGTATTGGAGGTGGCCTTATGGATTCTATAATATCTGTAAAGAATCTATCGCTGTCATACGGCGATAAAAATATACTTTCCAATGTTTCGTTTGAGCTTGAATCAGGCTATGCGGCAGCCCTTATCGGCGAAAACGGAAGCGGCAAATCAACACTTTTAACCGCTCTTGCAGGAATTGTAAAACCGCATAGCGGCGATATAAATATAAATGGCAAAATAGCATACCTCCCACAGGAAATATCACTGGTTGACGATCTGACATTCAACGACAATCTTAAATTTTTTGCTTCGCTTGCACGGTGTAAAGTACCGCGCGAACTACCTATGGGCGCAGATGCTTTGCGTAAAATACGCATCAAAAAAATGTCCGGCGGTATGAAAAAGCTGTGTAGCATTGTTTGCACTCTTCTTGCGGATGCTGACATATATATGTTTGACGAGCCGTGTGCCGCACTGGACAAAGAACACCGTGAGATGTTCATATCGCATGTTGAATCACTTGTTAAGCAAGGAAAAACAGTGCTGTATGTTGCACATGACAAAAGCGAGTACGAAAGTTTTGCAAACATTGAGCTGTGCGTTGAAGAAAGCAGTGTGACCGTAAACATGATAAAATGCGAGGCGAATGTATGAAAAACGCAATCAATGCATTTGCATCGTTGCTGAAAAAAGACCTTTGTCTATACGGCAGAAAGATACTGTCAACGCTGCTTTTGCTGTTGCTGTTGATTGCCGGATGTGTCACCGCGCTTTTATCGGTGATGGGTTCTGCTATTGAAGAACGCGACAAGGTCGACCTTGTTCTTGTTGACAAAGATGCTTCTTCCCTTTCAAAAATGGCGATAAACGTTGTAAAAGGCAGCGATGCCGTTGGAGAAATGTTCAATGTAGAAAGCCTTGACACTACACAAGAAGCACTTGCAGGAATGAAAGACGGCACATATGACGGTGCAATAATCTTTGAAGAAGACTATCTTTCAACCATTCTTGACGGTGATTCTTCTGCTGTAAGAATTCTCTTGTCGGATAGTCTCTCAGCTTCGGCACAAACTATTCTACACTTTGCAAAAACTGGTGAAAAGCTTATAAGAGTTGCCGAATACGGTGTAATGAGCGCACAAAAACCGCTCTATGAAAACTACGACCGCTCAACCGCATATTCTATGCTGAGTGACATGGAGATCAAATATGCATTCAGGCTTTTGTCACTGCCGGAAACTGCATTTGAACACACGCAAACAGCATATGCAAACAGCAGTGTTGGAATTGTAGAATACTATATTCTGGCGTTTCTGGTATTCTTACTAATAGTTTTGGAAGTTGTTTTCTTTCCGTTTACATCCTGCGACTGTGCGCCGGCAATGCTACGCCGTATAAAAAGCTATTCAATATGTAATGCGGTTATAATCGCAGAAAAAGCATTTATTCC
Source organism: Clostridia bacterium (assembly GCA_017399305.1). Lineage (GTDB taxonomy): Bacteria > Bacillota > Clostridia > Oscillospirales > CAG-272 > UMGS902. The sequence continues at coordinate 42,590 of JAFQDK010000018.1, forward strand.
ATTTATAATACGTTCTTCAATGCTACTTTTCGCAACAACAGCCATAAACTATTTCATAAACGTTGATATAAGCACAGCTTCAATAGCTTATGCACTGATTTGCATTGCACTACTCAGCCTTATGATGTCATCGCTGTCTATTCTTCTGTCACAAACACCGCTTGGCATTGCAATGATTTTTGCGCTATCGGCGGTTGGACTTTTCATGTGCGGTGGCCTTATTCCGATTTCAATGCTTCCGTATGAAATTATTTCCGCTGGTGGATTTACCCCTTCGGGACTCTGCACAAAGTTGCTCTCACCTTTGCTGTATGGTACAGCGTCACCGATTTCTGCTGTAATTATGGCACTGATGTGCTTTATACTGATGCTTGCCGCAAATATGTTTATGCGACGCATAGCAAAGCAAGGAGGTGGCGTCGCATGAAATCCTGGTTGATGTTCAAACGCATTGTGCGTACGCCTGCCATACTGATAATGCTATCCGTGACATTTATATGCGTACTTCTCTGCGGTATGCTTATGCAAGACGACGGTATTCCGTCATGCGGAATAGTATGCGGCAATGATCCTCTCGCTGTTTCTATCGCGGATGAGCTTGCAAATGACGGGCTTGTTCTCTGCAATACAAAAGCAGAGCTTAAAAAAGAGCTGACACGAGGAAGTATCTCAATGGGGGTTGTTATGCCCGATGACCTGACAGAAAAACTTGTCAATGGCGATACTGATGGGATGATAGAGTTTATCGAAACACCCGTTACATTTTTGCCGTCACTTTATCGCTATAGAATAGCGGCATATATCATCGAAGCCTTTACGCCATATCTGACAAGTGAAATCCTCGGCGATATGGGATTTGATATTTCACCTGAAGAAATGCAGGCATCAATTGACGAATACCTCGCAAATGAAACAGAATTTGCATTTACCATTGAAAATGCAAGCGGCGCATCCATTGAGGTCGAGCATTATGCAAAAAAACTCAGTATCGGTACGCTTGCACTATTCCTGTTTTTTGCATTTGGGCTTTTTGCAGTTCCCTGCTCCGAAAAGCAGTTCTCATCCATTGCAAGGCGCATCGGATTAAAAAACGCTTTTTTGTCATTTGTCATACCTTGTGTAGTTATTGTGCTTCTTCTTTTCACGGCGGTTTCATCACTGGCGCTTATACTCTCTGACAAACTGTTTGCAAGCGGGACTAGCGAACTTGTTATTTCCACTATCATTTACACTGTATTTCTTAGCGCACTTGGCATCCTCTGCACCGCTGTTTTTCGCTCTACCGAAAGAATACGCGTACCAATGATAGCAATATGCATGCTCTCGCTCGGCTTTTGCCCGATATTTGCCGACCTGCCTGCCCTAATAGGTGCGCCATCATGGTTTGGCTGCTTATTGCCGCCAATGTTCATATACGCGGCAATAGATTCACCGATAATTTGTGCAGTGATCGCATTTGCCATATTCGTTTTTGCAACACTTGCGCTATATCTCTCTTATAAAAAGAGATTTAATTTAAAATAAAAAAGAGCCATATGGCTCTTTTTTATTTTACTTCGTATCCGGCTTCTTCGATAACAGCTTTAAGCTTAGCATCCGAAATTTCTGAATTCAGCTTAACTGTTGCGGTACCGTCCTTATGATTTGCAACCGCTTCGTCTACCTCGGGCAGTGCCTCAAGGCTCTTTTTAACTGCCGCTTCACAGTGAGGACACATCATACCTTTTACTTTGATTACTTTTTCCATTGAAATTATCTCCTTTTGAACTGTTTTGGTTTTTTGTGTAGCTTTGAAAAAATTAAGCCGCAACGCATTTGTTACCACGCAAAAGCTTGAAAGGCTCATTGCCGCCGCGCCGAACATCGGATCAAGTTCAAGCCCGAACAGCGGTATCCATATACCTGCGGCAAGCGGAATTCCTATAATGTTATAGATAAATGCCCAAAACAGGTTTTCTTTTATATTGCGCAAAGTCTTGCGGCTGAGCCTGATTGCAGAAACTGCATCGACAAGGCTTGAATGCATAAGCACAACATCTGCGGCATCCACAGCAATATCTGCACCAGCGCCGATAGCAATACCGATATCTGCACCGGTAAGTGCAGGCGCATCATTGATTCCGTCACCAACCATCGCAACTTTTCCCTCTTTGGCAAGTTCCTTGACGGTTTCTGCCTTATTAGCAGGAAGTATACCTGCCTTGACCTCATCTATAGAAACCTTTTCGGCTATAGCTTTCGCAGTGCGTTCATTATCACCGGTAAGCATAACTGTGCGAATGCCAAGCTTTTTTAGTTCTGCAATAGCCATAGAGCTATCTTCTTTAACTGTATCGGCAACCGCAATCATGCCTATATATTCTCCATCATAACAGAACAGGAGCGGAGTTTTGCCATCGGAAGCGAGACTTTCAGCTGTAGCGGTAACACTGCTGTCAACAGTAACAGCTTCTTTTATATACGCAAGGCTTCCGCCCAAAGCGGTCTTGCCATAAACAGTGGCGCGGAGTCCTTTGCCTGCAACAACTTCAAACTCATCAGTATCAGAGGTAACGATCCCGTTTTCAGATGCATATGCAATCACCGCTCTGCCAAGAGGATGCTCACTTTTCATCTCAAGCGATGCGGCAATTTCAAGAAGTTTGCTTTCGCTGACACTGCTCGGAATAATGTCGGTAACGCTGGGCTCACCGCGAGTTATAGTTCCAGTTTTGTCAAGTGCAACAATCTTGACCTTTCCTGTTTCTTCAAGTGAAGTTGCTGTCTTAAAGAGAATACCGTGTTTAGCGCCTACTCCGCTCGCAACCATTATAGCAACAGGAGTTGCAAGACCAAGTGCGCAAGGGCAACTGATAACAAGCACTGATATCCCCCTTGCAAGTGCATATCCAACGCTTTCTCCGGCAAGCATCCATGCGGCAAATGTAACAATAGCAATCCCGATTACTGTCGGCACAAAGATGCCCGACACCTTGTCGGCAAGCTTGGCTACAGGTGCTTTAGTTGCCGCCGCGTCACTAACCATTTTTATGATACCTGAAAATGTTGTGTCCTCACCTATGTGTGTTGCCTCGCAGGTAAGAAAACCAGATTTATTGATTGTTGCGGCAAAAACGCGGTCGCCAATCGCCTTGTCGATGGGAAGGCTTTCACCTGTGAGCGCGGACTCATCTACCGCTCCACCGCCGTTTATAAGCACACCGTCAACAGGTATGCTCTCTCCGGGGCGAACGACAAAAATATCGCCTTTTTTTACTTCGGCAACAGGTACTGTCACCTCTTTGCCGTCACGTATCAGTGTAGCGGTTTTAGGAGCAAGGCTCATAAGCCCTTTAAGTGCATCTGTTGTTTTGCCCTTGGCACGCGCCTCAAGCATTTTACCAACTGTGATAAGCGTCAGTATCATGGCAGCAGACTCAAAATAAAGCCCGTGCATAGAATGCATTGCTATCTCGGGGGGCTGTCTTGTCATCATAAACAGCACAACAGTGCTATACCCGTATGCAGCTGCCGCGCCAAGTGCGACAAGCGTATCCATATTGGGCGCGCCGTGAAGAATCCCTTTAAATCCGCTGACAAAGAACTTGCCATTTATTATCATAACTACAGTTGTAAGCAACAACTGTGCAAGCGCCACCGCAATCGGATTATTCTCAAAAAAAGGCGGAAGCGGAAAGTTCCACATAACGTGTCCCATGGATATATACATGAGTACCGCAAGAAAACCAACTGAGCTTACAAGTCGGCGAATAAGTTTTGGTGTTTCAGTATCGGCGAGCGCCTCATCGTTCTTATTCGCTTTCTCTGCGCCTTTTTTAGACGCGCCGTATCCGGCGGCAACAACCGCCGCAATTATCTCCTGCTCTGTAGCTGTTCCGCTGACACCCATTGAATTGGTAAGTAAATTTACCGAACAATCGGTAACGCCGTCAAGCGCGATAACCGCTTTTTCAACGCGTGCACTGCACGCGGCACAGCTCATTCCTGTTACATTATACTGCTCCATATTTACCTCATCAGCTTTCTGAGTGTATACAACAGCTCGTCAATCTTTTCATCACCGCCGTTGCGGATATCATCCGCAACGCAGGTCTTGATATGATTTGCAAGCAATTCACGGTTGAATGCATCTATCGCCGCGCTTACAGCCGATGCCTGCGTAAGGATATCTGTGCAATACGCATCATTCTCTACCATGTTACGTATGCCTCGTATCTGTCCTTCTATGCGGCTAAGGCGGTTGATAAGGCTTTTATATTCTTTTTCACTGCGTTTTTTGGTTTTTACACAGCAACACTGTTCACTCATGGTATCACCTCAATTATATTTTATACCCCCCTGGGGTATTTGTCAATATGCACTTGACAAATATGTTAAAATAAAATGTATGGTAAATGAGATAGAAAACCAAGGAGAGATATATGTCCGAACAATTCTCACGCACTGAGTTACTTATCGGTGCTGATGCATTAAATAAACTAAAAAATGCACGCGTTGCAGTATTCGGCATCGGCGGCGTAGGCAGCTATACCGTTGAGGCTCTTGCCCGCGCAGGAGTGGGGGCACTTGATCTTATCGACAGCGATGTTGTCGCAACAAGCAATATTAACCGACAGATAATTGCAACGCATAAAACCGTTGGCAGACCGAAGGTCGAAGTTGCCGCAGAGAGAATTGCCGATATAAATCCCGACTGCAAGGTCACTTGCCATAAATTGTTTGTTCTCCCCGAGAACATGGAGCACTTCGATTTTGAATCTTATGACTATATTGTTGACGCAATTGACACGGTTTCTGCAAAGATAGCACTTGCTGTTACAGCAGAAAAACTTGGGGTGAAAATCATCAGTTCAATGGGAACCGGCAACAAGCTTGACCCGACAAAATTTGAGGTTACAGACATCTATAAAACCTCAGTCTGTCCGCTTGCACGGGTAATGCGTCTTGAACTGAAAAAGCGCGGTGTAAAAAAGCTAAAGGTGCTCTACTCAAAAGAGGAGCCTGTCAAAGTAGCCGTACAAAGCGAGGAGCACAGACGTGCCATCCCTGCAAGCATATCATTTGTACCGTCTGCGGCGGGACTTATAATAGCCGGCGAAGTAATAAAAGATCTGATAAAGTAAAGAAGCTCAGCATAATTTGCTGAGCTTCTTTTTATAAAATCTTATATACATCGGGAAAAAGTTCGAGGCTGCGGCGAAGAATACCATTCATATGTGCAATGGCGACGCCATAGTTAACTATTGGAATCTCTTTTTCTGTAGCAGTTCTTATACGGTGCTTCATTTCCGCCTCGTTCAGCATACAGCCTCCGCAATGCACAACAAGCTTATACTGCGAGAGGTCGTCGGGAAATTCCCCACCAGAGGTAAAGTCAAACTCAACCTTTGCACCAGAGAATTTCTCTATCCATGCAGGCATTTTTACAGTGCCTATATCGCCGCACTGACGGTGATGTGTGCAGCCCTCGGAAATGAGAATTTTATCGCCGTCACGCAAAGAGGCAAGCGCAGCGGCGCCGTTTACCTGTGTAACAAGGTCGCCCTTGTAGCGCGCAAACAAAATCGAAAATGATGTGAGAGGTATGCTTTCGGGGACAATCTTTGCAACCTTGCCAAACGCTTGCGAGTCGGTAACAACCATTTTAGGCGGTGCTTTGAGTGCAAAAAGAGTTGCGGCAAGCTGTTCGACCTGCGTGACAACAGTTATACAGTGCGCATCCAGAATGTCGCGGATAGTCTGCTGCTGTGGCAGAATAAGTCTGCCTTTTGGTGCGGACTCATCAATAGGAGTAACAAGCACTACAACATCATTTTCGGAAATAAGATCGGCGATAATACGCTTGCTATTTTCCTTGGTTTTTGCAAGAGTGCCAACCTTTTCCTTTAGCTCTTTTACACCGTCACCGCTGAGTGCGCTTACATAAAGCGCATCGGCAGTGCATGTATCGGTAAGGTCCGATTTATTGAAAACCGTTATGTAAGGGATTCCCTTTTCCTTGACGAGTGCGATGAAACTTTCTTCTTCCGCGCCGATGCCGACGGTTGCATCAACAACAAGCACGGCAACATCGGTCTTTGCAAGCACCTCACGTGTCTTTTTCACGCGAAGAGCACCAAGTTCTCCCTCATCGTCAAAGCCCGGAGTGTCAATTATCATAACCGGACCTATCGGTAGTAATTCCATTGCCTTTTTTACAGGGTCAGTGGTGGTGCCTTTAACATCGGATACCACCGCAAGGTTTTGCCCTGTAAAAGCGTTTACAAGGCTGGATTTACCCGCGTTTCGTTTGCCGAAAAACGCTATATGAACGCGCTCGGCACTTACGGTTTCGTTTAAACTCATATACTTCCCTCAAAATCTGAAGTCACGTCTGTTAGACTTCTTGATTTCTTCGATGTTTTCTTTAGCGATGTTTCTTACCTTTTCCTTTGGAACGTTGTTAAGCTCTTTTTCAATCATCTCAAAGCCGACCTTCTTAGTCTCCTCGCTTGCGTAGTCAACAAGATATTCAGTGAGAGTCATAAGAGCATTGGGATGACAGCAGTTTGCAATCTGTCCCGACTTACAAAGACTCATAAAGCGGTCGCCTGTGCGACCCTCGCGATAGCACGCGGTACAGAATGACGGAATGTGTCCGTTTTCCATAAGCCATCTTACAACATCGTCAAGTGTACGCTGGTCAGAAACGTCAAACTGCTCGGTATCGTGCGGACGCTCCTCGGTGGTGTAGCCACCTACAGATGTACGTGAGCCGCCGCTGACCTGTGATACTCCCAGACGAAGGAGCTTTCCGCGAACTGCCTCGGTCTCGCGTGTGGAAATGATTATACCTGTATAGGGCACTGCAAGACGGATGCAAGCGGTAATCTTTGCAAACGTATCATCATCGATACCGTTATCAAAATCATCGGGGTTGATATCGTCTGCTCTCTTGAGACGCGGTACGCTTATTGTGTGAGGGCCTACACCGTGAACCGCCTCAAGGTGCTCTGCGTGCATGATAAGCCCTGCAAACTCGTACTTATAAAGCTCAAGTCCGAAGAGGACACCGAGACCTACATCGTCGATACCACCCTCCATTGCTCTGTCCATTGCCTCGGTGTGGTAAGCATAGTTGTGCTTTGGTCCTGTGGGATGAAGCTGCTCATAGCTTTCCTTGTGGTAGGTTTCCTGAAAAAGGATGTATGTACCAATGCCTGCATCGTGAAGTTTTTTGTAGTTTTCAACCGTGGTTGCGGCGATATTTACGTTTACGCGGCGAATGTCACCGTTCTTGTGGTGAACACTGTAGATGGTCTTGATACACTCAAGGATATACTCAATAGGATTGTTTACAGGGTCTTCGCCCGCTTCGATTGCAAGACGCTTGTGTCCCATATCCTGAAGTGCGATTACCTCTGCCTTAACCTCCTCCTGTGTAAGCTTTTTACGCGGAATAGTCTTGTTCTTTAAGTGGTAGGGGCAATAAACGCAACCGTTTACACAGTAGTTTGAGAGATAAAGCGGCGCAAAAATTACGATACGGTTGCCGTAGAATGCGAGTTTTATCTCCTCGGCAATGGCATATATCTTTTCAATTGTTTTGGGATCATCGCATGCAAGAAGTACCGATGCTTCACGGTGGGTAAGGCCGGCACAGTGCCAGCCTGTCTCAGTCTTGCGGGGTCTTGCTTTTTCAAGAATCTCGTTAATAAGTTCAAAGTTATTCTTGTTCGCTTCGGCATATTCGAGCGTTGCAAGAATCTCGCCGTCATTGATAAATTCCTCTGCTTTGAGAGATTTGGGATCATAAATTGCCATAGTTGTTCTCCTTTATATAAAGATAATGTTTATCTATTTCTTAGCATCGCCGCGGTTTGCGCTTACCGTACAACCGATAGCGGCGAGTTTTTTCTTTAATTTGTCAAGCTCCTCGGCACTTTCTGCCCCTGTGGAAAGCTTGTTGTCATACAGCATGTATTTTTTGCGCACAGACACGGGCGAAAGATTTGGCATGACCACGTTTGCACCTGCTAAGATTCCGCGCTCACGTCCGTCGCCCTTTATAGTACCAAGTGCGGTAGTAGCAGGTAACAATACAGTTGGATGTATAAGCCTTATCATGCTGAGAAGCAAGCACGTGAGGTCTGCAGAGCCTGCCGCACGGTCACGAAAAGGAGTGTCTTTATGCGGTATAAAAGGCCCAATTCCGCACATATCCGGCTTGAATTCTTCTATAAATTTAAGCTCTGCGGCAAGCATCTCCTTTGTTTGAAAGGGTGAGCCTACCATAAAACCGCAGCCTACCTGATAGCCGCATTTTCTGAGATTTTCAAGACACTCCATGCGCCTTTCCCACGAAAGGTTTTCGGGGTGAAGCTTAGAATAATGAGTTTTGTTTGCAGTTTCATGTCGCAAAAGATAGCGGTCAGCACCCGCTTCTTTTAACCGCTTGTAGCTTTCAAGGCTACGCTCGCCGAGAGAGAGGGTCACGGCACAATCCGGATGCATTGATTTAATCTTTGTAATGATGCTTACAAGCACATCATCGGTGAAGTATCCGTCTTCGCCGCCCTGCATAACAAATGTACGGAAACCAAGCTCATAACCTACATTGCAACACTCGAGAATTTCTTCTTCACTGAGGCGGTAGCGGTCACAGTTCTTGTTACCGGCACGGATACCGCAATAATAGCAATCATTTTTGCAGATGTTGCTGACCTCAATAAGCCCGCGGATGAATACCTCATCGCCGTAATGCTTTCTCTTTTCTGCAAGTGCTTTTTCAGCAAGGTATGCAGCATCTTTTTCATCTGCTTCGGTAATTATTCTAAGATATGCTTCCTCGGAGAGAGTATGCTCCCTCACAAGTCTGTCAATCAGGTCACGCATTTGTGCCTACGCTCGAAAGTGCAGTTTTAACACTCACACCGTCGAGTTTTCCTATCTTGCCCGCAAGTGCGGATATTTTATCCTGCGGAGCATCGATTGCAATACTGATGATACTTATTTTTCTTTCGCGGTATGGCAGCCCCATACGGCCTATGATATACTGCCCAAAATCGTGAAGAAGCGCATTTATCGTTTCAACCGAATCTGCGTTTTCAACTATTATACTCATTACAGCAACTCTTGTTTCCATGCTTTTCTCCTAAATAGAAATCGCGCCTTGTGACAAGGCGCGACAAAAAAACTATCTTAATTGTCAACGCCTTTCACGCAGAAATTTCTTTATGTCAGGGGTTTCTATATGTATTATACAATAGTGTTAAAATTTTGTCAATATATTATTTTACAATTCCGCTCTGCTTTATTGCATCTATAGCTTCCTTTATCTTTTCAGGCGGCATTGTGAGCGCAAAGCGCACATATCCCTCTCCCGCAGGGCCAAAACTGCAGCCAGGGGTGCAAAGCACACCGCACTCTTCAACAAGCTTCATGCAAAATGCCATACTGTCGGTATATCCGCTTGGGAGCGGTGCCCACACAAACATACTTCCGCTGCTGTTTGGAACGTCCCAGCCGATAGCGCGAAGTCCGTTACAAAGGGTATCTCTACGCTGCTGATAAAGTCTGTTTTGCTCCTTAACGGTATCAAGAGGCCCTGTAAGTGCCGCGATAGCCGCATACTGAAGCGGCAGAAACATACCGAAGTCTATCTGCGAACGAAGTTTGCGGAACGCACCAACAACATCGGGACGGCCTACAAGAAAGCTGATGCGTCCGCCTGTTACGTTAAAGCTCTTGGAAAGGCTGAAAAACTCAACGCCGACGTCGCTTGCGCCTTCGATATTGAAGAAACTATGTCCCTCTACACCGTCAAAGATAATGTCGCTGTATGCGTTATCGTGGATGATAAGAATATCATACTTCTTTGCAAACGCCACTATCTCTCTATAAAGCTCCGGGGTACCGACACTTCCTACGGGATTTGCGGGAAGCGAAACTATCATGTATTTTGCTTTTCTTGCCACATCCTCGGGAATATCGGAAACGCTTGGTAAAAAGCCGTTTTCCTTGGTCATGGGGTAATACCAAGGCTCAGCACCTGCCATTTTTGCACCTGCGATAAATACAGGATAGCAAGGTGTTGGAAGTAATACAGTATCTCCCTCATTGCAGAGCACCATACCTATGTGTCCCATACCTTCTTGGCTACCGCAGCAGCTTGCGACCATATCATGCGTGATTTCAACACCAAATCGGGACTTATAATAGTTGCACACCGCATCGAGAAGTTCGGGAATATCGCGTAAACTGTATTTCCAGTTTTGCGAATCCATTGCCGCATCCGCCACAGCTCTACGGATATGTTCAGGCGTTTCAAAATCGGGAGTGCCGATACTGAGATTATATATCTTTTTTCCCTCAGCTTCAAGCTGTACTTTTTTTACATTAAGCTCGGCGAAAATCTCTTCGCCGAAACGGTTCATACGTTTTGAAAATTCCATTTTTTACTCCTGTTAACTATAAGCCTAATATCCAGCTTGCTTTACGCAATATTTTCTTTCCAATCAAAACACATATCGCTGACATGCCTAAAACAACAACGGCATTTATAGGGAAAACGGCATATTTCCATACCGCTGTAACTTCTAAGATGTTTTTTATCAAAATGTGTGACAAAAATATTCCGAACGATGTATTTCCTAACAGAATTAACACCTTAGCAATAACACCGCGAGACACTTTTTTATCAGTACGTATATAGTGATATGCAAGCACTATAGAAGCTAAAGACGTCGCTATGGAAGTCAGCCTTAACTGAGATGTAGCCATATTAATATCACCGAACTTATACCACAAAAAGCCTTCGCAGCAAGATAGCAATATAGCAACCGAATACATCACTATATTTAAAGCGTTATTTTTCTTTATAATAATTATGTTGTTACCCAAAAGCATGCCTAAATAATAGAATATGAACCATGCAACAAACCAATAGTTGTAACTCGAGCCAACTGCGGCATATCCGCTCAAATGCAGAATATATTTAACAACAATGGAAAATAAAGGAGTAATAAAAAGACCTATCCATCTGTATTTGGATTTTGCTAATTTTGCAATCAGCGGCGTGAGCAAGACAAATTGTACATATACAAAAACATAATAAAACGTTCCGCAAGTACGACCGGTCAAAAGATTTAATCCGAAGTTTTCAAAGCCTTGAGGAATCATATAAATTACCGACCATAGCAAATAGGGAATAACCACCTTTTTAACTCGTTTGAAAATGGTGGTTTTATAACTTGGAATGTCGGTTTTTGTAAGATAGCCTGACAGGAAAATAAACAGAGCTACGGCATAGTTTACAAAAGGACGCAAAAACACTCCGAAAATACCTACCGGATATGTATGTATAATCACAACCGAGATTATTGCGAGACCTCTTAATATCTGGATTTTTCCGTCTTTGTTGCCTAAAGATTTCTTTAAAGCTTCCATATGTTACCATCCGCATATATTTTTTATGATTCCGAGTCAATTATAGCATAAATATTTTGCAGTTACAATAAATTACATATATAAATTAATTCATCATCGCTTGTTTTTAATCGTTTTCTCCTTTAAAAAACCCCATCGTTACCGACAAGATCCATGAAGAGTGAGAAATACAGGAACTGAAATCTTGAAATTATCCCAATCAATATTCTTGACAGATGCTATCATAAGAATACCGACATAGATAAGCGCCGCCGCTGTAGCGCAACTCATAACAAGCTGTGCTATTTGGGCTCAAAAACATTGCAAGGAATGTGGTCATTCCGGCCACGAATTCGGTTTTAACCGTAGTGCCTCGCTCTTTTGCTATAACATATATTTCAAAAGATTTCCACATAGAATGACAAAAAACCGACGGTTTCCCGTCGGTTTTTGTCATTTAGTGCAACGCAAGCGCACCTGTTTTTATATTTTAGAATCCTGTAAGCTTGAATGCAACCAATTCCATAGCGGATTCGTCTGCACGATCCTCGGTCATAACAACAATGATACTGCCATCAGCAAGCTTAGCACCTGCGCAGAACCAAGGATAATCTGTTCCGAACAAATCGCCGTCTTCAATTGTACCTATAAACTTACCGTCTGTGCTCCACAAAACAACGTCACGCATGTTGCCGTCCATACCAAGGAAACCGTTTGCGGTCTGGGTGATGAATGTAATGCTGCCAAGGCCTTCGCCTTCTGCATCAGTGAGTGTCATTTGCAATGCGCCATCGGTATTGTAGACATATACCTTGTGTCCGCTTTCATCTGCTGCTGAGCCACATACATAGATATAATTATCATCTACAACAAGTGTAGAAATGGTTGAAACTTCGGGGAAATTGATAGGTGACTTTGAAACAGCTCCACCTGCAAAGGTGATCTTCTCACATTCGGGGGACGAGAACCAGTTAATGCCCCATTCGCCTGACGGATGCATAGTTACTTCATCCATATCATCATAGGAAGCATTCTTTACACCGTCTTTATAATTAAGCAACGGTTCCATAAATCCGGAAACCCATACTGAGCCGTCTGCTGTGGCCTGTATGTTTCCAAAATCACCCTCGTCTATGATATTACTCTCATATACAAGAGATGTTCCGTCATACGCATACTGACGCAATACACCGTCACCAAGGATATATGCCTTATCGCCAACTACTGCCACTGCATGGTCGAATGTTTCATCAGTGATGATGCACTCGGTAATAGGAAGCCACTGGCTGTCAATTTTGTAAGTGCCTGTCATAGCACTTGCATTCTCAGCTGAGAATGCTTCACCCTCCCAAGACCATGGACCGTCAACATTTCCGATATCCTTTACATTAATGGTAAGACCGTTAATAAGTGAAGTTACGCGAGCATCCTCGTATTCACCGATGATCTCGATAAGCACAGTCATGGATGCTGCCTCATCACGGCCTATGTAGCGAAGACAAGGATCTCCCCAATAGTTGCCCTCCTCTGTCAAGCACTTTATACCGCCGATATCGGTCAACTCGTATGCATTGTTTACTGCATATTCATATGCATCAAAGCCGTAGCTATTTAGGTAATCTCTGAATGATTCGGGAGATGCCTTTTCAACAGTGATTTCCACATTAACTTCATATGAGTCTTCGCCGTTGGGAATAATAATCGTTGCATTTGAATAGTCTTCATAGTCATAGACATTATCTTCCTCATATGTCCATACATCTGCATCATAATTAAGCGACCAAAGTGTGAGCTCAAGCTTTTCACCTGCTACAACTTCTGTAGGATTTGCCTGTGTTTCTAACGGAGCGTTTGTTGCATCGGGGGCATTGGTCGGCGTGGGAGCCTTCTCGCCACAAGCAACCATAGATACCACCATAACAATCGCCAATAACACTACCATTAACTTTTTCATTTTATTTTTCTCCTTTCGAGATATGGAATACAATTATTTTACAAGTGGGCGTTTCTGTTTGTCGGTAAATTTTCCACTAAGAATTTTAATGACATCCGTAATCCAGCCGATACCTAATAAACCTAAGGTTATCATCCATAAAAAACCGGTTCCGGTTTTACCGACATAGTACCGATAAAGCCCAAACATACCGGTAAAAAGCGCCAACAATAATGTTTTTAACCACTTTTTAGGCGGCTCTGCGCCGGGCATCTCGTCCGGAGACGGATCAACATAATCTTCTACAGGTTCACCGTTGATTATTTTCTTGACGGTTTCTGTGACAGTGTCAATATACTCTCCCTGAAGCATGGGAAGATCTAACATTCCCTTAACACCTTTGCGCATTATACTGTGTTTTCCGACATTCATCGAAATTCCGCCAACGCTCACTCCAGTTTGATTTGTAGCGACAGAAGGTGTCACCTTCACAACATTACCCTTTACGGTTACTGATATCATAACATCAAGATTCGGCTCTTTTTTGAAAGAAATCCGATCACCGCCAATGCCGCCCTTACGGGAAAATTGCATTTAGAAAGCAGCAACTCGAGCATTAAGCATCTCGTAAAGTTCATCCACTGTCAGCTCTCTTCTTATTACCTCCTTTACAAAGATTTATTATTCTACAACCATATTTTATAGCGATTTTATAAACGCTGTCACCACCCAAACACGCAAAAAAAGTGTGGGAAAACAAGTTTTTCTTTAAAAACGGGTGGGGGATGGTGTGGGGAAAACGCAATTAATACATTCATAGAACATAGCTAAATCAAAGAAAGACCTTGTCCAAACGAACAAGGTCTTTCTTTACCTGCATTTTTATTTTATAAGTGTTGCAGTATTGGTTGCGCTATCCCATGCAATATTATCATTTGAAACGCCAAGTGCATTTGCTATTGCGCGAACCGGTAAATAAGTACGATTCTGCTCAATAATTGCAGGAGAATCAAGCTTTACGGTTTCTCCGTTTACTGTCATTGTGGGGGCATCTATAGTGACAATGATCGTAACTTCACTATTGGTCAATGTAGCTGTACGTGTAGCCGCATCCCACTTGATGCCGTCATTTTCAACGCCGAATGCATTTGCAAGGAATCTTACAGGAAGCATCGTGCGGTTGTTACGGTTAATGGGTGCCGCATCCAGTGTCTGTGCCTTACCATCGATATAAGCAATGGTAGAACCTATAGTGAGTTTAACCACAGTCGGGATTCTAACAGAATCGTTGACCTCGGTAAAGAACTTGAGTGCTTCTGCTGTGGGAGTTACACCTGAGTAGTTGAGAACATATTTGGTATCCTTATAACCGTTTACAGCATCATACTGTTCTTTAAGAAGCTCGCCATTATAAATACAGTTGTCACAGGCAAAGCTCTCAATTTCTCCGCCAATCCAGTTTACAGTAGCAGATACAAGCAGATTACGCATGTCAAGCTGCTTTACAAATCCACTCTTCATGTTGATCACCGCGCAGTTAGAATTGTTTGCCTGGTCGCCGCCAACCTGAATAAAGTCGTTTATCTTTGTGCCGTCAATATTGATAACCACATTGTCGCCCGTGCTTGCCTGAATTGGGCCACCGTACAAACGGTCAATTGAGCCGCCGTAGAGGTTGAGAGTCTGTGTGCCGCTAAATACATGATTGTATTTACTCATCTCAATACCTCTTGTATAGCCGATCACCGCATAATAGTTGCCGCTTTCAATCGTTATTGTATTATTGATATTGTGCGGAACCACATTATCGGTCTCATAAAGCTGATAACCGCCTACAACATAGAGATCGGCAACATCTGTGGTGGGTGTTACAAGACCTGTACCGAAAGTTATGTCATTGAATCTACCAACAAAGAGGAGTGTGCCTTCAAAACCGATCTTTGTATTCTCAATGGTGGTATCGCCACTGTAATAGAAACGTCTGCCCTTGTCAAACTTGATTCCGCCGTCAAAATATTTCTCGCCATCAAATGATGTAATGACAATATGATTATCATGCGCGGGTTCGGTAAAGTTTGATGTAAATTCAATTGTGTTTATAAGAACTATTGTACCGTCGATACCTTCAAGCATTTCGTAAGCAGTAGCAAGGCTGCTTATAGGGCTATCGGGGGTAAAGCCTGTGCCGTCACCTACATTTGCAACATAGATCTTTGCAGGATGTGTGGTAGACTTTTCCGGCTTTGTATCAAGAATGGTGTATGTAGCAATATCTGCATCGATAGCACCTGAAATGTCAGAACCGTCCTCATACGATGCCGTATCAAAGAAGTCCATTATCGCCTGCGCATTAACACCCTTGCGTACTACAAGGTCAGCTTTGCCATCGGTGACAAGCTCCTTGAGCTTATCGGATACCGTACGCGAAACAGCATCAACTGTACCGCCAAAAAACTTAACAGTAGTATGTCCCATGACATTGTTGATGTTGAGGACATTTACTGTACCGCCGTTTATTGTTACGGTGGAATCTCCGTTTATGCGTCTTGTAGAGTCACCAGCAGTATAAAGTGCATTTACAGTACCGCCATTTACTGTAATATTGGATGAACCGGAATACGAGCCGCTGATTGAAGCACCGTAAACGCTCTTTATCGTACCGCCGTTTATAGTGATATTTGATGTTCCTGTGTAATTGGTTGTGCCACTTCCGCGCGAGAAGCCTACAACAGCATGCCATGATCCACTGTCTACAGTGATAGAGGAATCACGGTCAGTAACATGATTGTATTCCTTTTCTGTAGCTGGGAGCTGATATCCGCCAAGAACGTAGATAACAAGCTTTGACTCAACGCTCACACCTTTACCGATATGAAGCGGGTGATAACCCGCCACGATCATTGCAGTCTTCGAGGTATTGTTTGGACCCATTTTAAGTTTTGTATTTTCAATAGTGGTAGGTCCCGCAAGATAGAAGCGGTTGTATGATGCGTGGTCGGTAACAATCGTACCGCCGCTTATCGTAATATTTCCATCATGGGCGGGAGCATAAAACGGAGCGGTCAATGTATATGTTTGAGTAATTACTATTTTGCCTCCGCCGCACTCCGCAAGGATTGAAAACGCTTCTTCAAGTGAGCCGATAGGCGAATCGGCAGTAATACCGGTTCCTCGCCCATCATCGTTAAGATATACGATTTCTTCCGCTGCTGCACTTAACATGAGCAGCGCCATAATAGCAACCGTAAAAGAAATTAACAGAAACTTTTTCATAAATTATCTCCAAAAATTTTTAGTCAAGCACTACTTGGGGCCATGTAGTTGTAACGAAAGCAGGAATCTTGTCGAGTGTATCGCTTACCGAACCTGCACCGTCCTGATTTACAAGCGCAGGATTTGCTTTAAACGATGCCGCATTTGTAAGGTTTACAAGCGATTTGGGAATGGAAATCTCAATAACCGCTCCCTCATCTTTGTCATCGTTATTGTCAACGGTGCCGTACACTTTTGCTACGGCGTTTCCACCGCTTACTTTTGTTACAGTGCCATTGTCGATGTACAAAACAGACATTGTGCCATCAAGCTTTACAGTTACACGGTAGTACTGTTTTTCGCTTGTACCTATATTAACTATAACCTCATCGCCGCTTCTTAGGTAGTCATCGAGTCGGTTGATAAGAAAGTAAACATTATTTTCATCATGTGCAACCTGCTGTGTGATCTGTGCCTGCGTTTTACTGCCCACAAACAATGCATCGGTATTGTCTTTCCAGTCAGAAGCTATACCGTCAATTACGGGTGTCATCTTCTTTGCGTTTGTGCGGTGATTGAGATAGGAATGGCCGAGCTGAATGCCCCATTTATCTCCATATTTAACCTGGAATGCAGATATTACCTCATGAGAGCCAACAAGAAGGCTTGAGCCCCACATGCCGCCTGTACCGGGAAGAGCTCTGATTTCTTTGCCCCAACCTGTGCCGTCGGGCTTGATCATACGGAAATAGAAACCAGTGCCCCTGTGATATGTGAGATAAACCTCACCCGTTGGGAATGTAGCAAGATAAGGACCTGCACCGTCACAAATCGAATGCATCATATTGTCTGGGCCTTCTTCCTCAAATCCAAGCGCACGCCACTTGCCGCCTTCTTCGCTTATCGCAAGAGAAATATCAAATGAAAGATTTGCCTGCTTTGATTCAACCGCTATAAGCGACTTGCCGTTATAAAGAGTAGTTATCGCGGGCATCTGTCCTGTCCAGTATTGAATAGGCTCGGTATATACCTTGTCCTTTACGTCGGGAATCTTCTTACCGATAGATTCTTTGAATACACGAAGTGCAACGAAGTTGTTCTTGTCGCCTTCTTTAACAACGGGTGACCATGTATAACCGCCGTCAGTCGATTCAATCATCATTATATAAGTTGAACGGCGAACGGTGTCAAATCCGTAAAGCGAATGATACTCTGCATTGGATGACCAGAATATCTGGAGAGTGCCATCGGGAGTCTGATGAATATAAGGCTCCCAACCCATGCCTGTATATATCTTTGTGTGCTCACCCCATACGACCTTGTCGTTTTCGTCAAGCTTTCCGCGTACCATAAAGATACCGTTCATATCCCAATAGGGCGCGTAGTTTTCATCATATGCGGAGCCGGGACGCACATAGTAAATACAAAGAATGTCGCCGTTATCAAGAATGATTGCGTCAGCATTGCATCCCCACATGCGATCCTTTTCACCTGTGAGCGGACCGGCAGTATGTACAAAGTTTTTATCTGCATCGTTTGCATTATATAAAACCTCAGGATTATCCCATGTCACACCGTCATTTGAAAGTGTCCAGTAGAGATGAGGACCTGTCTGTCCACCCATAAAGAAAAGAATATACAAATCCTCACGAAGCTGCTTTATTCTGGGGTAGAATGCACTGTCATATCTCGTATATGTAGTTTTAGCGGAGTTTAGATCAACAATTTCTCTGTAGTTAAGCTCCACCGATGATGTAAGAAAATCATCGGAAACATGGCTGGATTCCTCGTACTCGGTGTTGAGGTCTTTGATTGTGAGCACATTATTATCTGCACCCATTGCCGCTATCGACAATAATATCAAAAGCGTCAGCACCAAGGTCGCAAAGCAAACAAATCTCTTCATAAAAAGTTCTCCTTGAAATACTAATCTTTTCTTCTATTTTACCATATGTTTTTAATAAAACAACAAAAATCTAATATATTTTTGATTAAAACGAAAAAACTCGATTCGCTACTTTATTAAAACGAATCATCCCTATTGCTTTCTCGTTAACAAATGGTATAATAGCTGTATACCGTACATCAATGTGCGGTATACAGCTATTATACTACGAGGATATGTTTATGTACAATAAAGAACTGTTCTCCATAGGTGAGATCGCAAAGTCTATCGGAATTACACGCAGAATAATACTAAACTACGAGGACAAAGGTCTTATATCTCCTGACAAAAAAGAAGGGGAAGCAGGTAACAGATACTACACCATTGACACATACACCAGGGTACGTACAATCCGCATTCTTCAGAACCTAGGGCTTTCTCTTGATGAAATCCGTAACTATTATGACGGTGACTCTGATTTACAACCGATGATAAGGCGACTTGAAACTATGCGTGACGAATTAAACCTCACTATAGAAAAGTTAAAAGAAAGATTACAGAGTCAAGGCGATACTATCAAAAAAATCATAGTTGAGTCACAAACTGTTTATTGCCGTACATACAATTCCACATCTGTTTCCGACAAAACAAATCTTTTGAGGAATACTGCTCTTGAAGCTATGAGAGAATATGGAACAGATACAACAAGACGTATGTATTTTATAGAGTATTCATCAAATGTTCCTGACAATATTTCGTATTGTGTTGCAGTACCGACCGAAAGCAAGGGCGAATATATCAACAACATTCCCGAGTGCAAAGCCATTTCATTCTTTCACCACGGAGCTTATGAAGACATACCGGAGGTACGGAAAAAACTTGTTATGTTCGCTATGGAAAACAATATAAAGCTATCCGGTAAATTCCGACATATTTATCTTGAGGGTCCCCCACAGCATAAAGACAAAAACAAGTTTATTACACAGATAATTGCGTTAATAGAATAAAAAATACCGCCCGAAGGCGGTATTTTTTATTCTATTAACCTTCCACAATCTGCGTCATGTACAAAGCAGTTCCGGGAGCTTCAGTGTTTGCAATAATAATCACATTTGTGTCGTTAACAACGGTGAAAACGCCATAATATGTATAACCCTCAAATTCCATGTAGAGTACATAATTCTCTTCAATGGTCTCACAAGTGCCCTTAAACTCGGTTTCGCCGTTATACATGCTGACAACACCGGGAACATCAAATACAAATGCAAATGTGCCGCCGCACGCAGCCAAAATTGCATCAAGATCAGCCTGCTCCATCTCTACGCCATCAATCATGCCGCCTGCAAGCTGCCAAGCAGTATTGGAAACGTCAGGAATCTCGTATGCCTCAACGTCTGCAAGCGCTTCGGGGAAAGTATCTTCAGCAGCAAGTATAGTTTCAATATCTGCCTTTACACCGGCAATGCCTTCCTCAGCCGTGCCAAACCAACCAATAATCGCATCAAGCTGCTCATCATTAAGGGAATCGCCGTTTTCCAGCATATCGCCATACTTCTCAAGCATATCAGACAGTTCATTCATGAGGTCGATAAGCTCTGCATCCATTTCGTCTTTGTTTTCGTTCATGAGTGTTGCAACTTCATTGAACTGTGTGCTTATGCTGTTAAAGCCTTCTTTAGCCTCAGCAAGCTTGGGGTTTTCGCCGCCGCAAGCTACCATAGATATCAGAAGCAAAGCAACGAGCATAGTGGAAATCAGTTTCTTCATTTTTGTTTTTCCTTTCTTTTCTGCAAATAAACTATTTAAAACGAGCTCCTGTCAGAAGCTGTACGTTTTACTATGTTGCCTTCAGTATTCCACAACAATCATACACCGTACACCGATGTACGATGCAATACTATTTGAGAATTTAAAACAATAAAAAAATATTATTTCCTCATTTAAACAATAATCCTACTGAAAAAAGAGGCCCCCACAAAGAGAGCGTGTTTTATTGGGTTAGCCCTAAAAGTTTTCAAAAATAAGCATACAACTGCCAAATACACAAAAAATGCTCTGCCATAAAAAGCAGAGCATTTTTTGTTTAATATTAAGTTTCAGAAATTGGATATTATTCCCACTCGTTGCAGGGACTTACATCTTAAACAATTTTGTTTATAAGATATTGCACCTGCTGTTCTGATTATTTTGATTACCCATATTATTATAGCTGTACGATGAATGCCTATTAAAATCTTATCAGCGGTGATAAATCACAATGAGGAGGTCGTGGTAAGTTGTTCTGGGTCGGCATTATTTTGACACTTACGTTATAGTGTATAAAAAATCCTTAATCCATACAAACAGAACAAAACTTCTTGCCCATCTCACTAAGAGAATAAATGCTTTTTTGCTCTGAAAAGTTTTCTTTATTTGATGGAATAAGTTGGCTGAAGCTTGGGTGCTTACGCAGAACTTCATAATATGCATCATTAACTAAGTACCTATCATAAAATAGTTCAATCAGACCAAGCCTATGTAAATTATCTAAGTATTCCGGAAATTTATGCGGATAGTCACAATTTGTTACGTAGCATATATCGCTGAAATAGGGGGTTAGATCTGTTTCACCACCCGTATCCAACTTCATACGAACTTTCAACATTGGCATTTTAGGATCATGGTGGAGATGTACCAACATTTTGCATTCATCTGCACACAGTTGTTTTATAATTTCCACGAATGCTGGATGCTCGTCGCAGACCGCAGTATTCATCGAAGCTCCAAGCAAATTAGTAAACATCTCCCTTAATTCTGCCTTATGAGAGGTATAACGCATAGCTTCTATTAAAGGAACAGCTATTGCGGGGTCGGGAGTGCTGATATTTTCTTTCTGGATTTTTCGTTTGGCAAAGTATTCAGGTATTGCAACGTCCAAATAACCAGCAATCTTATCATAGCCCCAAATCAAAGCAGTTACTGGTGCCAAAGCAACTCTCGTTGCACCTTGAAGTGTTTGCCCAACTGTACTCAATGCTGGATGTGCTAAATCAGTGTATATTTCTTTAACAGGGAGTTGTTTGGCAATTTCACTTCCAAAGGTTTGCTTAGTTTTATCTGACATTTTTATACCTCCTTTAATGTATAGTCTTTTTCTTCGGATAATTTCTTCTTGGCATGCGATACCAAACGGGTTTCTGTATTCTTGCTTAGAATACGTAAAACGAAAAAGCTTATCGAATTCTTATCATCGCTGATAAGAATACTATATGCCAAAACGAATAAGTGGTCTGAAATCAAGCTATTTCAGACCACTTAGAATCAATGTGAAATTATTCCCACTCGATGGTGCCGATTGGTTTGGGAGTGAGGTCGAGGAGAACGCGGTTGATGCCTTCTACCTCGTGGGTGATTCTATCTGTAATCTTATGGAGAACCGCATAGGGAATCTCCTCGATAGTTGCGGTCATAGCATCGGTGGTATTTACCGCGCGGATAATTGCGGGCCAACCCTCGTAACGCTTACTGTCGCGAACGCCTACGCTCTTGAAATCCGGTACTGCGATAAAATACTGCCATACCTTTTCTGCAAGGCCGCACTTGTCAAACTCCTCGCGGAGAATAGCGTCAGCCTCACGGAGAGCATGAAGTCTGTCGCGGGTGATTGCGCCAAGGCAACGTACACCAAGACCGGGACCGGGGAACGGCTGACGGTATACCATTGCATGAGGGAGACCGAGTGCTTCGCCAACTACACGAACCTCGTCCTTATAGAGAAGCTTAACAGGCTCTACAAGCTCCATTTCCATATCCTCAGGGAGACCACCAACGTTGTGATGAGCCTTTACGCCGTCACTCTCAAGAATGTCGGGATAAATTGTGCCCTGTGCGAGGAAAGAAATCCCCTCAAGCTTTGCGGACTCTTCATCAAAAACCTTGATGAACTCGCCGCCGATAATTTTTCTCTTCTTTTCAGGCTCTGCAACATCTTTAAGAAGATCAAGGAATCTGTCTGTTGCATCAACATAAATAAGGTTAGCGTCAAGTGCCTTACCGAAAACCTCAATAACCTGTTCGCTCTCGCCCTTGCGCATGAGACCATGATTAACGTGAACGCAAACGAGCTGCTTGCCGATAGCCTTTATAAGGAGAGCTGCAACAACAGAGGAATCAACGCCGCCGCTGAGCGCAAGGAGAACCTTTTTGTCTCCTACCTGCTCTCTTACTTCTTTTACCTGTTCGTCAATGAAAGCATCTGCGAGCGCCTTAGTTGTAATGCGCTCCATGCTTTCTGGTCTAACATTACCCTGCATTATAATGCCCCCTTAGTTAGTATAGTTATCAAAATAGCCCTGTACAAGTACAATAGGTGTACCCTTGTCGCCCGAACCGCTGGTCAGGTCGCAAAGCGAACCGATAAGGTCGGTGAGCTGACGTGGCGTTGTACCCTGTGATGCCATATTACCTACAAGACTACCCTCTTTTTCACGGATGCTCTTGGAAATTGCTTCTTTAAGAGCCTCTCCTGAAAGATCCTTGTAATCGTTATCTGCAAGGTACTTGAGCTTAAGCTCGTTGGGAGTACCTACAAGACCGTCTGTAAAAGCGGGAGAAACTACGGGGTCTGCAAGCTCCCAGATCTTACCCTGGGGATCTTTGAAAGCACCGTCGCCGTAAACCATAACCTCAACATGCTTGCCTGTCGCCTTGAGTATGCGCTCCTGAATGTCAAGCACAAGGTTTTTACATTCTCTTGGAAAAAGCTTAACCTTATCCTCGGTTGCCTTGTTCGAGCCGAGAAGACCATACTTTTCGTTGCAACCGCTGCCGTTAACAGGCGCATCAAGAATTTCATCAAGGTTTAAAACCTTCTTTGCGCCGTTCTCCATAAGGATACGCTTGGTGCGAACTCTTGTATGAATGGAGCAATTGATAACTGTATCTGTATATTCAAGAATAGCTTTGGGCTGATTTGCAAAGATAACCTCTACCTCTGCGCCGCATTCACGTACAAGGTCAGCATAATACTGAACATAGTCAACACCTGTGAACTCGTGCTTATTAACGCCGAACAGTTCGCGGTACTTTGCCTCAGTGAGAACATCGGAATAGGGGTTGACGCCTGCTGCGTCAATCTTATCAAGGCTTACAAGCTCGTTACCTACTTCATCAGAAGGATATGCGAGCATAAGAACTACCTTTTTAACTCCCATTGCGATACCACGCAGACAAATTGCAAAACGGTTACGCGAAAGGATAGGGAAAATAACACCAACTGTGCCGCCGCCAAGCTTAGCTTTTACATCTGCAGCAATATCATCTACAGTTGCATAGTTGCCCTGCGCACGCGCAACAATGGATTCGGTAATAGAAATAACATCACGGTCACGAAGTTCAAAGCCCTCAGACTCTGCTGCAAGCAATACGCTTTCAGCAGTAATTGCTGCAAGGTCATCTCCCTCACGGATGATAGGGCAACGGATACCTCTAGATACCGTACCTACTCTTCTCTCTTTGTTTGCCATAATCAGCTCTTCTTTCTTTAATAGAATGAGTAAAAAATAATTACAATATATTTTACTACTTTTTTAGTTACTATTCAATAGTTCAATTGCAAAAAAATCCAAAAAATTATCTTTTTTTCAGCTCCTTTTTTTGGAGCATCTTACATATATTTATTAGTTTGTAAAAAAACATTGCATTTTATTCTAGGATATGATATTATAGATATAATAACATCAAAAAGCCGACGGAGTTCCGTCGGCTTTTTTGCTATTCAAATTCGATTGCCGCAGGGGGCTTTGATGTCATATCATACAGAATCATGTCAACTTTATCACCAAGATGTTTTTTGATTTTTTCGACAGCTCGACGCAATGCATCTATAGAAACATCCTCACCGGGCATTGCTACATCTGCTGTTTTAAAATCATCGGTGACAACCGCTCTTATCGCCACCGAACACAGCTTTGATTTATCTTCTACAAGCGGAATGAGCACTGCAAAAAACTGTGTAGCCTTACTGCTCTCAAGCTCTTCAGCCACTATAGCATCGGCTTCACGAAGAATATCTGCCGCTTCGCGACAAATGTGCAATGTGCGGTCGTGATAAGGCTCAGCCGGCGCGTCACTGTCTATACGCAAAACCACTCTGTTTATATATCCAAGTTCTCTATGAACTGCATCAGCTATCTTGCGTGCAATTTCAAAATTGCTGTCTATTCCTTTACTGCAGATAAGCGCCATGCTTTTATACGAGCGCTTGCCGTCACGAATGCCCACAGTGCGAATAGGAACAAGGCGCGAGGAATACCCCTTTTCAAAGCTATCGACTACAGAATAAAGACATTCTCTTTGCTCGGTAGTAACGGCAATAACGGCATCATTACATAGTATGCGCACTGCCAATGCAGGAAGCGGAAATGGCTGACGCAAAAGCTTGCCACGTATACCAAGATCTTTTACAAGCTTTGCCAAAATACCGCGTTCAAAAGTGATTATCGGCTTACCGATTCCGTTAACGCCAACAATCACCGCATCATCACCGATGCTTTCTGCAACCTTAAAAAAAGTGCGCTTTATCGCTTCTTCAATTATAAATCGCTTCTCATACGGATCGTTAGTTTTTGCAAGCGGACCTACGATTCTGCCCGATTTTGCCGCAGTTGCCGTCAAAAAACCATTTTCAGCGTTTACGCATATAATATTCTTTGCGCCAAGTGATTTCAAGGTCTTACGTATTTCCGCACCCTCACCATGGCGAAGCAAACCATGGTCAATGTGAATAAAATGCACCTTATCAGAGGGAAGCACCCTTAAAAGAAGCGCCGCCGTGACCATGCTTTCTGCATCTCCGAAAACAGGCATTACTGCCTTGCGGTTGCCTATCCTTTCGCGTATTATTTCAAAGAATTCCATGTTCAAATCCTTTACATTTTGTTATATAAATTATATAAAATGTAGCTTTGTGTGTCAACGCATTTAGCGTTTTCTTCCTTCAAATATTCGGCATCAAAATGTTTCAAAATTTGAATTATGTTGATTTTTAAGTAATTTTTTCGCGTCAAAGTTTAAATCATTGAAAGCGTTACTAATTCTTGTTTTATTCTCTCTTTCAAGGTATCTGCAATATCTCCCATTGGCAATCGCATATCGGCACTGCATAATTCAAGCAAGCTCATCGCATATTTAAGTGGAGCGGGATTTGTTTCGGCGAAAAGAAGTTCAATTAGATGAGCATATTTTCTAGCGAGCGTGGATGCCGATGTAAAATCGCCATCAAGTGCATATCGCGTCATTGCAGCAGTAGCGGCGGGGGCAAGATTTGACAGTACGGAGATAACGCCCTTGCCACCCACCGACACTACAGGCAATACCATGTCATCATTTCCGCTGTATATATTCAAAGATGTTTCGCCTGCAAGACGCGTTATTTTAGTGAGATTTGAAGCCGCTTCTTTCACTGCCACCACATTTTCAATTTTTGAAAGTTCTTCATACTGTGTAAAACTTATATCTACTCCCGTACGCGATGGAACATTATAAAGTATAACAGGCTTTCCTGCTGCAGCATCCGCCACACGTTTGTAATGTTCAATAAGTCCTTTTGCAGTTCCTTTATTACAATATGGGGTGATGACCAGCAATGCATCGGCGCCGAGCGCAGATGCCTCACTGCAAAGCGAACACGCAATTGCGGTATCCGACGAACCGCATCCAACTATAAGCGGAACTCTATCGCCAACGCTCTCCTTAACAGCGGCGGTGATAGCGCGCCTTTCGGAGCGAGTGAGCGTTGCGGCCTCTCCCGTAGTTCCTGATACACAAAGTGCGTCTACTCCCATTTCTATTTGCCATTCGCATAGAGCGCGCATCCTGACAAGATCAACTTCGCCACCGGAAAACGGAGTTGCAAGAGCGGTTGCGGTTCCCTCAAACGGAGCTTTTTTAAAAATATATGTATCCATAGAAGACCTCTACTTGAAATTTAAATTAATTGGTACTATAATAGTACTAATAATAAAATATGTAGAAAGACTGAACCTTGACCAGATGATTACCAACGAAAGAATCAAAACCGAACTTAAAAAAAGTGACTTTTTCTATGAGTTGCCTGAAGAGCTTATCGCGCAATCCCCTGCCGAAAAGCGCGACTGCTCACGCCTGATGGTGATAAATCGCAAAACCGGCGAGCTTGAGCATAAGCATTTTTATGATATAATCGACTATCTTAATCCCGAAGATGTACTTGTTGTAAACAACTCAAAGGTTATACCTGCAAGAATTTTCGGCACAGACACCGAAAAAAGCGACCGCGTGGTTGAATTCCTTTTGCTTCGCAGACACGGTGACAAAGTATGGGAAACACTTGTACGCCCCGGAAAAAAAGCTAAAATAGGTAAAAAATTCACATTTGGCAACGGCGCGCTTACAGGGGAAATAACCGACATCGTAGAAGAGGGTAACCGCCTTATCTCCTTTTGTTTAGGCGGTGCTGAAATATACCAAGTGCTTGAACAGATAGGCAATATGCCATTGCCGCCGTATATAACGAAAAAGCTCGAAGACAACAGCCGCTATCAAACGGTTTATGCAAAAACAGAAGGTAGTGCCGCCGCTCCTACAGCAGGACTCCACTTTACAGAGGAACTGCTTGAAAAGATAAAGCAAAAAGGCATCGCGGTGGTTCCTGTCATGTTACATGTAGGACTTGGAACCTTTCGCCCGGTAAAAGAAGACGATGTAAACGACCACATCATGCACAGCGAATACTTTTCAATAACAAAAGAAAGTGCTGATGAAATTAACCGTCGCCGTAAAGCAGGCGGCAGAGTAATTTGTGTTGGCACAACATCATGCCGCGTGCTTGAAAGCGTTGCAAGCGATGACGGCACACTGAAAGAAATGGCTGATGACACCTCTATCTTTATCTATCCCGGCTATAAGTTTAAGATAGTTGATGCGCTTATAACAAACTTTCATCTGCCGGAAAGTACCCTGCTGATGTTGGTAAGTGCGCTTTACAACAGAGAAAAAATGCTTGACGCATACAAAACAGCTGTCGAAGAAAAATACAGATTTTTCTCGTTTGGAGACGCTTCATTCATTATATAAAGAGAACAGGAAACAAATAATATGCAAAGAGTAATGGGTGTTGACTATGGCGATGTGCGTACAGGAATCGCACTTTCGGATGCAAACAGATTTCTCGCAAGCGGCATAGGTACCATAAAAGAAGGCGGCATGCGCGCAACCGCAAAAAAAGTTGCCGCACTCGCAAAGGAACATGATGCAGGTATAATTGTCATCGGTTTGCCAAAAAATATGGATGGCAGTGAGGGCGCAAGCGCACAGAAAATACGTGCATTTGCAGAGCTGCTTGGCGGTTTGACCGAAGCGAAAATAGATTTTCTCGATGAGCGTGTTTCTACAATGGCCGCGCATCAGATTCTCAACATGACCGACACTCGCGGTCAAAAGCGCAAGAATGTTGTCGATACTTTGTCTGCAGAAATAATCCTACAAAATTATCTCGACAAAAATTCAGTATAAATCCAATATCTATTCATAAAAACATCACATTAGTATTTTATACTTTCAATAGAAAAACAAAAGTGGAGGACACCACACATGGAAGAATACAAATTCAATTCAGAAAGTAACTATTCTGAGCACGGGGAACGCAACAGTGCAACGCCAATAACCGTTGCATTTAAAAACATATCTACCGAGCCGCCAAAGAAAAAAAGCGGCGCTAAAAGGGCTTTGCTTGGTTTGTGTGCGCTGATTCTGGTAGTCGGTGTATCTTTTGCCGGCGGTATGGCAGGCGCATACGTAATAAACAACCGTATGGTCCCTGATATGTTTGACGAGTTTGAAAACAGCTATCTCGAAAAATCACCTGCAAACGATGCGGTAAAAGATGTTTTGAACGCTCAGAATGCTCCTATAGAAACCACGGCTACAAACACAGCAAGTGTTCCCGAAGGAAGTGCAACATATGTTGGGGTTGCAACAAGTGCTAAACCTGCTGTTGTAGAGATCACAACCGAAATGGTATCTAACAACTCTTATTTCCAACAGTTTATTCAAAGCGGTGCCGGAAGCGGTGTTATAATCAGCGATACCGGGTACATCATTACAAACCACCACGTTATTGATGGTGCGTCCAAAATAACCGTAAGACTTACAGATTCCAGCGAATATGTCGCAACTCTTATCGGCTCAGATTCGCAAGCGGATATCGCAATTCTCAAGGTTGATGCAGAAAAGGCACTTCCCTACGCTAAAATTGGCGACAGCTCAAAGCTTATAGTAGGCGAAGAGGTGATTGCCATTGGCAATCCGCTTGGTTCGCTCGGCGGCAGTGTCACCAACGGTATCATCAGCGCGCTTGACCGTGAGCTGACGATTGACGGGCAAAAGATGCGTCTGCTTCAGACAAATGCGGCTATCAACCCCGGCAACTCCGGCGGCGGTCTCTTCAACATGAAGGGCGAGCTTGTAGCTATCGTCAATGCAAAATCTGCCGGTACAGGTATAGAGGGACTCGGCTTTGCTATCCCGATCAACTATGCATACGACATTGCCCAAGAGCTTCTTGAAAACGGATATGTCAGCGGCAGACCCGCTATCGGAATCTCATATATCGAAATCAACGACTATATGGATCTCATGCGCTACGGCGTAATGTCATATGGTATATACGTTTATGACGGCGGTGAAACTCCTCTCAAAAACGGTGACCGCATCGTGAGATTCGGCGACTATGAGGTTCAGGATTCTGCCACACTCAAGAGCGCTATCCAGAATTATAAAGTTGGTGACAAGGTTAATGTCACCGTTGCTCGCGGCGGTACATTCACCGACCTTGAAGTTACACTTATAGAAGATAAACCTATCGAAGAAAACAAACTTGAGCTTACAAACTAATCAAAAAGCCCCCCCGCAGAGGGGCTTTTTGTAGCAAATACAGGAGACATCAATGTATAAGATTTTAGTAGTAGACGACGAAGAAAAAATCAGAGAACTGATTGGAAAATATGCAAAATTTGAGGGGCACTCTGTTGACTTTGCCACCGACGGAATGGAAGCTGTTGAAAAATGCAGAGAAAACACATACGATGTTATCATCATGGATATCATGATGCCCAACCTCGACGGCTTTTCTGCCTGCCGCGAAATACGCAAAAAGTCGGATGTTCCGATACTTATGCTCTCTGCACGCGGCGAGGAATATGACAAAATCAACGGCTTTGAGCTTGGTGTCGATGACTATGTTGTAAAGCCGTTTTCACCAAAAGAACTCATGCTGCGTATTGAAGCTATCATGAAGCGCTCACAAAAAAATGATAGCGTACAGGACATTGATAAATATATAAGTGAGGGGCTTGAAGTAAACTTCACGGCGCGCCGAGTTTATGTCGACGGCAAGGAAGTAAATCTTTCACCCAAAGAATATGATCTTCTCTTTTATATGATAAAGAACAAGGACATAGCACTTACACGAGAAAAACTTATCAACAAAGTCTGGGGATACGACTTTTTCGGCGGTGACCGCACGCTTGACACCCATATAAAACTTTTGCGTAAAAGCCTTGGCAGTTACGCATCATATATTGTTACGCTCCGCGGCGTAGGATACAGATACAGTGATGAAAAATAAAGGAAAACGCAGAAATCCTTCCACAATGCGGTCGCGGCTATTTCTTATGCTGATTGTTTTTGTGGTATGCGCTCTATTGCTCCTATGGGGATTTCAATACTTTTTGTTGGACTCATTTTACTATCAACTCACGAGAAGCCGTATGACAAACTCTGCCTCTCAGATAGAAACGCTGTACTCATATGAATCTGAAACTTTTGCAAAAGATGTATATGCAATAGCACTTAACAACGAATTTTGCATAAGTGTTTTCGGTCCTGACGGTAAGGTGCTTACCACCGCTGACATAGGCGGAGGATGCATGATTCACAACACGGACATGAAAATGATAAATGAGCTTTACAACGATGCTCTTGAGAACGGCGGTGAGTATTTCCACAGAGCCGGACTAACAGGCTTTCAGGATAAAAAGGCTCACGTTCCGTTTGCAAACAGCAGATACGATGTGCGTGACCGTATACTGTATGTTGCTATCCAAGAGGTGACCGACGGTCAGCTCATAATGATGTTTGATGCCGCCGTTGAACCGGTAAACGTTGTCAAAGGCGTAATCACCATACATTTGCTGATAACCACAATTATAATGACGCTTGTTGCCGCCTTTGTGGCAAATGCACTTGCCAAGAAGCTCTCACAACCTATTGCAGATGTTAACAGAGCAGCTAAAAAGCTGACAGCAGGTGAATATGATGTTGAATTCACCGGAGAGGGATACCGTGAAATATACGAGCTGTCAGACACGCTGAATCAGACTGCACATGACCTTAAACGAACGGACATGATGCAAAAGGAACTGATTGCCAACATATCGCATGACCTACGTACACCGCTTACGCTTATCACAGGATACTGTGAAATGATGCGCGATATTGATGGCGAAAACAATCCCGAAAACATACAAGTAGTGCTTGACGAAACAGCGCGTCTTTCTTCGCTTGTAAACGATCTTATCGACCTTTCAAAGTATGAAAGCGGTTCTCAGAAGCTTAATATCGAAAGCGTCGATCTGGATTTTTTGCTACTTGAAACAGTAGAACGTTATCGCAAACTGATGACCGACAAGGACTTTACCTTTATATACGAAAGTGTCGGACCTACTTTTGCAAGATGCGATAAAAAGAGAATCCTTCAGGTTATCTATAATCTTGTCAACAATGCAATAAACTACTCTGGAGATGACAAGACAGTTATTCTCAAGCTTTCGGTGACGGAACAAGGAAAGAACCTTGTAGAAGTAACCGACCACGGCGAGGGAATCGCAAAAGAAGATTTGCCGCTTATCTTTGACCGCTACTATAAAGTGGACAAGGTACACAAACGTGCCGTAACAGGTACAGGCCTCGGACTTTCAATTGTCAAAGGTATACTCGAAAGCCATGGCGCGTCATACGGTGTGCGCAGTGAGATTGGCACAGGAAGCACATTCTTCTTTGAAATTTAACTAAAAACAAGACACCTTTCGGTGTCTTGTTTTTGCTTTGAGCGGTAGATTAATGATTATATAATCACTTTAAAATGCAAGCATTTTAAAGTGTAGAGGGGCGTACATTCGCATGTCGCTCACCGCGACCGCCCCTTTAAGGAGTAAAAAAAGCCGGGAAACCCGTCTTTTTTACAGATTTTTAGGCTTCCCCTTGAGGGGAAGCTGTCAGCGTAGCTGACTGATGAGGTGTAGCCGCATCGCGGCGTTAATCGCGTAATCATTAATTTATCCTAATAAATACAATATTCCTATTGACTTTAGCGCTGTAAAGTGATAATATGTTATCAAATTAAAACGAAAGCGAGGCCACCACCTTATGGTCAATTTGCAATCGGCGTCCATAGACCGCCTTTTTGAGGCTATCATGAACCTAAAAACCACTGAAGACTGTTACAAATTCTTTGAGGATATCTGCACAATAAAAGAGTTGCAGGATATGGCGCAACGACTTGATGTTGCATTTCTCCTTACTGATGGCATGAACTATCAAAAAATATCCCAGGAAGTAAATGTGAGCACCGCTACAATCAGCCGCGTGAGCAAGTGCTTGAACTACGGCAGCGGCGGCTACAAAGCGGCAATAGAACAAATCAAAGGTAAGAAGTAATGACACTCTACGACAGCGTACTTAAAAACGAAGAAAAGGCAATATTTGCGCTTAGAGGACTGTATGAAAGCTACGGCTATTCACAGTATAAAATGAGCAAATTTGAGGAGTATGACCTCTATGTAAAAAACAAGGACTTTCTCATTTCCGACAGCGTTATTACCTTTACAGACCGTGGCGGTAAGCTAATGGCTCTTAAGCCCGACGTTACCCTCTCCATTCTCAAGAATGGCAAGGATGCCCCAGGTCAGGTGCAAAAGGTATACTATAACGAAAATGTATACCGCGTTTCAGGCGAAAGTTTCAAAGAGATAATGCAGGTAGGGCTTGAGTGTATCGGAGATACTGACAGCTATTGCCTATACGAAACGCTGATGCTCGCTGCAAAAAGCCTTGAAACTATCTCTGATGAGTATGTACTTGACATTTCACATCTTGGCATAATATCAGCAGTTTTTGATGCAGTGGCACTTCCCGAAGACTGCCGTGCATCAGCCCTTAAATTCATAGGCGAAAAGAATTTGCATGAGCTGTCAGCGCTTTGCGCATTGGTAAACATAGGAGAAAAAGAAACCGCTATACTGAAAGGTCTTGTCACAAATTACGGCAAGCCGAGTGAGGTTTTACCAAAGCTCAAAGAACTTATCTGTGCAAACACTGAATCGCTCATTGAACTTGAAACGATACTTTCTGCATTTGAAGGTAGCGAAATATACGACAAGCTTCGTATTGACTTTTCTGTAGTACACGACATCCGTTACTACAACGGCATTGTATTCAAGGGCTTTATCGAGGGCATTCCCGAAGGCGTGCTTTCGGGCGGCCAGTATGACAAACTTCTTGCAAACATGGGCAGAAGATCAGGGGCTATCGGCTTTGCAATATATCTTGACTTGCTTGAGCGCATGAGTGAAACCGACAAAAAGTACGATGTAGACATTCTTTTACTTTACGATGATGATACTGATATTACTTTGCTTTCCAAGGAGATTGCTTCCCTTTCAAGAAACGCAAGCGTAATGGCGCAAAAGAAAATCCCAGAAAAGCTGAAATATGCAAAACTCATGAAATTTGACGGAAGCGAGGCAAAGGAAGTATGAAAATGCTGAACGTTGCCCTGCCCAAAGGCAGACTCGGCGAAAAAGTTTATGCCATGTTTGAAACGGCAGGATTCGAGTGCCATTCAATAAAAGAAAACAACCGCAAGCTCATTTTTGAAAATGAAGAATGCGGTGTGCGCTACTTCTGGGTAAAGCCGTCAGACGTTGCCATCTACGTTGAGCGCGGCGCGGCTGATATAGGCGTTTGCGGCAAGGACATCCTGCTTGAGTATTCCCCAGATGTATATGAGCTTTACGACCTTGACATAGGTAAATGCCGCATGGCTGTTGCCGCAAAAAAGGATTTTACAGACGATGTAAAGCGCACCCTCAAGGTTGCGACAAAGTTCACAAACATCGCAAAGAACTATTACGATTCACTCGGCAGAGATATTGACATAATCCACCTGAACGGCTCTATCGAGATAGCACCGATACTCGGACTTTCCGACGTTATCGTTGACATAGTTGAAACAGGAACTACATTAAAAGAAAATGACCTTGAGGTAGTAGAAACCATTGTACCGATAAGCGCAAGGCTTATCGCAAACAAGGCAAGCTTTAAATTCAAGAGCGAGCTTATCGAAAAGATAATTCGCAGCATGGAGAACCAAAATGATTAAAATTTTAAAATACGGTGAGGTTGAAACCAAAGATATTTTTGCGAGAGCCGTTCCCGAGGTTGACGTTGCGGGAGTTGTGTCCGACATTATCGCAAACGTGAGAAAGAACGGCGACAAAGCTCTGTACGAATACTGCAAAAAGTTTGACGGTGCTGACCTATCTACCCTTGCCGTAAGCGAAGAGGAAATAAACGAAGCATTTGAAGCAGTTGAACCCGAGTTTGTGGAAATAATAAAAAAAGCGGCGGCAAATATCCGCAAGTTCCATGAAAAGCAGGTGCGAAACAGCTTTATTATAAATGATGAAAACGGCATTGTTGTCGGCCAGAAGGTAATCCCCGTTGACCGCGCCGGACTTTATGTTCCCGGCGGTACAGCAGCATACCCATCCACCGTACTTATGGATGCTATCCCTGCAAAAATCGCAGGTGTACGCGAGGTTGTAATGGTGACACCTCCATCTAAAGACGGCAAGGTCAACCCCGTTATCCTTGCAGCGGCAAAGATTGCAGGCATTGACAAGATATTCAAGGTCGGCGGCGCACAGGCTGTAGCCGCACTTGCATACGGCACTGAGAGTATACCAAAGGTAGACAAAATAGTAGGTCCGGGCAACGCTTACGTTGCAGAGGCAAAAAAGCAGGTTTACGGCATTGTGTCTATCGACATGATTGCAGGACCGAGCGAGATACTTATAGTTGCCGATGGAAAGACTAATGCGCGCCATGCGGCGGCTGACCTGCTCTCCCAGGCTGAGCATGACAAAATGGCAAGCGCGGTGCTGGTAACAGACTCAATGGAACTTGCAAAAGCAGTTCAGGCAGAGCTTGAGGTGCAGATCCCGCAGTTACTTCGCGCGGATATTGCAAGAGTTTCTATTGACAACTGCTCAAAGATAATTGTTGCCGACACTCTTATGGCGGCAATCGACATTGCAAATGAAATTGCGCCCGAACATCTTGAACTGCTCGTGGACAATCCGTTTGATTATCTTGATGCTATCCGCCATGCAGGCTCTATCTTTATGGGAAGGAACTGCCCTGAGGCTCTCGGCGACTATTTTGCAGGTCCAAACCATACACTGCCGACAAGCGGTACAGCAAAGTTTTCAAGCCCACTGTCTGTTGACGATTTTGTAAAGAAAACACAATACACATACTATACACGTGAGGCTCTTTCAAAAGTTGCAAATGACGTTGCGTTCTTCGCTACAAAAGAGGGGCTTACCGCGCATGCAAAGAGTGCAGTTATACGCACAGAGGAAGAATAATGAGCAGATTTTTTTCTGACAAATATAAAACGCTTACCCCATACACTCCGGGTGAGCAACCGCGTGACCAGAAATACATAAAACTTAATACCAACGAGTCACCGTTTCCGCCATCGCCCAAGGCGGTGGCAATGACGGCTGAGGCGGCAAAAAATTTGCAACTTTACCCCGACCCCGAATGTACAGAGTTACACGAAAAACTTGCCGCACTTTACGGTGTTGATAAATCTATGGTGCTTGCAGGAAACGGCTCTGACGAAGTGCTGAATTTTGCCTTTATGGCATACTGCGACAAGGAGCACCCCGCAAGATTCGCTAACATAACATACGGCTTTTACTCTGTTTTTGCTGAGATAAACGGCGTTCCATACACCGAAGTGCCGCTAAAAGATGATTTTACGATAGATGTGTGCGACTACATCAGCAAAAATGAGACAATCTTCATCGCAAATCCAAATGCTCCCACAGGTATAGCGCTGACTTCTCTCGAAATTGAAGCGATAGTCAAAAGCAATCCTGACAACGTGGTCGTAATAGACGAGGCGTATGTCGATTTCGGCGCTGAGAGTGCAGTACCGCTTATCAAAAAGTATGACAATCTGCTTGTGACTCAGACATTTTCAAAATCACGTTCAATGGCAGGCGCAAGACTCGGCGTTGCTATAGGAAATGCGGCACTCATACAGGATCTGAATACAATAAAGTATTCGACAAATCCTTACAATATCAACCGCATGACCATGGCGGCAGGAATCGGCGTGCTTGCAGATGAAGAATATACAAAGAACAACTGTAATTCTATCATTGAAAACCGAGAATATGCAATGAGCCGAATGAGAAAAATGGGATTTGAAATGACTCCCTCGCTGACGAATTTCATCTTTGCAAAGCATGATAATATCAGCGGCGGCGACCTTTACTCAGAGCTTCGCAAGCGCGGAATTCTTGTGCGTCATTTTTCAAAGCCTAGGCTTGACGCATATAACCGTATCACCGTTGGTTCTATGGAACAAATGGTGACACTTTGCGATACACTTGAAGAAATCCTTAAGGAGATTTGACATGAGAAATGCAAAAATCGGCAGAGTTACTGCCGAGACAAATATATCGCTCTCTCTTGAGCTTGACGGCAAAGGGCAAAGTAAAATTGACTCAGGCTGTGGTTTTCTCGACCATATGCTGACGCTGTTTGCAAAGCACGGTAATTTTGACCTTGAAGTCACTTGCAGTGGCGACACATACGTTGACTATCACCACACTGCCGAGGACATTGGCATCGTACTCGGACAAGCCTTTACAAAGGCTCTCGGCGACAAGAAAGGTATTGTACGCTATGGCAGTATGATGCTCCCCATGGACGAAACGCTGATACTCAGCGCAATTGACCTTTCGGGCAGAAGTGGCCTCTACTATGTCTGCGACATACCCTCTCCCAAGGTAGGTAACTTTGACACCGAGCTTTCCGAGGAGTTCTGGATGGCATTTGTAAGAAGCGCGGCATGCACTTTACATATCCGCAAGATAGCAGGTACAAACTCGCACCACATTATCGAGGGTACTTTCAAGTCGGTGGCGCGCGCACTTCGTGCCGCGGTAGCGATTGATGCGGCGAATGCCGATTCTCTCCCCTCAACCAAAGGAGTTCTTTAATGATTGCAATAATAGACTACGGCGTCGGAAATCTTTTTTCACTGAAAAGCTCTTTCGATGCTATCGGTGCAAACACAACGGTGACAAGCGATGCTGAAGTAATCAAAGCCGCCGACAAGATACTGCTGCCCGGTGTTGGCGCATTTGGCGATGCCGCCGAAAAGCTCCGCAACAGCGGTCTTGATAAAGTGATAATCGCCGAAGCAAAAAAAGGTAAGCCGCTTCTTGGCATTTGCCTTGGCATGCAGCTATTGTTTGAGAAAAGTTTCGAATATGGTGAGCATGAAGGACTTGGTCTTATTCCCGGTGAGATACGCCCGATTTCCGATGTTATCCCAAACGAATTGAAGATCCCGCACATCGGTTGGAATGCGCTTGAGATAAACGGAGAAAAAAACGCTATTTTCAAGCATATAAATAACGGCGATCACGTTTATTTTGTCCATTCATACTACGCAAAAACAAACAGCGAAAATGTTATCGCAACTGCAGAATACGGAGCTGCTCTCACCGCGGCGGCAGCATGCGAAAATGTTTACGGCTGTCAGTTTCACCCCGAAAAAAGCGGCAAGGTGGGGCTTAATATTCTTAAAGCATTCTGTGAGGTTTAACCTATGTTTATTTTTCCCGCAATTGACCTTTACGAAGGCAAGGCGGTTCGCCTTTACAAGGGCGACTATGCACAAATGACCGTCTACAGTGAGAATCCGATCGAGGTTGCTCGCGATTTTAAAAAAAGCGGCGCAAAGCATCTGCACATTGTAGACCTTGAAGGCGCGCGCGACGGAACTACACCTAATATTGAAACGGTTTGCGCGCTTAAAGCAAATACTTCCCTCTTTTGCGAAATAGGCGGTGGAGTTCGCAGCATGGATGTTGTAGACCGTTATATCGGTGCAGGTGTTGACCGAGTTATACTCGGCACTGCGGCTGTCACAAACCCGAAGTTTGCCGAAGAAGCAGCAAAAAAATACGGAAGCAAAATTGCAGTAGGTGTTGACATTAAAGACGGATATGTTGCTGTAAAAGGTTGGACAGAAAAATCCGAGGAAACTGCTATTGAGTTTTGCAAAAAGATGCAAAGCATCGGTATTGGCACGCTTATATGCACCGATATTTCAAAAGACGGCGCAATGCAGGGCACAAACATCGAGCTTTACAAAACACTTTCAAAAGAGCTTAAAATGCAGATAATCGCATCGGGCGGTGTTTCATCCATTGACGATGTAAAAGCACTCCGCACGCTTGAAATATACGGCGCTATTGTCGGAAAGGCATACTACACAGGCGCAATATCCATAGCAGAGGCAGTGGAGGTTGCGAAATGATAACAAAAAGAATAATTCCCTGTCTGGACGTTAAAAACGGTCGTGTTGTAAAGGGTGTAAACTTTGAGGGATTGTCCGACGTTTCATCCCCGATTGAGCTTGCCAAGTATTACAGTGAAAACGGTGCAGATGAGCTTGTCTTTTACGATATAACCGCATCCGCAGAGGGGCGCAAACTTTTTACAGACATATTAACCGAAACCGCATCGAAAGTATTTATCCCTCTCACTGTAGGCGGCGGCATCAACACACTTGATGACTTTGACCGCGTCCTTAAATGCGGTGCTGACAAAGTCAGCGTAAACTCAGGCGCCATACGTAACCCTTCACTTGTATATGAAGCGGCGAAGCGTTATGGTGACCAATGCGTTGTACTTTCAGCTGATGTAAAAAGAGTTGACGGTACTTTTCGCGTATTTGCCAAAGGCGGCAGAGAAAACACCGGCATGGAGGCGCTCGGCTGGATAAAGCAATGCGTTGATAACGGTGCAGGAGAAGTAGTGCTGAACTCAATCGACACCGACGGAGTAAAGCAAGGATTTGACCTTGAAATGCTTGAGGCAGTGTCAAATATAGTATCTGTACCCGTAATTGCATCGGGAGGAGCCGGATGCATAAACGACTTTATAACTCTGTTTAAAACTCTGCCGAAGGTAGATGCAGGACTTGCCGCATCGATATTCCACTTTGGCGAAGTGCAGATAAGTGACCTGAA
The DNA here is from genome assembly GCA_017399305.1 of Clostridia bacterium. GTDB lineage: Bacteria > Bacillota > Clostridia > Oscillospirales > CAG-272 > UMGS902. The sequence goes on from JAFQDK010000018.1 coordinate 81,486, forward strand.
AGCCGAAATGGCGGCTGCAGGTATCCCCACAAGAAAGGACTAACAAATGTTGAACATTGAAGAACTTAGATTTGACGAAAAAGGGCTTATCCCTGCCATAGTCAAAGATGCTATTTCAGGCAAGGTTCTCACCCTTGCATATATGAACCGTGAAAGCCTAAAAGTTTCTATGGAAAAAGGCTTGACCTGCTTTTGGAGTCGCTCGCGTCAAGAGCTTTGGCTGAAAGGAGAAACAAGCGGCAACTATCAGCACATCGTTTCTATCACTGCTGACTGCGACAACGATGCACTGCTTGTAACAGTGGAGCCGGACGGCCCTGCTTGCCATACAGGCTCATTCTCATGCTTTGAAAAACCTGTTTACCAGAGCGAGGATAAGCATGAATTTTCTCTTGACGGTCTGATGAAGCTTATCGAGGGCAGAAAGCTTGACAAAAAGGAAGGTTCATACACCACATACCTATTTGAAAAAGGGCTTGACAAAATTCTCAAAAAGGTTGGCGAAGAATCTACCGAGGTTATTATTGCGGCAAAAGCCGAGGACAAAGCAGAAACTGTATACGAAATATCCGACCTTGCATATCACGTGATGGTTCTTATGGTAGAAGCTGGTATTTCTCTTGAAGATATTCACCGTGAGCTTGCTTCCCGTCACGTCATTGACCACAAGGTAAAGCAGGAGAAAATGACCAAATGATATTGCAGGATCTCCACACGCACACCACCTATTGCGACGGCAAAAACACACCTGAAGAAATGGTAAAAGCCGCTATTGAAAAGGGGCTTGTACGCATCGGTTTTTCAGGTCATTGCTATACATTTTTTGACGAAAAATACTGTATGTCAATTCCAAATGTTGCCAGATACATTGCGGAAATAAACTCACTGAAGCTAAAATACAAAGGACAAATTGAAATACTTTGCGGAGTTGAGCAGGACTATTATTCCAATTTTTCAAGAATCGGATTTGATTATATAATCGGCTCTGTTCACTATCTGAATATCGGCGATGAATATATCCCTATAGACGAAAGCAAAGAGATATTGCTTGACGCCTGCAACAAGTATTTTGGCGGTGACATATATTCACTCTGCGAAGAATACTATTCTTGTGTCGGAAATATTCTTGCCAAAACAGGGGCAGATATCATAGGGCATTTTGACCTCATATCCAAATTCAACGAGGACGGAAGTCTCTTTGATGAAAACGAACCAAGATATATCAAGGCATATACTGATGCAATCGACAAGCTTATCCCATACGACAAACCTTTCGAAGTGAACACGGGTGCAATATCGCGCGGATACCGCACACACCCATACCCCAGTCATTCCCAACTTGAATACATCGCAAAATGTGGCGGTAAAGTTATGCTGACAGGCGACACACATGCTGCCGAAAACCTTTGTTTTGAGTTTGACAAGTGGTTTGAAGCTTGCAAAAAAATAGGAATAACTATAGAATAAAAGCACCAAAACGGTGCTTTTATTTATATTTTTTAAAAAATTAGTAAAAATCATCAAGAAATAATTGACAAAACTTGTGCAAAATGGTACAATACCTATATGCAGAGATATGGAGTTGCAATGATAAAGTAGATGGTATAATTCTGTTTACTTTCCCTTGCGACTTTTTTGTTTTTAGGAGGAAAAATAAAATGTATGACATAGTTGTCATCGGCGCAGGCGTCGTCGGCGGTATGATAGCCCGCGAACTTACGCGTTACCAGCTCTCTGTATGTATCATCGAAAAGCAGAGAGATGTTGCCATGGGGGCATCCAAAGCTAACAGCGGCATCGTACACGCAGGATTTGATGCAAAAGAAGGTTCTCTTAAAGCTCTCCTCAATGTTCGCGGCTCGGAGATGATGGCCGATGTAGCAAAAGAGCTTGGTGTTCACTATAAAAACAACGGCTCACTCGTCGTTGGATTCACTGATGAAGATATACAGGCAATAAACGGTCTGTATGAGCGCGGTGTGAAAAACGGCGTAAAGAATCTGCGCGTTCTTTCAAAAGAAGAAGTAAAAGCGCTTGAGCCAAACATATCGGACAATGTTATCGGCGCGCTCCATGCGCCAACCGGCGGCATTGTCTGCCCCTATATGCTGACCGTAGCTTCTGTTGGCAATGCAATGGACAACGGCGCTGTTTTGAAAACCGATTTTGAAGTAACTTCTATTGAATATACAAACGGAGTATACAAAGTATCCTCCCCCACCGAAACCGTAGAGGCGGCATATGTCATCAATGCTGCAGGCGTTTATTCTGATAAAATCGCTGCTATGGCAGGATACGGCAGTTTTACCGTAACTCCACGTAAAGGCGAATACATGCTGCTTGACCGCGAATGCGGAAATCTTGTCAGCCATACAATATTTAAAGTTCCCACCAAGATGGGCAAAGGTATCCTTGTCAGCCCCACTGTTGACGGCAATCTCTTGCTTGGTCCCACCTCTGTAAATATTGAGGACAAGGACAATGTTGAAACTACTAAAGAAGGTATCGACGCTATCGTTGCAGGCTCTACTGTATGCGTAGACGGAATACCGCTCCGTAGCGTTATTACCTCATTTACCGGACTTCGCGCAGTTGGTGACACCGGCGACTTTATTATCGAAGCTGCAGGTGATCACTTTGTCAATGTCGGTGGTATTGAGTCCCCCGGTCTGTCTTCTGCCCCTGCAATTGCTGTTTATGTCACAGATCTGCTTGCAAAAATGGGCATGGAACTCAAAAAGAACGAAAACTTCTGCCCTACACGAAAGATTTTCCGCGCGGCAGAATCAAAGTATCACAAAGTAATTTGCCGCTGTGAGACAATCAGCGAAGGTGAGATTCTCACAGCTATTCATACCAATCCCGGCGCAAAGGATATCGACGGCATTAAACGCCGTACACGCAGTGGCATGGGCCGCTGTCAGGGCGGATTCTGTATGCCGTATGTTGCAGATATACTTGCACGTGAGCTTGGCACTTCTCTTTTAGACGTTACAAAGTTTGGCGGAAAGTCAAATCTTCTCGTTGGCAAAGTAAAGGAGGTGCAGGCATGAAACACGTAGATATTGTTATCATCGGCGGCGGCCCTGCAGGCATGGCGGCTGCTGTCAGCGCATACAAAGCGGGTATACGCGACATACTTATTCTGGAACGCGACCAACATCTCGGCGGTATTTTGCAGCAATGCATTCACAATGGTTTTGGTCTTCACCATTTCGGTGAGGAGCTTACCGGTCCCGAATATGCATGGCGTTATGAAGAGGAAGTCCAAAAACTGAACATACCCTATAAGCTCGGCGCAATGGTTACCGATCTTACAGCTGACCGCAAGGTCACATACATATCTGAGGAGGACGGCGAGGTCACACTGGATGCCGGCGCTGTTATCCTTGCGATGGGTTGCCGTGAGCGTAGCCGCGGTGCACTCAACATCCCCGGCGTGCGCCCTGCGGGTATCTATACCGCAGGTACAGCACAACGTTTTGTAAACATCAAGGGCTATATGCCCGGCAAGAATATTGTTATACTCGGCTCAGGCGATATCGGCCTTATCATGGCAAGGCGCATGACACTTGAGGGCGCAAAAGTTCAGGCAGTATGCGAGCTTATGCCATACTCAGGCGGTCTTAACCGCAATATCGTGCAGTGTCTTAACGACTTTAACATTCCGCTTCGCCTTAGCCATACGGTTGTGCAGATTCACGGCAAGGACCGTGTAACTGGCGTAACAATCGCAAAGGTTGATGAAAACCGCCAGCCGATTGAATCTACACGCGAATTTATCGAATGTGACACACTGCTTCTCTCCTGCGGTCTGCTCCCGGAAAATGAGCTTACAAAATGTGCAGGAATCACGCTTGACCGTGTTACCGGCGGTGCTGTCTGCGATAGCTACAGACAGACATCGGCAAAAGGTATTTTCTCTTGCGGCAATGTTTTGCATGTACATGACCTTGTTGACTTTGTTTCTGAAGAAGCGGAGCTTGCAGGTGCATCTGCAGCAGCATATGTGCGCGGCGAACTTTCAACAAACGGTCGCGTCATCGCAGTGAATCCTACAGGCGGCGTGCGCTATACCGTGCCGCAGATGCTTTACACGGAGGGCGGCGATGTTAAGCTGTTCTTCCGCGTTGCTGACATATATAATAATGTAACTGTTCGTGTAAGCGACGGTAACAATATAATCTTTGAGAAAAAGAGAAAGAAGGTCGCCCCTGGCGAAATGGAAAGCATCGCACTCAAGGCAGACATTCTGAAAAACATCAACGGTGACAACATCACTGTTACACTTATAAAGGAAGGTGAGAAGGCATGAATATGATCTGTATCGTATGCCCGATGGGTTGTCCTCTCTCCGTAGAAAAAACCGCAGACGGCTTCAAAGTCAGCGGTAACACATGCCCTCGCGGCGAAAAATACGCTATTGCTGAATGCACAGCGCCAACCAGAACTCTTACCAGCATTGTTCCTGTCAAGGGCAAAGACATGGTTTCTGTAAAGTCAAGCGCTCCGCTCCCGAAGGAGAAGATATTTGACTGTGTAAATGTGCTTGCAACAATTACGCTTGATGCGCCGGTTAAAGTCGGAGATATAATAGTCAAAGATATTCTCGGCACAGGCGTTGATATCGTTGCAACAAAAAACATACCGTAAGGAGAGAATAGATGCTTGAGATTGAAAAGAATCCTATAATCGCCGCGGTACACAGTGTTGAGGAATTTGAAATCGCGCTTTCTAGCCCTGTGGATGTAATATTCGTACTCAATACAAATATTTTCAGCGTTGCAGAATATGTAAAGCGCGGTCATGCAAACGAAAAGTACGTATTCTTTCACGCAGATATGACCGAGGGAATCGCAAAAGACAGTTGCGGTGTGGAATTCCTTGCAAAATCCGGAGCTGACGGCATCATAAGCACTCGCGCAAATATGCTTCGTTATGCAAAAACGCAAGGACTCGCCACTGTACAGAGATTCTTTATTATTGATGCGCAGTCGGTAAAAACATCTATTGATTCCGCCAAACTGGTCGCCCCTGATTTTATTGAGATCATGCCGGGACTTGTGCCAAAAATAATAAAACGCATAAAGGACAGCGTTTCTGTTCCCATTATCACAGGCGGTCTGATTGAAACCAAGCAAGAGATAATGGAAGCATTGCTTGCCGGAGCATCAGCTATTTCTACATCAAATTCTTCACTTTGGGATAGTTAATAATGAACAACGAACTTCAAGGAAAAAAACTCTTTTTGCTGGATATGGACGGAACTATATATCTTGGCGACAGTCTTTTTGACGGAACTTTGGATTTTCTCGATTACGTCAAAAAAAGCGGCGGAAAATATATGTTTCTGACCAATAATTCTTCAAAGGGCCTTGATAAATACGTTGAGAAACTGGCAAAGCTCGGTATAGTGGCTACAGAAGATGACTTTCTTAGTTCGGTGCATGCTACTTCGCTCTATCTGCATAAGCATTATGAGGGAAAAAAGATGTATGTGCTGGGCACAAAATCATTTTTGAATTATCTTGCGCTGGACGGTCACAACGTGACAGACAAGCGCGATGATGATATTGATGTACTTGTCATGGGATTTGACACCGAGCTTACTTTCAAAAAACTTGAGGATGCGTGCATCCTACTTGGCAAAGATATCCCATACATCGCTACAAACCCCGACTGGGTTTGCCCCACCGAGTGGGGGTATGTCCCAGACTGCGGCTCTGTATCCACCATGCTGAAAAACGCAACAGGAAAATGGCCGCTGTTTATTGGAAAGCCGGAGCCTGCGATGATTGAACTTGCAATTGAAAAGTCCAAAATGACTAAAGAAGATGCGGTAATAATCGGTGACAGATTGTACACTGATATCGCAAGTGGTGTCAATGCAGGTATTTCAACAATCTTCGTGCTCAGCGGCGAAGGAACATTGTCAGATGTAGAAGCATCTGAAAAAAAGCCAACATTCATTTATAAAAACATCCGCGAAATCTATAACGATCTTGTGAGGTCGAAAGAATGAAAGACACAATAAAGCTCAACAAAAAGAATACGCTTATGGTCGCCCACCGCGGTCTTAGCAATATTGAACCCGAAAACTCATGCGCAGCATTTATTGCCGCCGGAAATCGTTCTTACTATGGCATTGAAACAGATGTGCATGTAACAGCAGACGGAAGATATGTTATTATCCATGATGACAACACTTTGCGTACCACCGGTACTGACATGGTAATTGAAGAGTCAAAATACGAAGATATTAAAAATCTTCGCCTACTGGGATACGACAAAGAAACTTCACGCACCGACCTTAGAATACCAGACCTTGTAGACTACATTCGTATTTGCAAGCACTACGGTAAAAAGGCAGTTCTTGAGCTTAAGAACCCCATGAGCGAAGGTCATCTTCTCGGTATAATCGGCGAGATTCGCGGAGTAGACTACCTCTCTGAAGTGGTATTCATTTCATTTGCACTTGAAAATCTTATTACCATTCGCAAGCATCTACCCGAACAAAAAATTCAATACCTTGTAACAAAGGTTGAAGACGGGCTTATTGACATTCTTAAAGAAAATCGCTTTGATGTAGATATTTACCACAAATACCTCACCGACGAGCAAGTAAGAATGTTTAAAGAAAACGGCATCACTGTCAATGTCTGGACATGCAACACCGAAGAAGTCGGTGACAGAATGGTAGACATCGGCGTAGATATGATTACAACAAATATTTTAGAGTGAGGAGACCAACATGAGAAAACCATTCCTTTTGGCAGTAGCACTTTTTCTGTGCTTTGCTCTCGTAGCTTGCAACGGCAATACCCCAGCCGATACTACAGATGACATCACTAACTTGCCATCTACAGAAACATCTGAATTAGTTGAAACACTCGGCGTTCCCGAAACTGCTGACTACGGCGGAAAAGAATTTACAATTCTTTATGCAGGCCATACCGTTTCCACAGAGTTTGGATTTGAGGAAGAAACCGGTATAGCACTTGACAACGCACAGTATAAGCGCGTTAAGACAATTGAGCAGGCATACAACGTTGACATTGTTGAAGTTCAGAAGAAGAGCTCCGATACAAACGGCAACGGTGCCGGCTTCCAGGAGCTTTCCAATGCAGCCAACTCCGGTACATCCGATTATGACCTCGCGCTCACATCTGCTTACGATGTAGCAGTGCTTGCATACAACGGTTATCTCTATGACATGGCATCTGTCCCCGGCATTGACCTTACAAAATCATGGTGGGATAAAAATGCAACCGAAAGCCTTTCTGTCAACGACGTAACCTTCTTTACCACCGGAGACATCACCGTTTCCGATAACTACTCCACTTTCGCACTCATGTTCAATAAGAAGCTTCTCAACGACTACGGTCTGAAGAGCCCTTATGACATGGTTTACGACGGAACATGGACCTTTGAAGAATTCGGCAATATGTGTAAAGTCGTATCCGAAGACCTCAATCAGGACGGTGTGATGGACACAAACGACCGTTTTGGTCTTCTTGTATGGGATGACTCTATCGTAGGTATTGTAAATGCTGCCGGTGAGCGTTGCTGCACTATCAATGACGACGGCGAAATTGAACTTACCTTCTACAGCGATACCACTCTTGCTGCTCTTGAAAAGTATGCAGCGATTGCATACGACACCCAGTATGCACTTACATATCAGCGTCATGTAAAGACCGCAGAGGTTCTCAAAACCATGTGGCCCAACGACCAGGCACTCTTCTTCACATCCTACATGAGCTCTATCCAGAACTGCCGTTCTATGGAGAGCGACTTTGGTATTCTTCCTTATCCTAAGCTCAACGAGCAGCAGGAAGAATATTACAGCTGTGTTGCTCCCTACAATGCACGCTTTATCTGCGTTCCCCTTATTCAGAAAGACCTTGAACGCACCGGCGTTATCACCGAGGCTCTTGCTTATTACGGCAAGGAAATCGTTACCCCTGCTTACTACGATGTAAACCTTATCGGTCTTTCCACCCGCGACGAAGAATCCTCTGATATGCTCGACATTATCTTCGGCAACAGAGTTTATGACATCGGATATTTCTATCAGGTCGGCACATACAACAAGCAACTTATCCTTATGCTTCGTGCGTATGATTCCAACTTTACCTCCATGTATGAAACTTACCGCAGTGCTGCGGAAAATTCGCTCAAGGTAATTAACCAGTTCTATAGCGAAGCTGTTTCGGATTGGCAGTAAGAACAAATCCGGAAAGATAACTTTCAGATAGTGGTTTGTGCCTTTTGCGCTATATTACTGCGCAAAAGGCACAAATTCATATTATAGAGAAAGGACCTATAATGAAAAAGTTTTTAGTATTCATACTTGCGGCTATTCTTTGCAGCACTATAGTTTTAACTGTCAATGCAGAAAGTATTGACGAGCCGCTTATCTTTGTAGATGCTACACGCCGTACACCAAACTCTGATTTTATGGAAGGCTTTACGCTTAAGAACATAAGCGACAAGCCCATAGACCTTGCCGACTATAAGGTATGGTACGGCAGAACAACTTCTCAGGAAGCTCTCAACGAGCTTGATCCCACCACTGTTACAAAGTTTGTTATGCCAATTACCGATGATATTGGCAAGTACATTGTTGAACCCGGAGAAATGGTATATATTTGGCTTGTAACTTCCTCTGTTTACAAGCTTGAGCTTGATACTGCCGACGGCAAAGTGATTCTTGTCGAGCAGGGAGCCGACGGAAGACCGGTATACCGCGTTGACAATTTCCGTAAAGCTATTGAGTATATAAAAGATAGCGGCACATACCGTGTAACCCCAATAGCAGAAGATATGACAGTAGTTCCACTCGACCTTACAACCGGCGAAGCATTTGGTCCTGACGGCACTTACAAAAACAAGGCACAGCATGTCAACTTGCAAAATTCCTATTACATTCGCCTTTACCTCACAGAGTACAATGCACGTGGCGCTGAAGAGGCTTTCTGCATTGCAGACCTTGACGGCACCGGCAACGGTACATATCTCAACGCATCGGGTGCAGTAAAATGTAACCACGGTACATTCACATATGAGTACGTAAAAGGACAGGCTCAAATGAAAGTTGCTTCGTTTGAGGCAGGTACTTTCCTTTTCGGCAGTGAGGTACAGGAAGAAGTTGTCAAGCCTGTTGAGCCGGCGCCGGAGGGTGCGTTCCGTGTAATGACCATCAACGTTCTCAATGACGATTATAAGACCAGCCGCTTTGGTTATATTGAAAAGACTGTTGAAACACTTTCCCCGGATATCATAGGTTTTCAGGAGTGCCGTGAGGGCTTCAACCCGATGATAGACAACATTACAAAACAAGGCTACGCAAGCGTTCTTGATACCCTCATAGACGACCCTGAGAATAATACTATTATAAACTGTGTAAAGATTCTTTACAAAACTGATAAGTATACTCTTGTACAAGATTCTGCAGGCGCGCGCCGCTTTACAGAAAAATACGGCGATTCATGGACAAAATCCATGTGCTACTGCGTACTTGAGGACAACGAAACCAAGGAACGTATAATTGTGTTCAACAACCACTACGCAGTGTACTCTTCTTCATATGAAGGCTATACCGCTTCTATGGTTGAAAAGCAAAGAGAGTCCAACGCAGCAGAAATGCTTGCACAGATTGAAGTTATGCGCAAAGAATACGGTGATTTGCCTGTTGTTGCTATCGGCGACTACAACATGGATGAACCCGAAAGAGCAAACCGTATTCTTCAGACCACATTGCGCGATACTGCATATCTCAGCGATGAAGCATATCCCTGGATGGCGACCTATCATAAGTCGCTCACAGGTACACAGACAGGTAACTATCCTATCGACCATATCTATGTAAGCAGCGAGGACTTTGAAGTTATCCGCTCCCTGCCCTACACCGATACCATCGGTAAGAGATCATCCGACCATTATCCTCTTTATGCAGACCTTAAGCTTAGCGCAAACAACAATACCGCTTGTGCCGATACACATTTGGAAGATGCGCCTATTATGATAGTTGACGCTACAAGACGTACCCCCTTGATTAACGGTTCCGGCACATCCGATACGCTTGAAGGTTTCACCGTTATGAATGTAAGCGATAAACCAATTGATCTTTCTCACATTCTTCTCTGGTACACCACCGGAAAGACTGAAGATGCGATAGATGCTATTGATCCCGCAACAATTACATTTGTAATGCGACTTTCGCAGAGAAACGGTGAATATGTTTTGCAGCCCGGTCAAAAAGCATATATATGGAACGTTTACAACACCGTATATAAGGCTCAGGGTATGACAGCCGATGGACTTGTAACTCTTGTAGATAAGGGCGAAGACGGAATGCCGGTTTACCGCACTGATAATTTCCGCAAAGTGGTTGAATATCTTGCTTCGAACAATGATGACGAGTATACTGTCAATACGATAGAAGACGATACGATTATCATTCCGCTTGACCGTACAACCAGAGATGCATTCGGTGCTGACGGTGAGTATCGCAACCTTGCAAAATCATTTAACCTTGTAAACTCCGCGTATATTCGTTTGTATCTCACATACGATACTGCAAACGGTGCAGAAGATGCATTCTGCATTGCAGACCTCGACGGTACAAATGAAGGTACATTTATAAAGGAAGACGGCGGCGTTTCCGTAAACTTCGGTACATATAAGTATCTCCCCGGTGACGGTGCGCTCATGAAGGTAGGATCATTTGAGAAAAACGGTTATTACTTCGGCACAAATACTGAAGGCTTTACTGTAAAAGTTCCCGAAAAGACGACCGTTAAGCTTACAATAGGCTCCACCACCGCTTATATCAACGGTGAGGCACAAACTCTTGATGCAGCTCCCATCAACCGCAATAACCGCACAATGCTTCCTGTCCGCTTCCTTGCAAACGCTTTCGGCGTTCCCAATGACGGCATCAAGTGGGATGCTGCCACAAGAACCGCAACTCTTCAGAACAGTGAGGTTACTATTGTTGTTACTATTGATGCACCCAGCATGACAGTTAACGGCGAGACCGTAGCACTTGACTCACCTGCAATTATCGAGAGCAACCGCACATATCTTCCTGTCCGTGCAATTGCAAATGCACTTGGTGTTTCCAATGATAACATTGCATGGGACGGCGCTACTTCAACTGCGACACTTGTTAAATAAAAGTAAATGACATGACAGAAATAATAAAAGACGGTAGCGGGTATCTTATTGTAAACGGTGGCAAATCCTATGCTAAAATACTTCCTGCAGACGGTGCTACCGATACTTTTGAAGAAATTTGTGACGGTGTCTGGAAATGGCACCGCCACACAGAAACCGCAACAGACCATATGCGTATGGAAATGATTTTCCTCGGTGAGCCTACATTTACACTGATACCGTCTGTCAGCTACAACGGTAACGGCTGGGGCGATACCCCCGAATATGTCGGCGATTTTGCCGAGGACGGCACACCGTGGAGCTTTGCATGGCACCGCGTGATGATTCCCGCGTGTACATACAGCGAAAATGATGAAATCGAAATTGCACTTATGGCTGACCCAAATGTCAACTGTGCATGTTCGCTCTATAAGGTTGACGAGGGCAAAAAGCACGTGCTTATTTTCCCTGAGGAGGAAAAGCCAAAGACCTTGAATCGCCACTTTTGGGAAGGGCCTTATGAAGGTAAAATGGAACCTGCAAACGATTTTGAGGGCATCATTTTTACCTCTCTTTCGGACGGTACGCGTTTTCGCTATAAGTCGCTTCTTGACTTTGCATGGCGCTATTATGCACACCCTGTAAAGGCTCCGATGAAGGCGGCTGACCTTTACCGTTATTCACTTGCCTTCTGCCACTACCTTTTTGAACGTGAAAAGGACGGCTTTGCTGGCTTTACAAGAAATGCACAGTATCACCTCGGCATAACAGGCTATAAGAAATATGAGCATGTTTACGAGGTGGGATGGGCAGGACAGAGTGCTTCCATGGCTAATGCCTTTATCTATGAGTATCTTAGAAACGGCGACAAAGAAAAGCTTAATATGGCACTTGAGGCTCATGACTCGTGGATAAGAAAAGGCAGACACGAGGCGGGTCATATCACCGGCCGCCTTGACTTTGATGAATGGGCGTATAAAGACTTTGATCCGACTTATGTTCCCGATAAATGGGAGCTTGGTGCAAATGTTTACGAGAATTTGTTGAACCGCTATCTTAGCAATCTTGCAGGCAAGCCGCCAAAGATCGTGCGCGATAAGGACGGCAGAGCGTTCAAAGACAATGATGCCTGCAACAACGGCACTGCTGCAGATTGCTATTTTGAAGCATATGATATGCTGAAAAAAGCGGGTATTGACAAGCCTGAATATCTTGACATGGCATACGGTATTTGCAATCATGCTATCAAAACACAGGATGAAAACGGCTCATATGCCAAGACATGGCGCAATAACGGCGAGGTTCGTGCCAAAAAGGGAACAATCGGTTGCTTCCTTATTCTGCCTATGCTAAAGGCATATGATAACAGCGGAGATAAAAAGTATCTCGACAGTGCTGTAAGGGCGTTTAACTTTTACTATAGCGAGCTTGAGCGTGACGGCTTTACCACTGCCGGTGCACTTGATACTTATAGTATAGATAAGGAATCGGCATCACCTCTGCTTCGCGGTGCGCTTGCACTTTATGATACTACCGGGGATAAGAAATATATTGCCTGTGCAGAAAAGATTGCATGGTATCTCTCCACCTGGATGATGTATTATACCATCGACTATCCTGCAGATTCCGCTATCGGTAAAACAGGCTTTGATACATTCGGCGGCACATCGGTTTCTACACCGCATAATGCGCTTGATATGTATGCACTCCGTGATGTGCTTTCGTTCCTTCGTTTGGCTGAACTTACCGGATTTGGTCAGTGGAGAGAGCGTGCACTTGCACTATGGTGTAATGCTTGCCAATGTGTTTCGGACGGAACGCTTGTGCTCGACGGTGCACTCGCACCGACCGGCTCGCAGTTTGAAGCTGTGTTCCACACTCGTTGGGGAAGACACTCAACAGGTCCGTTTACCATCACAAATCTGCTTCCCGGTTGGCCATGTGCATTTCGTCTTGAAAACTTACGCTGGCATAGCGATTGGAGTTTCTTTGATGAAGGACTTACTGAAATCGAAGGAAAAATCAAATAGATTTCTCGTTCCTGTTTTTGAGAGTTTTGAGTAAAAAAGGAACCCCAAAGGTATAATTATGCCTTTGGGGTTCTACTATTTTATAAAAGGAGGGATTTTGTTGCTTTACGAGAAATTAAATATCACCTCTCCTGCGGCGCAGATAATTCTATCAGTATCAATTATCATGCTTTCAGGATTCTTAATGACGCGCATTACTAAAAAACTGCGCTTGCCAAATGTCACAGCTTATATCATCACAGGTGTTCTGCTTGGCCCTTTCTGCATAGATGCAATTCCGCAGAGCTTTATAGGCGGTACAGAGTTCCTTTCGGACATAGCCCTGGCTTTCATCTCGTTTGGCACAGGTGAATTCTTTAAGTTCGCGGCGCTGAAAAAGAACGGGGCAAAAGTAATTGTTATTACGCTGTTTGAAGCTTGTCTTGCATTTTTACTTGTGTTTTTCACACTTTCTGCAATACTCAAGGTCGAATTTGCTTTTTCAATAGTGCTCTCTGCACTTGCAGCTGCCACTGCCCCTGCATCGACACTGATGACTATAAGACAGACACGCGCAAAAGGTGATTTTGTTGACACACTTTTACAAGTAATTGCGCTTGACAATGTTATCAGCTTGTTTGCTTACAGCATTGCAATATCTCTTGCTGTCGCCGCAACATCAAGCGCAGCTATCATGCCTACAAGCATATTTTTCCCCATAATTAAAAATATCGGTGCGCTGTTGCTTGGTGCACTGTTTGGCGGTCTTATGTGCTTGCTGATACAAAAAAAGCGCTCAGACGACAATCGCCTTATAATCTCGGTTGCGCTTCTGTTTGCTTTCTGCGGTATATGTACCATTATGGATATCTCACCGTTACTTGGCTGTATGTCCATGGGAATGATATATTCCAATATGTCAAACGATGACAAGCTTTTCAAGCAATTAAACTATTTCAATCCGCCTTTTATGCTTCTGTTCTTTGTTCGTTCGGGACTTTCGTTTGACATCTCTGCTCTGTTTGACAGCACTGCAGGCTTTGGCGGAGTTTCTCTGCTTGTTATTGGACTTTTATACTTTTTAGTCCGCATGATAGGCAAATACGCAGGTGCGTTTGTCGGCTCGGCTGTCGTGCGTAAGAGCTTATCAGTACGCAACTATTTAGGGCTTGCACTGATTCCTCAGGCTGGCGTTTCAATAGGTCTTGCAACCCTTGGCGCGCGTACGCTCGGCGGCGAAATGGGTAATGCGCTGCTGACGGTTATACTTGCTTCCGGAATACTGTATGAACTGGTTGGCCCGGTATGTGCGAAGTTTTCTCTTTATCTCTCAGGCTCTTATTCAAACAAGCTTGAGGATATCGTAACTGTAGAGGAGCATAACGAAAAATCATCGCTTGAACTGCTTATTGAGCGTATTCATAAGATACAAGAAGAAATCCCCGACCCGATCAATGAAGAAGAAACCGCATTTTTAGAAGCGGCTGAAGAACACTATGCAGCAGTAATGCGCTCGCATATCCGTACGCCGCAGAACAGGAGAAGACTATGATAGACCCTATTGCTTCCATGCTTGGTGCATGGTCCTATACAGACGGTATAGAGAGCATTATGTTTCGCATAGCGCTCTCGGTAGTTTTATCAGCCATTATCGGTTATGAGCGCTCAACCAAGCGTCATGCCGCAGGACTAAGAACATTTATTTTAGTTTCTCTTGCAACTACTGTTGCAATGTTGCTTGATATCCACAGCGACAGCGGATTTTTGCTGCTTTCGGCGGCATCTGTAATTGGTGTTGCGATAATCACCTGCAATTCGATACTGTTCAGCTCACGCAGTCAGATAAAGGGACTTACTACTTCAGTTGGACTTTGGGCATGCGGCATTATTGGACTCACAGCAGGTGCAGGATACTATACCGTCACCATCGTTTCATTTGGCGCACTTTTCTGCATACTGCTCTTCTTTCCGCCAATCGAGGGATACCTCAAAAACAGATCAAATCACTTTGAGGTCCATCTTGAGCTTATCAGCAGCGCACATCTACAAAGCTTTGTAACAACCATACGCCGACTCGGTCTTACCATAGACGACATAGAAGCAAATCCTGCCTATGTTGGCTCAGGACTAAGTGTATACTCTATTGCCATTTCAATAAGCAGCGCTGAACTAAAGAAATACAAAACGCACAATGAAATAATTGAAGCTCTCAGCACACTCGACTATGTATACCACATAGAAAGAATGCGTATGTAATCAAAAAAGCATCCCCAGGCATCCGCGCCTAAAAGTCGCGGTGCCTAGGGATGCTTTTTTAAAAGTACAATACTGCTTCACAGTTAGTCTTTCCGTCAGTGCGAATGGTTTTAAAATAGTGCACTCCATCAAGTTCCTTGTGCATAACAGTGAGCTCTTCGCCAAGTGGTGCTTCAGAAATATAGCTAATATTAATTCCTTTGAGCGATTTGTTCTCAATATCGGGAACAAAATCGCAGAACATATTGAGGTATTTTGTATTGTTCATATGCCTGTTCAAATCTGTGTCACTGTAATAAACCTTGCGCTTTGCAATTTCTTCAAACTCATCTGCCTTTGGCATACGTACACGAATCGAAAGCGACATATCAAAGCAAGGATCTGCGGCGCCGCCAAGCTGCCTTGGATATTCCTCAACACGGATGAGTTTTTTCTCATTTATATCAAGCAACGCCCACACCGTATAAACCTTAGCTGCAATCTCTCCACCAATATTCAGGCAATAACAACGGGCAAACGAAAGTCCGCGGCTGTCTGTAGCCCATGTCTCTCCTACCGCATCGTCGCCCTCATGAATATCCATGTGTATACTCATCACCACACGGCTGAGAATGAAGCCCTTGCCCTCTTTACGAAGATCGTCATTTGACGGCGGATATTGCGCCATCTGATGTGAACCAATCTCCTCAAGCTTTGCTATAAGCTGAGTAGGGCGCATTATTCCGTGCATATCCACATCATAATTATTGATTTCTACTTTTTCAGTAAATTTCATATTGTCACCTTAAAAATATAAGGGCTGCGTTATAGCAGCCCTTATGATGTGTTTATTACAGAGTATTAGCAGAGCCGAGAACGTTTACGATCTTGTGGTAAACAGTCTTCTTAACTTCCTCACGAGCAACAGAGAGATAACCTCTGGGGTCAAATACATCGGGAGACTCGTGCATTACGCGGCGGATACCTGCGGTAAGTGCAAGACGGATATCGGAGTCGATATTGATCTTACATACTGCCATGGTAGCTGCCTTGCGGAGCTGCTCTTCAGGAATACCAACAGCATCCGGAAGCTTGCCGCCGATAGCGTTGATCTCCTTAACATAATGCTGAGGAACGGAAGAAGCACCGTGAAGAACGATCGGGAAACCGGGAAGGCGCTTGCCAACCTCTTCAAGAATGTCAAAACGAAGCGGAGGGGGAACGAGGATACCGTCTGCATTGCGTGTGCACTGTGCAGGGGTAAACTTGTATGCGCCATGAGAAGTACCGATAGAAATTGCAAGAGAGTCAACACCTGTGCGACCTACAAATTCCTCAACCTCTTCGGGCTTAGTGTAGGAAGACTCTTCGGCAACTACATCGTCCTCAACGCCTGCAAGTACGCCAAGCTCACCTTCAACAACAACGCCATTTGCGTGTGCATATTCAACAACCTTCTTGGTTACTGCAATATTGTCCTCAAAAGAATGGTGAGAACCGTCTATCATAACAGAAGTAAAGCCACCGTCGATACAAGCCTTGCAGATTTCAAAATCTGCGCCGTGGTCAAGGTGAAGTGCAAGGTCGATACCGCTGTCAGCGATAGCAGCCTTAGCAAGTGCAAGGAGGTACTCCTGCTTTGCATACTTTCTTGCGCCAGCAGAAACCTGAAGAATAACAGGGGACTTAGCCTCACCTGCTGCCTCAGCGATTGCCTGGATGATCTCCATGTTGTTAATGTTGAAAGCGCCGATAGCGTAACCGCCCTCATATGCCTTCTTGAACATTTCCTTTGTTGTTACAAGTGCCATAGTTTTATCTCCTAAGTTTAAATTGTTTTTTTATTAACATTATTCTACAACAATTTAAACCAAAATGCAAGTGTATTTATTGCTTAATATTTCAATAATATTTTATACCTATACAGTAGTGCCAAGTCCAAAGCTTATTGATATAGCATTGTCAACCGCACTCATCACTTTGTCATCAAGATGACCCATTTTTTCTTTCAATCGCTGTTTGTCTATTGTACGTATTTGCTCAAGCAGAACTACTGAGTCCTTCCCAAGTCCTACCTTATCTGCATATATGTCAATATGTGTGGGAAGATGCGTCTTGCTCATCTTGCTTGTTATTGCCGCCGCTATCACTGTGGGGCTGTATTTGTTTCCCACGTCGTTTTGCACAATAAGTACAGGGCGAAGTCCCCCCTGCTCCGAGCCAACAACAGGGCTTAAATCTGCGTAAAAAATATCTCCGCGTCGCACGCTCATACAGAGTCTCCTTTCTTTTTGTTTTGCATCAATATTCTTCCCTACAGCACATATCTTTTAATCAATTTTTATAAGGGAATTTATGACACTTTTTGCGCCCTCATTTTCAGTTTATTTTTATGCGGAGATTTTGGTGTTAATTGATTAATCAAAAAAGGCACTGCTTCGGCAGTGCCTTTTTATCATTTTATCTTACAGACCGCGCTTTACGTAGCTGGTGTGAAGAATTTCATGAGCCTTGTGGCTGTTGGGCTCACCGAAGAATTCCTCGTAGAGCTTCTTAACAGCGCTGTTCTCATGAGACTTTCTGAGGTCCATATTCTTATCAGCGGTATAGAGAACTGCAGCTCTCTTAGCGCGAAGGTCAACATTGTTGCGAACCTTTGCAGGCTGATAAGGCTGACCGCCGCCGTTTACACAGCCACCGGGACATGCCATGATCTCGATAAAGTCAACCTTCTCCTCGCCGTTCTGTACAGCGGTGAGAAGCTTCTTAGCGTTTGCAGTACCGGAAGCAACTGCAACCTTGAGTTCGATATCGCCGAGCTTGTAAGTAGCACGCTTGATACCCTCGGTACCACGAACGTCCTCAAACTCAAGCTTTTCAAGAGGCTTGCCCTCGATAACTTCAGCAGCGGTACGGAGAGCAGCCTCCATAACACCACCGGTAGCACCGAAGATTGCGCCTGCACCGGAACCGATGTCGAACGGAACGTCGAACTTCTCGTCAGCAAGGCCACGGAAGTCGATGCCTGCAACGTCGATCATCTTTGCAAGCTCTCTGGTGGTGATTGCAACGTCAACGTCGGGAACACCAGCAGCAGCCTGATTAGGACGACCAACCTCAAACTTCTTAGCAGTACAAGGAATTACAGAGACAAAGAAGATCTTAGCGGGATCGAGACCCATCTTCTGTGCATAGTAGGTCTTGTAGGTTGCACCGAACATCTGCTGAGGAGACTTACATGTAGAAAGGTTCTCAGTCATTTCGGGGAAGTAATGCTCACAGAACTTGATCCAACCGGGGGAGCAAGAAGTGATCATAGGAAGTGCACCGCCGTTTTTAACTCTGCCGAGGAACTCGGTAGCCTCTTCCATAATGGTGAGGTCAGCGGTTAGGTTCATGTCATATACACCGTCAAAGCCAAGGCGCTTCATAGCAGCAACCATCTGGCCCTCGGTGTCGGTGCCGGGCTCATAGCCGAAGCACTCACCGATCTGTGCACGAACAGAAGGAGCTGCACAGATTGCAACATGCATTTCAGGATCAGCGATAGCGTCAAATACCTTAGCGGTGTCATCCTTTTCATAGAGAGCACCTACGGGACATGCAACTACGCACTGACCGCAGTTGATACAAGAGGTGTCAGCGAGATTGAGGCCGAAAGC
>JAFQDK010000003.1 GCA_017399305.1 Clostridia bacterium
GCAGTTTATAAATGAAGGCGACACTATTGCACTTACCGGCGGCAGTACGGCAATGTTGTTTGTTGAGGAACTGAAAAAGCATTTTTCCAAACTCACAGTTGCAGTATTCTCTTTGGATTTATTTGACCTTTTGAGAGACGGAAATTATTTTGAATTGATTTTGTGCGGTGGGCATTATAACCGTTCGTACGGAAACTTTTTTCATGGAATATTTGTCCATGACATTCTTGAAAAAATCGGCATTAACAAGGCGTTTATTTTTCCTGCATCGATTTCTCTTGCCTCCGGTATTCGCGGTTCGTCAAGTGATTATGCGTTATGTGTAAGAAAAATGATAGAGTCTGCAACTGAAACCTATGTGCTTTCCGACAGTACAAAATTTGAGAAAAAAATAGGTATCAGGTACAGTGATATGAAAAAAGATTTTACATATATAACAGATTCTGCATTACCTAAAGAACTTCAAAAACTTTATAAAGAAAATGGAATGAAAATTATTTTATAAGGAGAAATCATTATGAAAAAACTTTTAGTTTTTGGACTCGCACTTGTTGCGGCGGTTCTTCTCTCTGTTTCTGTATTTGCGGCTGAAAAGGTCATTTACGAAAATGACTTTTCGGATGCAAGCACATTGTCAGATTTTACACAATACCAGCATGAATGGGTAATAGAAAACGGAGTGCTTCACGCAACCTCCACCTTGCTTGACGATAGCGTGAGCGGCAATTACTCGCATCTTTTATATAACACGACCGAAACGCTTACCGACTATACCGTTGAGGTGGATTATTTTAATGTTCAAGCTACAGGCGGTCTTGTAGTAAGAGCGGATGCATCGCTTGCGAGCCACAAGAAAAACGGTTTTTGCGGATATATTACATTCTCCGCTTCTACTGGCGATAAAGGTGCTTTCGGATATGCAACCAAAGAGGGCGAATGGGGCAGCAATATTAAAGTAGGCTCTGTCGCATTTGCAAAAGGCGATGATCTTCATGTTAAAACCGTGGTAAAAGGCAATGATATTTACACCGAAATAACAATGCTTGATACCGGCGACGTGGTTTTCAGTTATGACTACACTATAGGTGCAAATGAAACGCATACTGTATGGGATGAGGGAACAGTGGGAATTAGAATAAACGGAACGAAGGCATACTTCGACAATCTTAAGATTACTGTTGAAACCGAAGAAACCCCCGAAATACCTGAAGAGCCTGAAACCCCAGAAGTTCCCGAGGACTCCGAAAATGAAATCGTCATTTACGAAAATGACTTTTCGGATGCAAGCACACTTTCTGACTTTACAGAATATCGTCATGAGTGGGAGATTAGAGACGGCGCACTTTACGCTACTTCAACCATACTTGATGACAGTGTAAGCGGAGCAATGTCGCATATTCTTTACAATGCCACCGAGACTCTTACCGACTATATCGTAGAGGTTGATTATCTTAACCCCGCTACTACAGGCGGTCTTGTTTTCCGTGCTGACGAAAGTCTTGCAAGCCATGCAAACAACGGCTTTTACGGATACGTTGCGTTTGTTGCCTCGGACGCAAACAAAGGTGCTTTTGGCTATGCAAACGCCGAGGGTGCATGGGGCGGCAATATCAACATTGGCTCTGTTGCATTTGAGAAGGGCGATGACATTCATATAAAGGCAACGGTCAAGGGCGACTACGTAAAGGTTGAAATGACCAAGATAGAAACAGGCGAACTTGTTTACACCTATACCTATTCAATCGGTGCAAGCGAGGACCATACGGTTTGGAATGACGGTACAGCAGGTCTTCGTCTGAACGGCACAGACGGATGCTTTGACAACCTTAAAATTACTACCGCAAATAACGTAGAAGTTCCGTCCGATACACCTGCAGAGGAGTTTGGAGAGGGAATTACCTTCGGCACTCAAAGCGGTAAATATATCTTTGACTCTCCGCTTCCCTCGATGCCGCTTACCTTTGAGGCGACAATGTACTTCCCATACAATGTGGCATCGGAGTACACACATATTATACTTGCAAACTTCAATCGCTCTGTCGCAGAGGCAGGCGGCGGCTTCCTCTTTGAGATAACCAAGGGCGGTCAGCCTTCGATTTTGTTCTATGACAAGGACGATAACAGAACACGCTACACCTTCTCAAATGTCAGCGTATACAACGGCAAAAAGACAAATATTGCAATTACCGTAGACGTTCCGAACTCCAAGATAAGCTGCTATGTTGACGGCACTCTTGAGCAGACACTTAACCTTACAATAGATCCGACTGGCTTTGGCACAGACTTCTTGGCTCTCGGTACCGACAACAGAGAGGTAAACCTCAATCTGTTCCGCGGTGCACTTATAAATTTAGCTTGCTACTCTGATGTACGCACAGCAGAGGAAATTGCGGCTGACATGACTGCGCAGGGCACGGACGACCTCATTTTGCACTTTGACTTGTCTGATAAGAAATACGGCGAGGATGCCATTGACCTTTCTGGCAGTAACTGCAATGCGATATATGAGCAGTATTTCCTCGATGAATATGAAGGCATCACCGATTACGCATATTCTATTGCGGTAGTCGGCGACCCTCAGCACAACATTCAGTATCAGCCGGAGACCTTTGCAAAGCTTTATGATTGGCTCTACGCAAATGCGGCAGACAAAAAGATGGCATTTATGCTCGGCCTCGGTGACATCACAAACGATGATACCGATGAGCAGTGGGCATATTCGCTTGAGAACATCGCAAAGCTTGACGGAGTTATCCCCTATGCGCTTACAAGAGGCAACCATGACGGAAGTGCTGACAGCTACTCCGCAAGATTTGACAATACTCTCTATGCGGCGGCAATCGGTGACAACTACTATTTGAACCGTGCAAACTCCTATCAGAAGTTCAAGGCGGGCGATATAAACTACCTTGTAATCACGCTTAACTACAACCCCTCAGATGCAGAGCTTGCTTGGGCAAAGGGCATTGCAGATGCAAACCCCTATCACAGAGTAATTGTGATAACGCACTCAAACCTTTCACAAAGAGCATCGCTCAGCACACACGGTGAAAATGTCTGGAACAAGTTTGTAAAGCTCTGTCCCAATGTTGAAATGGTGCTTTCGGGACACGTTATCAACGACAAGGTATTGCACGTTGAAAGCAAGGGAGATGCAGGCAACGTGGTTAATCAGTTCATGGTAAACGGTCAATGCGTAGACTGCACACTTGTTTATGCGGATAAGGAAGCGGCAGGACTTGTTGCAATGTTCTACTTTGACGAGAGTGGCAAAAACCTCAAGGTTGAGTACTACTCCACCACATACGGCAAGTATTTTATGGAGTGCAACCAGTTTGAAACCACCATTGGAAATATTGCCGGTGATACGAATTATGATGGTGAAGTGTCATTTGGTGATGCGATGAATATTCTTAAAGCCGTTGTCAACGAGTCGGTTTGCTATAACGGTGATGCAAACGGTGATGCAAAACTTGGACTTGCGGATGTTTTGCGTACACTGAAACAAATCGTAAAATGATTATTAAGAAAGCCTCTCATAACGAGAGGCTTTTTCCACGCTGAATTTTCTGTTTGTTTCCCTTACACTCGGTAGAGCGATTGAAAGCAAATAAACCGGAAAATTAGCTGCTAAAGAGGAGTCAAAAATTAATGCTGATTTTCCACAATATTCCTCCTTAGCTCAGCCGGTAGGGCGAATGACCGACGTTTTTCGGTTTGCGATAGCAAATTGACGGTGTTCAGCCGTCAAATAAAAACTCGTATGGCTCGCCCCGCGAGACATTGTTGATACATGATGTCGCTGGCAGATGTTTTGCTCTGCAAAACTCTGCATGGCTTGCGTAGCAAGACATTGCGAGCATCCAGTAGGGGGAGCCAAACAAAAAACCACCCAATAGGGTGGTTTTTTGTTTGGCTCTTTTAGCTTAGTTCAAGTCCAGCGCCATCTAAGATGCAGGAATCTCCGAGCGAAGCGAGGAAATGACTTGAGTTTTTCGGTTTCGCTTCGCGAAATCGTCGGTGTTCAGCCGACGAAGGACAAACTCACAATGCGTCGCAAGCGACGCTATGTTAATACATGTATTTCCAATTTGTTTATGGTTTACATATCGCTTTTGGCAGGAGCATGACCGTAAAAGGATTTATAACAACGGTAGAATGCGGTATATGAGTTATAACCAACCGCTTCTGCAACGTCGGCGAGCTTGTATCCTTCTTCAATCAGGTGCTTTGCCGCATGCATGCGTTGCCTTGCCAAAAGTGTGCCAAAGGAACAACCGAACACACGGTTGCAAATGCGTTCTACTTGTTTGGTAGACAGATGGATTTGTTCTGCCATGCTTTTTAATGTCAATTGTGGATTAGCATAAGAATATAAAACTGCAAGTTCGATTTCGGAAGCATAATGACAGTCGCTTGCACTAAAAACGATTGTACTTTTTTCATCAGTATTGATACTGCTTTCAATTTGTTCAGAGGTAAGTAATATCAATGCAGAAGCAAGGCTGTCGAAAATAATATTGCGAAAAGCTGATTTTTCGGTGTGCGAGGCAAGTGTAGAGAAGATCTCAGAAAAACTGTTTTTGTCGAGAACAAGCGGAGTAGAAACAGAAGAAAAGATATTACGCAATTTATAATAGGAATAGTCCTCGGTACCGCTTGTATTTAATAAAAACCGCAATGCACATTTTGTCCCTTCCTCATCTTTGCATACCATGTTGTGTAAAGTGAAAGAGGGGATGAAAATGCATTTTGAAGGTTCTACGGTATAAACACAGTTTTCGGTATGCAGTTCCCAAGTGCTGGAGAGGGCACATTGCAATTCATACATATAATGACCGTGCGGTTTTTTGACATAATTCTCATTTTGCAGGGTAGTATCAAGAATATAAGAGAATTTGATACCATCTCGTTTTAGTTCGCCGCTATGATAAAAGCCACGGATAACAGTGTTGCTCATAAACATCCCTCCATCATTCATTATACTCTCTAACAAAATTGCTGTAAAGTTTTTTGGACAAAAAAACACAAATAAGATTGCGTTTTGGGACATTATTTGCTAAAAGTAGTCTGTGTGTTACATTGACGAAGATGTAGGATGCAAGGTACAATTATAATAGATATTTATAGGGAGGACTTGTATGTACCTTTTTTCTAAAATTGAAGAGAAATTACAGCATGGTGAAACTCTTATCGGCTCACACATATTCATTGGAGCTCCGCCGCTTACGGAGTGTATGGCACAGATTGGCTTTGATATGCTTTGGATAGACATGGAGCATACTGCTATTGGTATAGAGAGCTTGCAAAATAATCTTATTGCCGCACGGGCAGGTGGAACGGCGTCATTTGTTAGAATTCCGTGGAACGATCCGGTACGTGCTAAACCTGTAATTGATATGGGACCCGAAGGCATTATTTTTCCATATATCCGTACTGCTGATGATGCACGTATGGCGATTGCTGCTTGTGAGTACCCACCCAAAGGTGTCCGTGGTTACGGGCCTCTTCGTGCATTGGAATACGGAGGGATATCGCAAACAGAATTTGTAGATACGCTATACAGGAAAATGTGGCGTATTTTACAGATTGAGCACATTGATGCAGTAGACAACCTTGAGGATATACTTGCAGTTGAAGGGGTCGATGCATATATTGTCGGCCCTAATGACCTTGCCGCTTCGGTAGGACATATCGGCAGACCTTTACATCCGGATATGATTCCTATATATGACCGTATAGGTAACGTAATGAAAAAACACGGAAAACTTTTTGGCGTGTCAACAGGATATGACGGGGAAGTGCTAAATGCTTGGCGAAAACGAGGTGCATGTATGCTGTTTTGCGGCTCGGACGTTAGTTATGTACGAGACGGTGCTGCTACAATGCAAAAAGGATTGCAGGATTTATGTAAAAAGGAGATAATATAAAATGAAAAAATACTTTTTGTTTATGCTATGTACTTGTTTACTTGTGATAAGTCTTATTCTTTCATCTACCGCAACAGAAATACAAACGGAGGAACTTCCAATGCAAACAGTAATTCAAACCGAAAACGGACCGGAGTTTACAAAATACTATTCACTTGAAGATTTTCGTAATCTTTCTATGGACAGTATTACGCATACCGTTACTTCGGGCGACGTTACTGCGGTATTCAATTTGAGCGGTACTTATACGGAAGAAGGGGTTCTTCTTTATGCAAAAGTAAAGGACAAAGAAATAATCGGCGGCAACGAAACGAATTCGGCTAACGATTATTATGAACTCATATTCCAGGTTCCTGCTACTTCTTATCTGCAAAAGGACTACGCATATAAGCTTACCTGCTTTGCAGACGGAAGATGTATCCTCTGGCAGTATAACGGCAGTGAAATGACAAAGGTATCAACACCGTCGGGTTTTGCATATACTACCGCTTTGTATGAAGCGGGCTACGGTGCGGAGATATTTATTCCGTACAGTATGTTGCAGGTTGATAAAGAACACGGTTTTGGCAATTTTCGCTTTATTATGAGATTGCGCAACGTTGATACGGGTATAAATGTGTATAGCGAAAGCCGTTTGCTTGGTACGTACTACGCATATCCAAACACTTGGTTCGTTTTGGACGGCGAAAATAAAATTGTTCGCCGTGACTACGATTCATTTAAGCTTTGTGACGTAGGTATTCCGGAAACAAAAGAGATTCTTGCATCCCTTGCCGAAATCTCTCCCGAAAAAGGACGTATGCAGCAGTCTTTGCTTGGTGCAACTGCGGTTGTTGATGAATCATACGGACTCGGCTACGGTTTCCCGACCGATTTGTTTTCCGTAACCGATTATGTTTTCGCTCCCCGGGGAGAAAATGCGGTAACGGCGGTGACCGACGGATACGTTTTGCTTGCCGTTCCTATGAATAATGGTGAAAATATTCCTCTTGCACTTGAGAAAGACGGATGGATTTGCCTTGCGGATTATTGCAGAGATTATTTGCAATTCGGTAACAAAGCAAAGGCGGATTATACATTCCTCATCGCCTACTATGCAAAGCATTTTTCCAAAGGGGAGAGTTTTGCTTTGCCAAAGAATTATTGTACCGCTATGGGTGCACATACGGATAAAGCAATTCCGGAAGCGGTGTATACTTTGTCGCCGTATATTGTTCGTCTTGACGGAAGCGAGCCTGCGTTTTATCAGGAAAGAGAGAAAATTTTTGCATGCGGACCTTCTCTCGACGTAACAAACGGCGGTATGATATACGCTTCTTATATGTCGGGCGGAACTACAGAACCGCATATCGAAAACTTTATGGTGATCGTACGCAGTGCAGACGGCGGAAAGACCTGGCAGAGAATTGCGGCAATCGACACGTGGCAAAATCAAAATATCGGAAGTGTTAAGGAAACGCTTGCGTGTGAATTTCAGTATACTTATGATGCGCAAAAAGATAGACTGCAATGCTTTTTCTGGCAACGAAACTGCACTACCGAACTGACAAGTGTGAACAAAACGCATTCTGCCAATACGCAGACCTGGATGGTAACTATTGAAAATCCCGATGCAGAGAACCCGGAGGACGTTGTTTTTTCTAATTTCCGCAGTGCCTTCCCGGGAATCATCCGTAACCGTGCGCTCATCCTTTCGGACGGCACCTGGCTACAGACTTGCACAGGCATGACAGACCAGCGTTTTAATAAAGTATACGCATCAAGTGACGGTGGCGATACTTGGGTAGAGCAGGGTGAAATCTATGCACCGCTTTGCCGTTCATGGGATGAAATAATGTTCGTTGAAAAACTGGACGGTACAATTTGGGCGACTTACCGTACCTCGCACGGTGCGGTATATCAAAGTTTTTCGTTTGACAAGGGAAAAACTTGGACAATCAGTACACCCACGAATATTAAAAATGCAGATTCAAGATTTAACATTACCCGATTGCCGAGCGGTGCACTGATCATGGTGTATTCCGACAATGCGTCTACACGTCTCGGAATGACGGTTGCGCTCTCGGATGATGACGGCGAAACGTTTACAAACTACGTTTGCCTTTATCCCTCGCGCGCCTCATATCCCGACGTGGCAATCGATAAGGATGGCAAAATTCACATAATCTTCGATGCATACAGAACGTCCGGAACCGTTATGCGCGCCGATGAAAACGGGAATCCCACTTTTGCGTATATCTATCATGCCTCGCTTACAGAGGAAGAAATCCGTTCCTATGCTCCGGGTACACGCACAAAACTGCTTGCATTCGGCAATTCATATCTTTTAGAGAAATATTGGACGGTGTATCAGTCCGCCATCGGTACTTACGGAGCGGTTAATCTCTCGCAGGACGGAAAAAGAATACCTTATTTCAAGTCGCAGGTAGATAGCCTTTCCGCATACAACGCCGAAAACATTCTTGTTAATCTCGGACTTGGTGAAATTATTTTTGACGGTGAGAAAGGGCAGAGCGTTGCGGCGAATGTTGCGGCGCTGCTTGCGGATATTCATGCAAAATGTCCGAACAGTGATATTTATGTTTGTGAACTGATTCCGCTTCCCTCATATCCGACGGCAGACGGTGAAATCGCTTCTTTCAATGCGGCACTTTTGGCTTATATAAAGAACGATAAAAGCGGAAAACTCCATATGATTGAGTATAAGGATAAACTTGTTTCGGCTAACGGAACTTATAAGTGGTTGTTCGCCGACAGTTTGCATCTTAATTTGCATGCATACGGCGCTTTTACCAACGAAGTGTGGAAAGCAACGGGACTTACAAAATCGGTTGAAGAATTAGATATTATAA
Source organism: Clostridia bacterium (assembly GCA_017399305.1). Taxonomy (GTDB): domain Bacteria; phylum Bacillota; class Clostridia; order Oscillospirales; family CAG-272; genus UMGS902. Next base: position 8,783 of record JAFQDK010000003.1, read on the forward strand.
CAAGATCGGTTGTGCTCCATCTTTGCAATGATTCTTGCGGATACTGCGCATTTTCGGGTAGCGGTACGGAAAGTGATCCGTTTATCATTGATTCTTTAGAGTCATATTATACTTTTGCAAAGCAGAGCCAAGAGCAAAACTTTGCAGGTAAGGTATTTAGACTTGTTGCCGATATAAAACTTCCCGAAGACAATACACTTGTTTACCGCATTGGCAATGCAAGCGGTTTTGCGGGCATATTGGACGGTGATGGGCATACCGTTACACTCAACATCCCTTATACTTCAAAAACGTATGCTTCTGTAATTCACACGCTTGCGGCAGACGGTGTTGTAAAAAATCTTACTGTACGCGGAGTGATTTGTTCTGCGGCGGAATACGCAGGCGGTGTTGTCGGATACAGTTACGGTACTGTTGAAAACTGCAAGAGCTACGTGAAAATCACAAGCACCGGCAAATTTGCGGCAGGTATCGCAGCACGCGCAGGCAGCGGTGCAAAGTTTAAGGATTGTTTGTTTGGCGGAACGGTATCACAGTCAAATGATTCAAACTATGCCGGAGGAATCACAAGTTTTGCAGATAATTGCTCCTTCGTCGGATGCGTGAACGAGGGTGAAGTTATCGGTGGAAGATATTCAGTCGGCGGCATTGCCGGAAGAGGAGCGCTCGTTACGGTGGTTAACTGCAGTAATATGGGTACGCTTACGGCACTGCAAAACAGAGGGCAGGTCGGCGGCATTGTCGGTGAGCTCGTCAGCGGAAATTCCACGCTCATAGATTGCCATAATGTAGGCTTGCTCAAAGGCGGAAGTTCGGTTGCTGACCTTGTCGGTATTGTAAATATCAAAGATGGTAATACGCTGACTTTCCTTGGCGGAAGTGCAAACGGAACGGTTGACTGTCCCGTGGCACCTACAGATGCTTTTTACGGCACTTTGAAAACCGGTAATGTTGAAAAGCATGTCATAGGCGACATCGACGGCGACGGAACCCTTACCGTTGCCGACGCGCTGACTCTTATCAAAAGCGTGGTAAATGGCAAAACCGTTAAAAACGGCGATGTTAACGGCGACGGTAAAGTAGGACTCGCCGACGTAATCCGTGTTATGAAGCTTATTTCGCAGTAAATAAGTATCAAAAGCGAGGTGCTTTTAGCACCTCGCTTTTACTTTGCTGCATTATGAATTTTCTGTTGGCATTACGCTCACTCGCCAGAGCGCATGACTGTTAATACATGATGTCGCTTGATGCAGTTAGCGCCAAAAGATTTACCGAGCAGAGCGACGTACTTGGAAGAGCGGGGGAGCCAAACTGCACAAAAAATACAAGAGAAATCATTGTTTTCTTGTATTTTTTTGCCTTGACAAAATTTATGTTAGGATATAGCATGTATGTGTATACTTATTATTTGTGTTGAAATTTACTGATTCTGTTGTTTTGTTTATCGCCTTTTTTGTTTTAACACAAAAGTAAAATCTATAAGTTTAGTTTTCGAGGTGATGCTTATGAAAAAAATTCTTTGTTCTTTGTTATTCTGCTTGGTTTTGATTTTTTCCTCTTCTGCTGCAGCTACGGAATTCGGGTATTATGACGCAAACCTTGACGGATGCGTTGAGATTGATGATGTATTTACGTATTTACATAGCATTCTCAATAACAAAGGAGATGATGTTCCTTTGTTGCGTGTCGTTAGGACATTAAAGGCTTCTGTAGCAAGCATTGCGGTAAATGCTACAGTTGTTGCGGCAGATACAGATGCATGCACCGTAACTTTCTCAATTCAGGATTCAGGCGTAGTTACCTTTCCTTATGCGCCTCTCGGAATTACCGATATTCCGGATGCAGAGGCACTTGTTGGTATGCCCGCAACTTTAGCAATTGAATATCCTATCGGTGAGGATTCAGAAATCTATGCTGCTTTAATGGGCTCGCATATCGGTGCTCAGTCAAGCGCAGGTAGCCAGCCTGCATCTATAAAGGTGCTTAACACAAAAAGTGAAAGCGGAAGCCATATAAACGACGATTTCAATGCGGCTTCTGTGGAAACAAGCTACCGTGAAACGGTTGACCTCACAAAGGAATACCATCACCGTTTCCGTCTTGCTTTTTATCCGAGAGTGAAAAAGGTAAAAGACGATCTTTATGTTATGGCATATCATATTTATGAACTTGGAAAGCATATTTACTTTACAACAAGTGAAGACAGCCTGACATGGAATGCTCCGGAGATTTTATATAATAATGATGCAGATTACGGCAAGGTTCCCGAATATACAGACGGACCTCTCGCCGGTAAAACTGATGATAAATTTGTGGCAGTAAACCCCGATATCTGCGTGCTTGATAACGGAGAGCTCCTTTTAGTTTTCGCCTTGCGTCCTTCGGCGGGCTACCGTGACTACCCTGATTTGTCAGGTA
>JAFQDK010000019.1 GCA_017399305.1 Clostridia bacterium
AGGTCAAAACGTCCAACGATACCGGCGGCATTGGATACACCGTCGATATCTGCCATGTTTACACAGTCGATAATCTCTACTACGCCCGAAGCTCCAACTCCGGTAACTCTACCGACAATGCCGCCTACCTGATTCGAGGTAGAGATAATCTTTGCTTTGTTTACACAGTTTTCAACTGTACCGTTATTGGAAATAAATCCGACGATACCGCCCGCGTTTGCCGTAGTTGCATTAACCGCTCCCTCTACCGTAAGGTTTTTAACAGTCGCTCCGCTGATTACGCCGAACAAACCGTTTGTAACGTTCAAGCCCTTTACCGTGTGACCGTCGCCGTCAAAAGTTCCGCTAAAAGGTGTGGTACTGTCACCGATGCCGTTTTGAGTAAGCCCCGTAAGGTCAATATCTGCAGTCAGCTTATAACTGTCTGCCCACTTTGTATTATCACCCATAAGAGCGATAAGTTCATCTGCAGTACCGATTTCGGTAACGTCTGCATCTGCCGCAAAGACAGAAGGACTCACAAGCACTATACAAAGTGCAAGTAAAATACCCAAAAATTTCTTTTGCATAATCCTTCCCTCCATATTACTTAGCACATTCTTTCATCATTCTTACAACGTCGGCAAACGTGGTTTTGCCGTCGCCACTCATATCCGAATTAAATACTTCACGCTTGTTAAAGATTGCCTGTGCTGTTTTCAATATGTCAAGCACGCTTACAACACCGTCATCATTCACGTCGCCGCTTTCGCAAATATCGGTAATAACTACGGTATATTTATTAAATGTAAATTGCTCACCGACCACGCAAGCCTTTTTCATAAGAACCAAGTCCTGATCCTGTCCCGAAAACAGTAATTGCGGTAACGGAGAAAACATAACAAGTTCAAAGCCTTGTGCTTCAAGCGTTGCTTGCTGCGAGCAACTGTCCCCCGTTTTAGGCGTAAGCACATACAAATCTCCCGCCTTTGTAACGGTAACAGAACTCTTTGCAATGGAAGAACGCACAAAACTGTGTCCGTAAAAAAGAGTCGGTGCTTTGAAAAGCGTATATTCACGGTCCGAGAACAAGGTGGCGTTTACATGCACTCTCTCAATTTCACCCGAAGTGCCTGTAGGCGATACATGTGCAAGATTTTCAAGAGGATTTTCGTATCCGCTGATTTTATAAAACGTACTGTTATTATTGATAAGTTTTCTAAAGAAACTGCCTTCGCTGACAAGTTTTCCTGCTTTAATATCATCCTCTGTAATAACGGACAAAAGAATCTGGTGTGCATTCGCACGGCTATAGTCGTAAGTGATGTATATTCTGCCGTCCGCAGTCTCTCTTGCATCGGGATAGGAAACGCTGTTACGTTCATCAATTATAAATTTGTAAGACCAGGTTACCCCCTCATCATAAGAAAGTGCCGCAGTCAGATTTTTTCTAAGACCGTTCACGTTGTCGTCATGATATATGAGCAAAAGTGCACCAGAAGAAAGACGCTTGATATGATTACGGCTGATAGTCAAGGACATAACCTCGCCGTTATTTGTCATCTGCTCGGCTTTAGGCCAGGTCTTACCGCCATCGGTGCTTATCGAGTAAAGCATACCGTTCGTGGAGCGGATAACAGCCAAAAGGTCGCCGTTTGCAAGTTCAACAACGCCATGCTCAATAAATGCGTCAAGGTCGGGGAGCTTGTCGCCTCCGACATGTCCGACGTATTCCCACGGCTCACCGTAATCTACAAAGCGGTAAAATGCCGCACCGATTTGTTCCTCGGATGTTTCCTCGGTAATACTGCGGTTTACACAGTATGCGGGCAAAATCCAACCGTGACTTGTAACGGCAGGCTTGTGCATACACACGTTGTCGCTAATGCGCACGGGCTCACTCCATATCGGGTCTTCTACCGAAGCATCCTCGGTATACATGCCCCATACGCCGCATTTGCCGTCCTGATATGCCCATCCTCCTGCGGTTGCAAATTGCTGATTCCAGAGTATCCACATCTTACCGTTCGGGTCTTCCCAAAGCACGGGGTCAAATGCACGAACCGGTCCTTTTTTGTCGGGGTCGATAATAACGCGTGCGTCACTCCAGGTATCGCCGTTATCTTCACTGGTTACGAGAATAACGTAGTTCTCATATGTTTCCCACGTGCCGCCCGAAAACCACGTTGCCCAAAGTCTGCCATTGGATTCAACACGCTCAATGCCGGGGATACCCTGCCAGAGTCTTGTGCCGTCAAGATAGCCGTTTTCGGGATTTTCAATCTCCGCTCTTCCTTCTGCGGTGTGATATGTATAAACCTGCGGTGCTTCTCTTGCAGGAGAAGGGTCAAGTGCAGCTGCAAAAGCCGAAAGGCTGAACAGGCAAACGAAAAGTAAACAGTATAATACTTTTTTCATTATATTTCCCCCTTAATTTTCGGCATCAAGCCAGAAATGTAAAACATTAGTCTGATGTATATGATAAGCATGCGAGGTCTGCACAAGAATGCGTTCTTTGCCGTCAAAATTAACGCGCAAAGTGTTTGAATATGCCCCTGCCCCGGCTGTGCCGAGTACAACAAATCTGCCTTCATCCCAATTTATGCCGTCCGACGAAGCATAGCATATAAAATGATTTTTTTCGGATTTTGCACCCCAACTTCCGCTTCTTCCGAAGATACAATACGCACCTCCGTAGCGAATCATCTGCGGATTGCGAATACGGCGTTTGAAGTACGCCTGTCTTACCTCTGACCATCCGTCAACGTCAGCAGAAGTCACCGTATAATCAAGCCTGAATTCATCATTTGGATTATACGTATACACAATAAGACTACCGTCGGCAAGTTGCTCCATCGTTCCGTAAAAGCGCTCCATTGTTCCGGTTGCAAAAGGAAGTCTTGAATGCTCGGTAAAGGTTACTCCGTTATCCTCGCTTACATACATAAAAAAGCTATTATTCTTTTCAGCTTCATTCCAACATCCGGAGAAAAGCACGTAGATACGCTCTCCAATCACCTGTACGTCATAGATTCTGCCGCGGTGCGGACAAAAAATCTTTGCGTCTCCCCATGTATAACCGTTATCGGTACTGCAAAGATATGTCGGTCTCATATATGGCTCCCATTGCGGTGTTTTAATGACGTCGCAGATAATATTGAAGACAAGAATGCTTCCGTCGGGAGCACGCACCGCCTTTTCGCACATCGAGGTGTATCCTATGTTCAAATCGTAAAGGCTCTTGGAATACGGAAACGGTTCCGCCGCAGAAAACGTCTTTCCGCCGTCTGTGCTACGGGTGTATTCCATCCAACCGCGTGCGGAATGTCCGTGCCCGTCGGTATTGCAGTTTGGATAAAAGCAAAGCACGTCTCCGTTTTCGCATTGAACCATTGCATGTCCGAAATGTCCGCTGCGGTTATTCTTTTCATGATCTACAAAGAGAATGCCTCCATCAGGCGTAAGTGTAATATTTGTATTGTGATTCTTAAGAATGGGTTCCATAATTGTTTTTCCTTATTTTTTCTTTTGTGCTCTGTACGCCGATGGCGTTATGCCGAGCAGTTGCTTGAACTGTTTTGTAAAATAAGCCGATGACGAAAAGCCAAGCTTGTGTACAATGTCCGTAATGCTATCGTCGGTATTAACAAGCAAACGCTCCGCCTCGCATATTCGTTTACTGAAATGGTAATTGCCGATTGTACAGTTTTGCTGTTTCTTAAAGGCGTGGCACATGTAATATTTACTGATATTCAATTTTTCTGCCATCGCATCCAAAAAAAGCGTTTCGTACAAATGACCGTCAATATATTCCTTAATCTTTTCGATGATAAATTCAATTTCCGTATTGCTCTCATCATAAAGACTTGCGCCACGCAAAATCTCAAAGATTTCTGCAAGAGAATTCATCCTCTCCGCTTTGCTTCCGTGTAAAGCGGACTGTACCGCCTCGTCCACAAGTGCATACTGTGCGGCAGAAAGGCTAAGACAGCTATATCCAAAATCGTCAAACATCTGCTCTATCATCTTTTGCGGTGTTTTAAGCGATTCCAAAAAACGAATATATTCGTCGCTTGAATAGAGTTTGATTTCACGGTAAGGATTTTTGTCTTTTCCTCTATATATAGTAAGTTTATTGATAATATGCTTCAAATAACTACCTTCGCTGACAAGTTCGCCTGCTAAAATATCCTCCTCGCAAATCTTGGCGAGTAATATTTCACGTGGATGCTCAAGCACTTCTTCGAGATTGGACAGATTTGCGCCTCTTCCCCGGTCATACGTGATATAAATATCTCCGTTTTCGGTTTCTTGTGCGTCGGGATATGAACATTTCCTCTCGTCAAGCAGTAAAAATCCCTTCCACGTCTTTCCGTCGTCTTCCGATAGCATGGCTGTCAGATGGTCTCGCTTAGTAAAATTATAATGATTGATAAGGAGTAGGCGTCCCGAACGAAGTCTGGAAATGTGAAACCTTGAATTAGGTCCGCCAATTCCACTGTCCTCGGCTTTACTCCAGGTACGTCCTCCGTCCTGCGACGTGCTTTTGGCAATACCGTATTTTACACGGATGTACATATCAATGCTTCCGTCTTTTTTCTCGACAAACATATGCTCGTCAATTCTTCTTCGATCTGCCATAGCACCGCCGAGCCGCTCAAAAGTAATTCCGTTATCCTTGCTTGTATAAGCAAATGGCAAACGTTCGTCGCCCTCGCTTCTTACTACAATGCAAGTTTCGGAATCCCAAACCGCAATCGGTAAAAGCCAATTCCCGTTTCTAAGTACAATCGGCTTGTTTAACATAACGTCATGACCGACAATTCGTGGTG
>JAFQDK010000020.1 GCA_017399305.1 Clostridia bacterium
ATTGGTTGCTATGGATATGCAACATCTGTTTGTGCCGGATAACGGAGGAATTCGACAACTAACCTTGAGAGAAGGGTTGAGGTTGTTTGGCTACCCGGATGATTATAAGTTTAATACATCTATTGAAAATGGATATGATTTGCTTGGCAATACTGTAGTCGTACCAGTAATTAAAGCGGTTGCAAGCAGAGTGCTTGATGTATACTCACAGGAGGTGTGCGAATGAGATTGACTGCACAACAGGTATATGACAAATTAATTAATGAAGACCGAATTCTTGAAATTGAAGGAAGGATTACCTTTGACTTTGGGGATGTAAATATTATTGTAAAACAGAAGGATGTTGTTGGAAACATTATTCAAGAGTGGCTTCAAGGATGGTTGGAGAAAAATGGTATAGATTATGCGCCAAGCGAAAATACGCAAATGCCACCAGATATTTTTCTTAATCCCGATGATTTGACAAAGGATTTATTAGAGGTCAAAGCCTTTAATCGCACCGCTACTCCTGCATTTGACATAGCTGATTTTAGGGCGTATCAAAGAGAGATAGTAACACAGCCGTATATGCTTCATGCCGAATATCTTATTTTTGGATATGACATGGATGAAAATGGGATAGTAACAATTAAAGATGTATGGCTGAAAAAAGTATGGGAAATAACCAGAAGAATGGAGAATTGGCCGCTAAATCTTCAGGTCAAAAATAATGTTGTGCATAAAATTCGCCCAGGCGTTTTTTATAGCAATCGACCCAGGGATTTCCATATTTTCCGTAATATGGAGGATTTTTTGTCAGCGGTAGAGCAAACAGTATGGCAGAACCCAGATACTCGAATCAATTCGTCAACATGGAAAAGACAGTTTCTTGATAGCTATGAAGCTTTTTACGGCGAAAGATTGACCATACCTCGCTGGGATGACATAGCAGATACATATAGGGTTGGACGGTAAGCGTAATAAAAAAAACGATTACCCACTAAAAAAAACGATTACCCCCACTAAAAAAACGATTGCTTTTGCGGCAACGGGGATAATCGAAAAACAACAGAAAAAAGCAGCATTTCACTCGTGAAAAACGACTAATTCACAGAGTGTCATGCTGCTTTTATATTTTGAAAAAAACTTGCAAAGCCTTATGGCACAAGGGTTTTCAAACAAAAAGTAAAAGCACGCTAATTCTATCAAAATTAGCGTGGCTTTTTGGTTGCGGGGGCGGGATTTGAACCACACGACCTTCGGGTTATGAGCCCGACGAGCTACCAGGCTGCTCCACCCCGCGATATTTAATTGGTGCCGGAGGCCGGGGTCGAACCGGTACGAGTGTTACCTCACGGGATTTTAAGTCCCGGGCGTCTGCCAATTCCGCCACTCCGGCACGATCGCCTTTCGGCAACAGTAGTATATTACCATACTTTTATTTGGTTGTCAATACCTTTTTAAAAATACTTAAAAAAACGTTCGACGTAATCCGAGATATTTTTTACACTCGATGAAAATCAATGTATAATTTTATATTGACTTTTTTACAAGAAAGCGCTATAATTTTGTTGAAATAAAAGAGTTTTTGTGTTGATTTTTTACAGTATCAACCTTTATTCTTGCAAAATACACAAAAAATTTTATACACTTTTTGTGGAGGACACGATATGTCTGACGGCATCATTTACAGCTTTGGAACAGAGAAGTATGCATATGAGAATCTGCACTCTGAATATGAGGGTAATTTTTGTATAGAAAAAATGGGTATCACATATCCCGACAAGCGCTATCTCATAGACCGAGAGAATTATGGCAGATATTTTTACCGTCATATTTATGTGCTTGAATATGTAATCTCAGGCGAGGGATATGTTGAGTGTGATCACGAGGTATACAAAGTAAAAGCCGGCGATTTTTATATGCTTTCTAGTCGTCATTTGCATCGCTATTATTGCAATCCTGACAATCCTTATTCAAAAATATGGATCAATGTTGGCGGTCGCTTGATGAATGAGATGATGCAGCTTTATAATCTTCAAAGCGGCATTGTAATAAAGCAGATGAATTGCCGCAAGACATTCGATCTCATTTTTGATGAGTGTTCGCGTATCAACTGTGATAACAAAGCAGAGATATATCGCAGTGTGTTTAAACTGATTGTGCGTTTGCTTGATCAGCTCACCAGTGATTCTGCCTGTGACATGCTTGCGCCTTCATCTTATAAAATCCGAGACTTTATTGATGCAAACATTCAGGCAGATATTTGTCTCGATGATATAGCAAGTAAGTTCTTCTTCAGTAAGTCGTATATCATCAGTTGTTTCAAGAATGAGTTTGGTATTTCGCCAAAGCAGTACATAATTCAAAAGAAGATTGAAACTGCAAAAAATATGTTGCTTGAAACGGATATGAGCATCAAGGCGATTGCCGAGATGCTACATTTTGCGGACAGTCACCATTTTTCAAATACGTTTAAAAAGCAGACAGGCACTGCGCCTGTTGAGTTCCGCATGAAAGCAGGCCAAAGCTAAATGAATATTATTCTCATAGGTATGCCCGGTTGCGGCAAGAGTACGGTTGGAGTTGTACTTGCTAAAGTAATGGGTATGCATTTTTGCGACACGGATATTGTAATTCAACAGCGCGAAGGAAGAAAACTCCAAGAGATTATCAATACAGACGGAAATGATGCTTTTCTCGTTTGCGAGAAAAACGCGCTTCTTTCGCTTGATATTGATGATACTGTAATCGCCACGGGAGGCAGCGCGATATATTCCGATGAAGCGATGCAATATTTGAAAAAGAGCGGCAAGGTTGTTTATCTCAAGGTCAGCGAAGAGGAGATTGAGCGCCGCCTTGCTGACTTCGCGGCGCGCGGAGTCGCTATAAAGGACGGTATGACCGTAAAGGATTTATACAACGAGCGCATTCCGCTTTATGAAAAGTATGCGGATATAACAGTAAAAGGCGAGGGAAGTGACATCCCGGCGGTAATCGGAAAGATTGCTGAAGAACTTGCAAGAATTTAAAATAACACCGCTTTGCGAAACAGCAAGGCGGTGTTATTTTAGTGGTATAGGCGAGGCGGTGTTGACTGTCTCGCTGTTTTTGTATTATTTATACTTGTTAAAATCATAAATATATGTTATTATAAATTATTAAGTATTATCAATGTGTGAGGTGCCACCATGCTTAAAAAATTGATGCTTATTGTCAATCCCGTTGCCGGAAAAAAGAAACTTAAAAATTTGCTTTTGGATGTTGTTGAGATCTTTGGTAAGGGTGGATATGCAACTACAGTTATGGTTACAGGACGTCGCGGTGAGGCAAGTGAATTTGCAGCTTTCGGCAATGATTTTGATATGATTGTATGCTGTGGCGGTGATGGTACTCTCAATGAGGCGATAAGCGGTATGTTGCAGAACAATATCACTATTCCTCTTGGATATATTCCCTGCGGAAGCACCAATGATTTTGCAAACAGTATGGGTGTGGAGCTGGATATTAAGAAATGTGCCGAATCAATCGCACTTGGAATGCCGCTTCCTCTTGATGTTGGAAAATTCAATGAAAGATTTTTTACTTATGTCGCATCTTTCGGTGCGTTTACCGCTTCCTCATATTCGGCACCGCAGAGCATAAAGAATGTTTTTGGTCACGCGGCGTATCTGTTTGAAGGCATTAAGGATTTGCAGAGTATAAAGCCCTATCACATGAAGTTTGTTGTTGACGACAAAGTTTACGAAGGCGATTATGTCTTTGGCGCGGTTGCCAACTCCACATCTTTTGGCGGAATAGTCAAACTTAAAAACGAGCTTGTTTCTCTTAACGACGGGCTTTTTGAAGTGTTGCTTGTAAAAATGCCAAAGAATATTGCTGATCTCAGTGTGATAATAAACGCGCTTACAACCAGCAATTATGACAATGACCGCTTTGAGTTTTTCAAAGCGTCAAAGTTGACAATTTGTCCTCCAGGGGCTATGTCATGGTCGCTTGACGGAGAATATATGCACACCGATGGAGATGTTACCGTTAATAATCTTCACGGTGCGGTTGATTTTGTAAAGTAAGGATTTGTTATGGCAAAAACATTATCAGAATATTTATATAAATACACGCCGTCGTGCCAACAGTATGCCGATATTTTGTCGGCAGGCGAGATTACGACTGTCCGTGCTGATAAAGAGCTGCGCATGCTTGAGGTAGGCGCAGCTTTTAAGGCTTTGGTAGAGAAGAAAGACCTCTATGCAGTGGAGCGTGAGATAGCAGCAGCTTATGCGTTGAACTCTGTGCGCGTTCTTCCTCACTATCCGTCTTCGCTGTTTACAAAGTCTTATATGAATTCGGTCCTGCTTGAAACCGAGCGTGTCGGAACAGTATCAAAGGGCTTTTTCAACTATGCTGACATACAGATAAATGACGGTGAAATTGTAATTGAGATTCCTTTTGGCATGGGCGGTATTGGTTTGCTTGAAACTGCGCAAACTGCCGCAGTTATAGCCGGGATAATCAAAAGTGAATTTGAGCTTGACTTTAAAGTGGATATCCGAGCAAATGAAAATGCTGAGTATGTAGCGAGCCTGCACCGCTCGGCATTTGAAGAGGATCTCCGCCGTATAGATGCTAACATTGCATTAGCACTTCAAAATGAAGCGGCAGCTGCGCCGCATCGTGACGCACCTTCGGAGGGGGCACCGGTGGCGGAGCGTTTGCCTATGATTGACACTCTCAGCACTGAAGAACTTGAAAGCGAACAGATAAGTGAGAATGTTTACAAGAGCGGAAACATGACATTTGACGTTTCGGAAAGCTCCATTATTCTCGGTGAGGAGTTTGAGTTTTCTACTCCTACTCCGATGCGTAAATTGCAGAGATTGGATGGCACAGTGCTTATTATGGGCAAGGTGTTTTCTATAGAGACCAAGGAAACGCGCAAGGGTGATAAAATCAATGTCACAATAGGCATTACAGACAATGATTCGTCGATATCTCTCCGCGGAGTTTTTCCGATAGAAAAGGCAGAGTTTGCCGGTAAAATGAAAATTGGCAAGAGCTATGCTGTTCTTGGTAAAGTCAAGATGGATACATTCTTCAATGAGCATGTTATGCGTCCTGTTCGTATTGCTGAGATAAAGCAGGTGCTTCGCAAAGATACTGCCGAGAAAAAGCGTGTTGAGCTTCATCTTCACAGTGTAATGTCGCAGATGGATGCAATAATAGAGCCGTCCGAGCTAATTGCAACAGCAAAGCGATTCGGACATAAGGCCGTTGCAATTACTGACCACGGCAATGTACAGTCATTCCCCGAGATGATGCTTGCGGCAGAAAAACAGGGAGATATAAAGGTCATCTACGGTATGGAAGCATATTTTGTAGATGATACGGCGCGTGCAGTTTACGGCGAGAGCAGTGAGCCGCTCAACGGTGAATTTATTGTCTTTGATATTGAGACAACCGGTCTGTCCGTGGCGAATTGCGGAATCACCGAAATAGGCGCTGTAAAGATAAAAGGCAGTGAGATAATTGACCGGTTTAATATCTTTGTCAACCCGGAAATGCCAATTCCGCAGAACATCGTGGAGCTTACCGGTATCACCGATGATATGGTCAAGGATGCTCCAAAGATCGATGAGGCAATACCACAGTTTTTCGAGTTTTGCGGTGATCTCACGCTTATAGCGCACAATGCAAACTTTGATACAAGTTTTATCAGGGCTGCTGCAGAAAAACTCAAGATTCCGTTCAAGAATCCATATCTTGATACGGTTGCGCTTTCGCGATTTGCAAACCCCGAGCTGAAAAAGCATAAACTTGATATACTTGCTGATTATTACAAGCTTGGCGACTTCAATCATCACCGTGCTTGTGATGATGCGGAGATGCTCGCACATATTTATTTTAAGATGTCTGAAAAGATAATGAACGAAGGCATCGGAGATCTTGGCGGAATCAACGCCGCGATGAGTGAACATTCCGATCCGCTTAAGCTTCGTACATATCACCAGATTATCCTTGTTAAAAATCAGGTTGGACTCAAGAATCTTTATCGTTTGATATCCGACAGTTATCTAAAGTATTATAAACGAAATCCGCGTATCCCTAAGACAGTGCTTGAGCAGTATCGTGACGGATTGATTATAGGTTCGGCGTGTGAAGCGGGCGAGCTTTTTATGGCGATACTTGACGGACAGTCGCAAGAGGAGATAGAGCGCATTGCAAACTTCTATGATTATCTTGAGATACAGCCTATATGCAACAACCGTTTCCTTATTGCTAACGGAAAAGTTGCAGATGAAGAGGGGCTGCGTGAGCTTAATCGCAAGATTGTTGCGCTTGGTAAAAAGCTTGGCAAGCCTGTTGTTGCCACCTGTGATGCACACTTTCTCAATAAAGAAGATGAGATCTACCGCAAGATTTTGCTTGCAGGCATGAAGTTTGCCGATGCCGACAGAGATATTGGACTGTATTTCCGCACTACAGACGAGATGCTTGAGGAGTTCTCTTATCTCGGCGAAGAAACTGCGTATGAGGTAGTTGTAGAGAATACCAATCTCATCAACGATATGATAGAGGAGATACGCCCGATACCCAAGGGAACATACACTCCTAACATGGAGGGAGCAGAAGAGGATCTTCAGCGCATCTGTTGGGAGCGTGCGCGCTCTATCTATGGTGAAGATTTGCCTGAGATAGTTTCTCAGCGACTTGACAAAGAGCTGACATCTATCATAAAACACGGTTTTGCGGTGCTTTATATGATCGCGCAAAAGCTTGTTGCGTATAGTGAGAGCCAAGGATATCTTGTAGGTTCAAGAGGTTCTGTAGGCTCGTCATTCGTTGCTTCAATGGCGGGTATATCCGAGGTTAATCCTTTGCCTCCGCATTACGTGTGCCCAAAATGTAAATACAGTGAGTTCTTCACAGACGGTTCTGTTGGTTCCGGATTTGACCTGCCCGACAAGGACTGCCCGAAATGCGGCGGTCCTCTCATCGGTGAAGGACATGATATTCCGTTCGAAACCTTTCTTGGATTCTATGGCGACAAATCACCCGATATCGACCTTAATTTCTCAGGCGATGTTCAGGGTAAGGTCCATAAATACACAGAGGAACTTTTTGGCAGCGAAAACGTGTTCCGTGCAGGAACTATCGGTACTATGGCGTCCAAAACCGCGTTCGGTTTTGTTGCCAAGTATCTTGATGGCAAGGGAATATCGCTTTGCCGCGCAGATATGGATAGACTTGTTGCAGGATGCGTAGGCGTTAAGCGTACCACCGGACAGCATCCCGGCGGCATTATCGTTGTACCGAAAGAGTACAGTGTTTATGATTTTACTCCGGTACAGCATCCGGCAGATGACCCCAATTCCAGCATAGTTACAACGCACTTCCAGTTCTCGTATCTGCATGATACTATTTTGAAACTGGATGAGCTTGGACACGATATGCCGACTAAATACAAGATGCTTGAAAAGTATACAAATACAAGCGTTATGGACGTAAAGATGAACGACCGTTCGGTTTATGAATTGCTTGAGTCTACAGCACCGCTTGGCGTTACCGAGGAGGATATTGACTGCCCGATAGGCACGCTTGGACTCCCTGAACTTGGCACACGATTTGTGCAGCAGGTTCTTGTCGAGGCAAAGCCGCGTACTTTCGCCGACCTTTTGCAGGTATCGGGACTTACGCATGGCACTGACGTTTGGCTTGGCAACGCACAGGATCTTATCCGTGACGGTATTTGTACTATTTCGCAGGTAGTAGGTACGCGTGACGGTATCATGCTTGACCTTATCCGATACGGACTGGATAACGGTAATTCATTTACGATAATGGAGTCTGTACGTAAAGGTAAGGGACTTAAGCCTGAGTGGGAAGAGGATATGCGCGCGCATAATGTGCCGGAATGGTACATAGACTCGTGTAAAAAGATTAAATACATGTTCCCGAAAGCGCACGCGGCGGCGTACGTTATGAGTGCTATCCGACTTGCATGGTATAAGATTTATTACCCTATGGAGTTTTATGCTGCATTCTTTACGGTTGCGCCAGGAGGATTTGACGGCGAGCTTATCATGCGCGGCAAGGGCGCTGTAACCGCTACTATCAACGAGCTTTCAAAGAAAGAGGATGCAACGCAGAAAGACGCAGAAACGATATCGTCAATGTCGCTTGCGCGTGAAGCACTTGCAAGAGGAGTGCAGTTCCTCGGCGTTGATCTGTATAAGTCGGATGCTACAGCTTTTCTCCCTGAAAACGGCAAGATACGACTTCCGTTCTCGTCACTTGGCGGACTTGGAGAGGGTGCGGCGCAGAAGATAGTCGAGGCAAGAGCAGACGGTGAATTTTTCTCGATTGAGGAACTCCGCGAACGTGCGAAACTCACTAAGAGTGTAATAGAGATTCTTTCACGAAATGGCGTGCTTGATAATTTGAGCGAAACAAATCAGTATACATTTTTCTGATTTGGTAAATGAAACCGTAAACTTGTAGGGCAGGGGATTGCTCCTGCCGCCTTGGGCTTCTATAGTGATAGGAAGTAACCTTATCGATTGCAAAACGGAGGTTGTAAAATGAAGAAATTTATATTATATACAGTTATCGCTACAGTTATCGCTATCGCTGCTCTTGCGACCATACTGATACTCGGTAATCCTGAACTTATGGAAGAGCTTCCTCAAAGGCTTGCATTATATCACAATACAGGTAATGTTACGGTAACGGTAAACGGTGAGCAAATCGACCTTGACGGAATATCAATTAACGAAGGTGCGTTCTATGAGGTTTCATCACAAATTGAAAAAGTCGTAACAATAGATAATAATGCTTTTAAGTTTAAAGAAGGCTCGTACGGAACAAATATGTTCAGATTTTCCACTCCTGTTAATGAATACGGGGATGTCACAGTTGAATTCGGTCACTTTAATACAAATTGGTGGCATGAGGTTCATTATGACATAGAATTAAATCTTATTACCAACTTCGATGGTTCATTGACCGCTGACATTTTTCAAACAGTTTCATACGGTGGTGAAGAGCAATTCTCGCATAGTAAAACCGATATACTTGATAAAACAAATAGTTTAATATCTATTGCCGTTTGTCCATAATGAAAACTAAATTAAAGTTTATATGACGGCACCTATGGGTGACTACCCCTCATCCGTCGCCGTGTGGCGACACCTTCCCCCAAGGGGGAAGGCTCATTAATAAAGGCTTCCCCTTGAGGTGAAGCTGTCAGCGGAGCTGACTGATGAGGTGTAGCCGCAGCAGCGGCGTTCTCCCGTAAACATTAATTTATCAACTTAACCACATTTTTTCAAAAAACAGTTTACAAACCGACAATAATCGTATAAAATAGAGGAAGAAATATAATAACAGCGAGGAAATTCCAATGGCAGAAACAAAACAGCCTAAATTCAAGCGTGTGCTTCTCAAACTTTCTGGCGAAGCACTTGCAAGAGATTCTGAGGGCATATACAATCACGGTTTTATTGATGAAATCGCTCAGGTAGTTAAGAAATGTATAGATGCAGGCGTCGAGATTGGCGTTGTTGTCGGTGCAGGTAACATTTGGAGAGGCCGTCAGGGTGTCAATATGGACAGAGTTCGCGCCGACCATATGGGTATGCTTGCAACTGTTATCAACTCACTTGCATTGCAGGATGCGTTTGAGCGCGCAGGTGTTACAACACGTGTTATGACGGCTATTGAGATGAATGCAATGGCTGAGCCGTATATCCGCAATCGCGCAGTGCGTCATCTTGAAAAGGGCAGAGTCACCATTTTCGGATGCGGACTTGGTTCTCCGTATTTTTCTACAGATACAGCGGCAGTGCTTCGCGCTGCTGAAATAGATGCAGATGTAGTTCTCCTCGCAAAGAATATAGACGGTGTTTATACCGCCGATCCTCGCAAGGATGCAAGCGCAACCAAGATAGATGAGATCACATATCAGGAGATCCTCTCCCGTGGTCTTGCGGCAATGGATTCTACCGCTACATCATTCTGCATGGATAATCACATTCCGATCCTTGTATTCGGTCTTGATGATCCCGATAACATCTATCGTGCTGTTATGGGTGAAGAGATCGGCACTATTGTAAAATAATTTGAAAGGAATCAATACTATGAGCTTTGATACTAAAGAATTTGAAGGCAAGATGAATAAAACAATAGATTCTCTTCGCCAGAATCTCGGCACTGTTCGTGCAGGCAAGGCAAACCCTGAGGTACTTTCACGTGTTTCTGTAGATTACTACGGCACTCCCACCCCCATTTCTCAGATGGCGGCTATCCAGGTTCCCGACCCTCGCACTCTTACCATTTCTCCTTGGGATACAACTACTGTCAAGGATATCGAAAAGGCTATCCTTGCTTCTGATATAGGCATCACTCCTCAGAGCGACGGCAAGGTTATCCGCCTTGCATTCCCTCAGCCTACCGAGGAGCGCAGAAAAGAGCTTACAAAGCAGGTTTCCAAGATGTGTGAGGAAGCAAAGGTTGCTATCCGTAATCTTCGCCGCGATGCCAACGATAAGGTAAAAGAGTTGAAGAAGAACGGCGAACTCACCGAGGACGATGTTAAGATCAGCGATAAGAAGGTACAGGATCTTACAGATAAGTTTATCAAGGACATTGACAATATCGGCGCTGAAAAGAGCAAAGAAATCATGTCTATCTAAAATTAAACTCTTTGAGCCGGGGCAAAACTCCGGCTCTATTGCTGTATTGAGGTAACTATGTTTTTTAAGAAGAAAGAAACTGTTGCCATGGTTGATGACAGGTTGCGCCATATAGCGTTTATTATGGATGGCAACGGACGTTGGGCAAAGAAGCGCTCAATGCCACGAGAATTCGGTCATGTCAATGGGGCAAAAACTTTTAAAAAGATCATTCGCTATTGCGGCGACAAGGGCGTTAAGATAATCACAGTTTATGCGTTTTCGACCGAAAACTGGAAGCGCCCTAAGAACGAAGTCGATGCAATAATGAAGTTGCTTTCGGATTACATAGATGATGCGGTTGCATCCGTTGATGAGAATAACATTCAGCTTCATTTCCTTGGCGATATGAGTATTTTCCCAGAGAACATTAAGGCGAAAATAGAAAATGCCGAAAAAGTGTCGGCAGACAAAGAGCTTGTTCTTAATATTGCTCTCAATTACGGTGCACGTGCTGAGATAGCGCATGCCTGTGAGGTGCTTATCAAAGAGGGAAAGACAAACGTCAGCGAAGATGATGTCACAGGCGCTTTGTATACTGCACATTGTCAGGACCCCGATCTTATCGTGCGTACAGGCGGTGACTTACGCCTTTCAAACTTCTTGCTTTGGCAGGCGGCATACGCGGAATTCTATTTTACAGATACGCTCTGGCCTGACCTTGACGAGCGTGAAATTGACAAAATCATCGACGATTTCTATACGAGAAAGCGCCGTTATGGAGGAATTTAAAAATGCTGACAAGAATAATCACAGGTATTTGTCTTGCGCTTGTCGCAGTTCCGGTAATCATCTTTTCACATACGGTGGCACTTGAGATAGCGGTTGCGCTGCTTTCAGGAGTTGCGGTGTTTGAGATGATGCGTTGCCTTGGTTTACATAAAAACTATTATTTGTCTATACCGTCGTACATCATTGCGATAGCTGTTCCGGCAACAGTACGTAGCCTTATTGGTATACAGTCTGCAGTGCTTGCACTGTTTGCAGTGGTATATATATATGCGCTGTACGTCCTTGCTTGTGCAATGTTTTCACAGGGTAAAATACGCTTTAAGGATGCGGCAAAGGCTTTCCTCTCTACAATGTATATCATTTGCGGATTTTCATGCCTTGTTGCAACACGCGCGCTTGACCATGGAGTATTCCTGCTTATTATGGTGATGGTAGTTGCGTTTGCAACAGATATATTTGCATATTTTTCCGGTATGTTGTTTGGCAAGCATAAACTTATACCGGCTGTCAGTCCCAAGAAGACTGTCGAGGGCGCAATTGGCGGAACTCTTATTTCGGCAGCGGCATTTGTCGGTGCAGGATTTCTCTATTCGCACCTTTATGAAAGTGCTGCTCCTGATGTAATTGCTTTGTTCGTTTGCGGCATAGCGCTTTCTGTGGTTTCGCAGATAGGCGACCTTATCGCATCGTATATCAAGCGTGAGCGCGATATTAAGGATTACGGTAACCTTTTCCCCGGTCATGGCGGTGTGCTTGACCGTTTTGACAGTATTATAGCGGTTGCCCCTATTCTTTATCTCATGCTTGCAAATCCGGGTTTCTTGAGTATATTTGGTTGATAATATGGAAAAATCTATTATAGTTCTCGGCTCGAGCGGTTCTGTCGGTACACAGGCGCTTGATGTTGCACGAGCACACAATATAAAAGTTGATGCCATTACGGGCGGAAAAAATGTTGAGCTTGTTGAAAAACAGATACGCGAATTCAAACCAAGATTTTGCGCTATGGCTGATGAAAACGCGGCTCGCGACCTTGCCACTCGTGTTGCCGATACATCCACCAAGGTGCTTTGCGGTACAGACGGAATTATCGAAACAATAAATCTCACTGATGCAAAAACCGCGGTCAACTCAGTTCTTGGACTTGCCGGGCTTGCCCCCACTCTTGCGGCGGCAAAGCGCGGTATGCGTATTGCTATTGCCAATAAAGAATCTTTGGTTGCCGCAGGCGATATCGTAAAGGCAGAGGTTAAAAAAGGCGGCGCAGAGCTTATTCCTGTTGACAGCGAACACAGCGCGATATTCCAGTGCCTACATGTAGGAAAGCGCAATGAGGTTAAAAAGCTTTGGCTTACTGCATCGGGCGGGCCCTTTTTTGGATATACTTCTGAGCAGCTTCGCGCAGTTACACGCGCCGATGCTCTAAAGCATCCAACGTGGTCTATGGGCGCTAAGATAACCATTGACAGCGCAACGCTTATGAATAAGGGACTTGAGGTAATTGAAGCAGTGCGTCTGTTTGATGTAGCTCCGTCTCAGATCCAGGTTGTGGTTCACCGCGAAAGTATAATTCACAGTGCGGTGGAATATATTGATAATGCTGTTATTGCACAGCTTAGCTGCCCGGATATGCGTGAGTGCGTTCAGTTTGCGTTGACATATCCTGACCGTACAGCCGCGGTAATCGAGCCTCTTGATATATTCAAGGTTGGAACACTCACGTTTAAAGAAGCAGACAGAAAGACATTCCGCCTGCTGGATCTCGCGTTCTATTCAATTGAACAGGGCGGACTTCTTCCATCGGTATTAAGTTCTGCAAATGAAGCGGCAGTCGCTCTTTTCCTCGACGATAAGATTCGTTTTTATGAGATTGCCGAGGTAGTGGAGGATGCAATAAATGCCTTCCAAAACAAGCTTGACTTTACTGTAGAAGATGTGTTTGCTGCGGATAAAGAAGTGCGCGACAGAATTAATTTTGAAAGGAACTGAACTTGATAACTGTTCTTTATATTATTTTGGCGATATTTGCTTTTGGGCTGATGATCGCCATTCACGAGGGCGGCCACTTTTTTGCTGCACGCGCTTGTGGGGTTAAAGTCTATGAGTTTTCACTCGGTATGGGACCGCGCATTTTCGGAAAGCGTGGTAAAGACGGCACCGAGTATAACCTTCGTCTGTTTCCAATCGGCGGCTATGTTTCAATGAAAGGTGAAGACGAAGATGCAGATGGGGAGGATTCCTTCTCGCAGAAAAAACCATGGCAGCGTTTTATCATAGTTGCGGCAGGCGCGACTATGAATATAATACTCGGCGTTATTCTTTGCTTGATTCTCACACTTTCAACTCCGCTTGCATCAAATGTTGTGGCAGAGTTCTTGCCTGAGTCAACAAGTCATGAGTGGCTTATGCCTGGCGACGAGATTGTCGAAATTAATGGCACAAAGGTTTATACCTATGATGACATGCATTATGAGATTACACATGACGGATATGAGCCGCTTGATATCGTTGTCATCCGCGATAACGAACGTGTACTTTTAGAGGATGTTGTTTTCCCAACCATTGCTGAAAGTGGAATGGTATTCGGCGACCGCGATTTTATTGTGTTCGCCGCGAAAAAGACTTTTGGCGGAGTGGTAAAACATACATGGTTTATGGCAGTTTCTACTGTCA
This sequence comes from Clostridia bacterium, assembly GCA_017399305.1. Lineage (GTDB taxonomy): Bacteria > Bacillota > Clostridia > Oscillospirales > CAG-272 > UMGS902. Next base: position 14,115 of record JAFQDK010000020.1, read on the forward strand.
GAATGATATGGGAATCTCTGTTTGACCTTCTTTTAGGCAGAGTCGGTGTTGAGGCAGTCAGCGGACCTGTAGGTGTAACCGAAGCTATCGGTACAGCGGCAAAGAACGGCTTGTATTCGCTTGCTTATTTGCTCAGCGTGCTTACCATGAACCTTGGCGTGTTCAATCTTTTGCCTATTCCGGCACTTGATGGCGGCAGACTTGTATTTATCCTTTTTGAGATGGTATTCCGCCGCAAAGTACCGCCGAAATTTGAAGGTCTTGTACACACAGTTGGCATCATGCTTTTGTTTGGTCTGATGATATTTGTGACCTTCAAGGACGTAATCAAACTTATAAGTTAAAGGAAATAAACTATGCTTACTGCATACAATTATATGCGCCGCGGCGCAAAGGAAGTTAAAATAGGTCGAGTTGTTATAGGTGGTAAAAATCCTATCGCGGTTCAGTCTATGACCAATACTGATACTCTTGATCGTCTGGCTACTTTTTCTCAGGTTCGCGCCCTTGAAGACGCAGGGTGTGACATTGTGCGCATCACTGCTCCCACTCCTGAAAGCGCGGCAACATTTTCGTATCTTAAAGAGATGGGCATAAAGGTGCCACTTGTTGCAGATATCCACTTTGACTATCGTATAGCGCTTGAATGTGTCAGCGCCGGAGTTGATAAGATACGTATAAATCCGGGAAATATCGGCGATGAGGGCAGAGTTAAGCGCGTTGTTGATGCGTGTAGCAAGAATAATGTGCCGATTCGCATAGGTGTAAATGGTGGCTCGCTTGAGAAAACCATACTTGAAAAATACGGTTCACCTACGGCAGAAGCTCTTGCGGAAAGCGCGATGTATCATGCGTCATTACTTGAAAAATACGACTTTGATAATATTGTTCTCTCTGTAAAATCATCAAATGTTACTGCTATGGCGCAGGCAAACGAGATACTCGCCAACCGTTGCAATTATCCGTTACATATAGGCGTTACCGAAGCTGGTGGCGGCAAAATGGGACTTATCAAGGGTGCTGTTGGCATTGGCGGAACTCTTCTTCGCGGCATCGGCGATACTATTCGCGTTTCGCTCACTGCAAATCCCGTAGATGAAGTTGAAGCGGCGCATGAAATTCTTGCTGCTCTTGACATGAGTCCACGTAGAAGAATGAACATCGTTTCATGTCCTACCTGTGGCAGAACCAAGATTGATTTGATTGCACTTGCGAAAGAATTTGAAGAAGCGGCGGCTAAAGAGAATCTCCTTGGCAAGGATATCAAGGTTGCGCTTATGGGCTGTGTGGTAAATGGTCCCGGCGAAGCGCGTGAGGCTGATATTGGTATCGCGGGTGGAAACGGCGAAGCGGTACTCATTAAAAAAGGTGAGATAATCGAAAAAATTTCCGAGGGCGATATTATCGCACGACTTATTGCAGAAATAAAAAAAGAGACACTTTAAAGTGTCTCTTTTTTTATGCTTTTTCAACGAGAGCCTGCAGTTCTTTGAAGCTGTCTACAACATCAAATTGCAATTTGGGCATATTGGAATAGTCACGCATATGTGCGCCTGTATATAGCACGGGATGCATACCGACACCGCTTGAGCCTACGACATCGGCATTTGGATTATCGCCTATATACCATATCTCACGCGGGTCAAGGTTCGCACGTCGTATAGCCACATCAAAGATAAGTTTTTCCGGCTTGCGAAGAACATAGTCAGAACTGGTTATTACAAATTCAAAACGGTTGTTGGGCAGATAACGGTTCAGCCTTGTGCGTAGTGCCATGTTAGCATAGCACATATTGCTGATAACACCGGTACGGATGCCGTTTTCGTGCAAATAATCAAGGAACTCGGCAGCGCCCGGAGAGGCAAATGAGCCGTGCGTCGCACTGTCCCAATAAAGCAGGTCAGCCTCGGCGATGGATATGTCAAGCTTTAGTCCGTATGCATCGCAGAGTAGTCGCAGGAATTTTTCGTGTTCTATCTCTCTGCAGCTCTCGCGGCGGTTGCCCATAACATGTTCAAAAAGGCTGTTTGAACAGTGGCAGAATTCATCTGCGCTCATTCCTTCTGGAATGTGGTTAGCGTGGTTAAGGATCGCAAGATTTGCCGCGGTCCAGTCAAATTGAGGTTCTACTATAAGAGTCTGACCGTAGTCAAACAGAATCATTTTCGGTTTCATTGTCATTTTAGTGCACAGAGCGCCGCGCCTATAACAGTTGAATACTGCGCGCGCTCGGGAATCATGAAGTTGATGTCAAACATTTCGGATAATGTGGCGAATGTGGAGGGTGCCTGAGCAATTTGCGTGAGGTTGCCTGTAAGGACGATATCGCGTGTCTTATGCATACGGGAATTGAAGACAGCCATCATACCAACGGTCTCATAAATCATATTTATAAGTCCAAGTGCGATATCTTCTTTAGTTGCAAGGTCGGCAACTTTGCCGAAGTTTGCCGCCGTCATATTTTCGGGTAGCGTGTAAGAGCCGGGGGTAATATCCTTTATGCGCAGATCGATATTGTCAAGGTTACCGCCTGAGGCAAGCTGTGAAATATGTTCGGGGTTTTTCATTCCCAGCAGTTTTTCAGAAAGTCCGACCAGCGTTCCGCCGCCAACACCGGTACCGCCGAGGTATTCGATGTCTCCGCCTCGTTTTGCATGCACAAGCGCTGTGCCTGTTCCCATGCTTACAACAATGGCCCTGTCAAGGTTTGAGAGATACAGACCGCCAAGACCTATACATTCAAACTCAGGTACGTTTTCGCAAGGGAGAGAGTATAGCGGTTTGGTTATATATTTAGAGCCGACACCTGTTATTGAAACTTTTTCAATATCGGAAAGCTCAAGGTTGTTCTGTGTCAAAAACTTTCCGAAAGCACCGTATACCGACGTGACCGGATCGGTAGCTTTCACCGAAAGCGGTTCGATGAGTTTGTGCGAACTATCAGAAGTAAAGCCTACAATCTTTGTAGTGCTTCCACCAATGTCAATTCCTATGGTGACCAAAGAAAAGTCCCCTTTCTATGTTTAATGCCAAATCATAATAACTATACCACAAGCGGCATTGAAATGCAAGCGAAGTCATATAAAAATAAAGGTCGGAAAATTTAAATTTTTCCGACCTTTGTCCGATTTATTGGACAGACGTTCTGCTATACTATAGATGCGAGAGGGAAGTAGGGCTTATGAATTCAACCTCTTTGACGCAGAGTACCGATTACGGCACCGCGGCATGAAAAAGATTCAAATTGCGAAAGCTGTATAGGAGCATACTTTTTGTTGAGAGAAATAAGGCAGCCCTTGCCAAGTTCCTTAAAGTAGCCCTCGCCATCGCAGATGAAGATTCCAAGCTCGCCAATATCAATGTTTGGTGTATTCTCTACCAGCAAAATGTCACCGTCGTGATAGCGTGGCTCCATCGAGTCGCCCGAAACACGCAGTGCAAAGTCAGCACGCTTTGTTTTTTCATTTTCTACAACGCTGATTTCGGTGTATTCGTCGGATTCAAGATGTTCACCAAGGCCGGCTGAAACGCGGTCTGAAAAGAAGGGTATCTTTATCATGCGTGCTTTCTTTTTGACATTTCCGGTTTCGGAAATAGCTTCGCCAATATCGGCGCGAACATTTCTCGACACGGCGGCACAGCGCATGTATTCTTCATCTAATATAAAGTCGCACACCCGCGCACCGTGCGCGTCAAGTGCGCGGTATTTTTCAAGACGTGTTTCCTCTGCTTCGCTAAGACGCATGGGCTCCTCTTTACCGGTGGCAAGGTATTCAAGAGAGCAGTCAAGCGCTTCTGCAATTGAGATGGCAGTGGAAAGCTTCGGCTCCTCGGTAAAGCCTGAAAGCAGCTTGCCGAGGGTGCCAAGCGGAATACCGCTTGCTTTAGAGAGAGCTTCGTTGGTGACTCCTTTTTCCTTCTTTATAAGTTTAACTCTTTCGGAAAAACTCATTTTCGTTGCTCCTTTTACAAAAATCTACATTAAATTTATTGTTAATTCGATTATATCACCGATTTTCCAAAAAGTAAATACATTTTTCGATATTTTTTCTAAAACGGCAAAAAATATTTTCTATTTCGGAAATATTTTTCAAAAAATGTATTGACATTTTCCAAAAGTGGTGATATCATAAAAACACAAAGGACAAACCTTGGAGGTAAAAACTATGAACGCATACGGCTACAGAGACAATGTAAGAGCAAGAAGAAACCGCTCGGCAATATCTATGGTTATTCGTTTCCTTCGCGCGGTATTTGAAGTTATCTGCGAGCGCATCACCGCAAGCGGTGTTCGTATGGCGGCTGTTGTTTTCAGCTTTGTAGTTGCTCTTGGTATTATCGGTGGTATGGAGATTGGTATGATTTCACTCTATATCGGATTGCCGGTTTGCCTTGTTATCGCATGTGCTGCGTTGCTTATGCATTTTGATGATTAAATCTGTTTCCCCCATAATCTATATATAAAACAATAGCGTGCTGTCTTCCCCCAGACAGCACGCTATTGCTTTATACTTCGGTATATCCTTTTAAGACCTTAAGTGTGTTCCACACTCCATCAATATGGCTGCGCTCATATCCGTGACTTGCATATACACCTGCGCCGATAAGACCGTGACGAATGTCGCTTCCTGCCGACAGTGTTGCTTCAACGTCCGAACCGTAATGCGGATATACATCTACTGCATAGTCAGCATTCTCTTTTTTAGCTGATTCAATCAGTTTGCCTACCACTTCATAGCTGTATGGACCGCCTGAGTCTTTTGCACAGATTGATACCTGACGTTCAGTGCAGGCAAGTCCATCGCCCACGCAACCCATATCGACACTTATCGCTTCGGTAACTCCGACAGGGACAGAAGCCGCTCCACCATGACCGACTTCTTCATAAACGGTAATGTGTGCGTATATCTTACGTGTTGGAAGGGCGTTAACATCTTTTAAATACTTTGCAAAGCCGAGCAGAATTCCGACAGAAAGCTTGTCGTCTAAAAAACGGCTTTTGATATATCCTGATTCTGTTATGCGAGTGCGCGGATCGGCACATACTATGTCGCCTACCTCAATGCCAAGCGCGCGAGTGTCATCTGCGCTGTTTACATCTTCGTCGATAACAACTTCAAGTGTGTCAAAGGTTCGCTTGGTGTCGCCATAACTGCCGTTCACATGTACAGATGCATTGCAGAGTTGAAGAGTACCGTCAATAATTTTTCCGTCCCTTGTATGGATCCGCACATTTTCTGCCTCGCAGTTCTCTGCACGCAATCCGCCGAGATTAGTAACTCTCAGACGACCGTTAGACTTGATTTCTGCTACCATTGCGCCGAGTGTATCTGCGTGTGCACAAAGCAAAAGAGCATCGCTTTCATCATTGCCGCCAAGATCTACCATTACACCGCCTTTGGTAGTTATGTTTGCGGAAAATCCAAGCTCTTCAAAGGCGTTCTTTACCCACGCCGCGGCTTCTTTTGTATATCCTGTCGGGCTGTCTATTTTAAGCAACTCTTCTGCCTCTTTTGTCGCATATACTGCATATTCGCGTTCCATCTATATATCCTCCGGGTGCGTTTTTTATTAGTATAACATAAAATATTAAAATAGTGAAGATAAATTAAAGTTTACCCCCCATGCACTTGACTTTACCTTTTTAGTGCTGTATAATTAGTTATTCCTATTCCCATGGAGGGCAAAAATATGAACAAGGTAATCATTCCAGAAGGCTATAAGCCTTTGCTTGACGAATACGACACTCAGCGTGCTATCGCTTATATCAAGCAGACTTTTCAGAGCGAGCTGTCTTCTGCACTCAATTTGAAACGTGTTTCTGCGCCGCTTTTTGTTACAGAAGCATCGGGACTCAATGATAATCTTAACGGTTATGAGCGCCCCGTTTCTTTTGATGTGCCTGCAATCGGTGTTGATGCACAGGTTGTACATTCGCTTGCTAAGTGGAAGCGTCTGGCGCTAAAGCGTTATAACTTTGTTGTCGGCAACGGTCTTTATACTGATATGAATGCTATCCGACGCGATGAAGAGCTTGACAACATTCATTCAATTTATGTTGACCAGTGGGACTGGGAGAAGATAATCACACGCGATAATCGCAATGTTGAATATCTTGAACTTATCGTAAGTGCTATTGCAGATGCACTTGCAAATACAAACAATCGCCTGCGCGTACATTTTCCGCAGCTTCATACAAATATTAACCGCAAGGTTAAGTTTATCACTTCACAGGAGCTTGAAGATATGTATCCAGAAATGACTCCTGTAGAGCGCGAAAAAGAGATTACACGTGAGCATGGAACTGTGTTTATCATGCAGATTGGCGGTGTGCTTAAGTCTGGCAAGCCTCATGGCACACGTGCACCTGACTATGACGACTGGCAGCTTAACGGTGACTTGCTTCTTTGGAACGAGGTGCTTGGCAATGCACTTGAGATTTCTTCAATGGGTATCCGTGTTGACGCCGAGTCGCTTGCTTATCAGCTTGATGTTTCTGGCTGTAATCGGCGCAGAGAGCTTCCGTTCCATCAGATGCTTTTGAATGATGAGCTCCCGCTTACTATCGGCGGCGGTATCGGGCAGTCCCGTCTTTGCATGTTGCTTATGGGATGCGCTCACATCGGTGAGGTACAGTCCAGTATATGGGATGCCGAAACTATCAATGAGTGTGAAAAGGCAGGAATTAGACTGCTGTAATAAAAGGAGCTTTATGCTCCTTTTATTTTTGCAAATTTTTGAAATAGCCGTTGAAATTAAAGATAATATGGAGTATAATAAATAAGTTAGTAGAAATAAAGGACGGTGGTTTGCGTTATGTTAAAAATTGGATTTGATAATGATAAGTATTTGGAGATGCAGTCAAAGCATATTCGTGAGCGCATTGCCACCTTTGGCGGTAAACTTTATCTTGAGTTTGGCGGCAAGCTGTTTGACGACTTTCATGCATCGCGCGTTCTTCCCGGATTTAAACCGGATAGTAAGTTGCAGATGCTTTTGCAGCTTAAAGATGATGCTGAAATCGTTATCGCTATCAATGCGGCAGATATAGAAAAAAATAAGGTTCGCGGTGACCTTGGCATAACGTATGATCTTGATGTTATGCGCCTTATTGATGCATTCCGCAGTGTTGGGCTTTATGTTGGCAGTGTTGTACTCACCAGATATTCCGAGCAGGGGGCGGCTGTTCAGTTTGTTCGCAAGCTTGAAAGCCTTGGTGTTAAAGTATACCGTCATTATTCTATTGAAGGATATCCCTTCAATGTTGAAAAAATAGTCAGTGACGAGGGCTATGGCAAGAACGATTATATCGAGACCACACGCCGACTTGTCATCGTTACAGCTCCCGGTCCCGGAAGCGGAAAGATGGCAACATGCCTTTCACAGCTTTACCATGAGAACAAGCGCGGGGTAAAATCCGGTTATGCAAAGTTTGAGACATTCCCAATTTGGAATATTCCGCTCAAGCATCCTGTAAATATGGCGTATGAGGCGGCAACTGCTGACCTTAATGACATAAATATGATTGACCCTTTCCATCTTGAGGCGTATGGCGAAACGGCAGTTAACTACAATCGCGATGTTGAGATTTTCCCCGTGGTTGATGCTATGTTCAAAAAGATATTTGGTTCATCGCCATATAAATCACCTACTGACATGGGCGTGAATATGGCAGGTAACTGTATTATCGATGACGCTGTTGTTTGTGAAGCATCAAATCAGGAGATAATCCGTCGTTATTATACCGCACTTTGTGATGAAAAAGAGAATATGGTTTCATCAAACACAGTGCACAAGCTTGATCTATTGATGAAGCAGGCACATATCACTGCAGAAAATCGTCCTGTTATCGCCGCGGCTCTTGCAAAAGCAGAGACTACCGATGCTCCTGCAGCGGCAATGCAACTTCCCGATGGCCGCATCATCACCGGCAAGACTTCTTCTTTGCTTGGTGCTTCCTCGGCATTGCTCCTCAATGCATTAAAGGCATTTGCAGAGATTGATGATGAGGTTGAACTTATTTCTCCTACAGTTATTGAGCCTGTACAGCGCCTGAAAACCGGTTATTTTGGTAACCATAATCCTCGCCTTCATACTGATGAGGTGCTTATTGCGCTTGCTATAAGCGCTGTCACTTCAGTCACTGCGGCACACGCTCTTGACCAACTCGGCAAACTTGCCGGCTGTGAGGTACATTCCAGTGTTATTCTCTCGCAGGTGGACAGCAAGACCTTTAAGAAACTTGGTGTAAATCTTACCTGCGAACCTAAATATCAGGCGAAAAAACTTTATCATGCAAAATAAAAAAAGGAGCCTTTGGCTCCTTTTTTACTTTCCAAAGAAAATAAACTTCAGATGTCTAAGTCCGTCGGGGATACTGCGCAGATGCGTAGGACCGTTTCTATGGTCAGGGCGCAGCTTTGTCGGTATTTCGCAGATAGGTTCTTTAGCTTTTGCGAATTTTGCGATTATCTCTGTTGCAAATTCCATGCCACTGCATTTAAGCTCAAGCGAGAGTGCTTTTTCACGGTCAAATGCGCGAAGCCCGCAGTGAAAGTCACCAATCTTCACTTTATAGCGGAGTCTGCCAAGTAAAGATAGCACAGGCACGCCGAGGTACTTGTGCGAAAATGGCATTGCTCCTTTTTCAATACCACCTTTAAAGCGGTTACCCATGACGAGAGAATAGTTTTCACGCAGTTTCTCTAAGAATCTTGGCGCATCGGCAAAAATATAGCTTCCGTCGCAGTCACCCATCAAAACATACTTTCCGTGTGCTGCTTTGATGCCACCGATAAGAGCGTTGCCATAGCCCTTTTCTTCGATATGTACTACACGCGCACCAAGACTCTTGGCGATTGTAACAGACTTGTCGGTTGAGCCGTTGTCAGCTATCAATACTTCGCCGCATATGTTGTTGTCGGCAAGCGCCTGCATGGCTTCATCAACACAAAATGTAATTGACTTTTCCTCGTTATAGCAGGGCATAAGTATTGTAAGTTCAAGATTATTTTCCATCTTTTATTTTTCCTTTGCTTACGCTGAGAATAACTGCACCGAATACCGCCACCATTGTTGATACAAGTGCGCGATAGGTAAATAACATGTGGAGTATGGAGTGATTGTTCATAATTACAAATCGTGCAATAACTACACTGCCAAGAAGCAGAAGTAGTTTGATACCTACACCGTAATTGTTTTCTTTGTGGAAAATATAGCAAAAAAGACCGATTACAAGCAGGGAAATGCAGATGCCTGCAACAGCAAGTGGTACATCAATACGTACTTTGGTTGCGTTAAAGAGCATTGAGAAATTAGAGAGTATAGCAGAATATATTCTTTCCCAAAGTGTGTCGGCTTGTATTTCTGTTATCTCACCTGCAAAGCGTACTCCTGCAGAAGAAAATGCAAGTGCAAACTTGTTTTCGCCTGTAATGATTGATGCAATCGACCATTTGGCAAGGAAAGTCGCACCATATGCCATCACGAAACGAAGACCGCAGAAGAACAGTCTTGAAACATTGGGTTTGAACTCGCCGAGGCGATCTTCTTTGGTACGCACCAAAACAACAAAGATAAGCGGAAGAAGAATGGCAAGAGTTTCTGTGGTGAGAAAATCAAAGAAAGCGATAAGCGTTCCGCTGAGTACCGAGAGTGTAAAAAGCGCATTGTCTCCTTTTTTCTCGAACAGCAAAAACAGCACGCACATCAAAAGTCCAATGGCAAAAGCTGGTTGGTACTCAATGCAGTATAGCAACACCCATATTTTCACAGCTATAAGTGAGAGTAGGAAAACTATCGCAACGGCATATTGTTTTTTGCGGCAGAGCAGCAGGATAACTGCAAGCGCAAGTATCATTATTACAGAAAATCCTATTGCTTTAATGCCGTTTATGTCAGTGAAAAGGTGAAACAGACGAATAAATCCGGCAGTGCCGTGCCAATAGCGTGAATAGTCCACATTTGGCTCTGCTACGCCTATTATAGCAAGCTGGAGTCCGGCATATACGCCAAGTCTTTCGCCGTCAAAATAATTTGTGTCAACAGATGATTTTACAGCGTTGCCGTTACCCATATTCCAGGCTATTTGAGTCAGTATCGAGTCGGCATAGTAGTCGATAAACGTGTTCCACTTTTGACCTTCATATTCCAGAGCCACATCTTCTATGTCAGGATTCAATTGGCTGGCACTTTCCATCATATTGTCATATATAGCTTTGTTTGGAATTAAGGATGTAAGCATCAAAAAGCCCCAAAGCAGGACAATAACTGCTATAAACACGCCTATATCGCGTGCGATATGTGAGAAATGTTTTTTCATGTCGTTTTTCCTTATAAAATATACTGCATACATTTTACTTCAAAATGTTTTTTATGTCAATAGAGATTGACTTTAAGGTTTTTTTACATTATAATTAATAAGATGTATTGGAGGTGGAAAAACCTGATATGCAAATGGTGAAAAGGTTTTGTGCCTATTATAAACCGTATCTTAAACTTTTTACATTGGACATGCTTTGCGCACTTGGTGTAGCATTGTGCAATCTCGTTTATCCCAAACTCACGGGTGTTATTATTGATGACTTCATACCCAATAAGAATGTAAAATTTATACTTATCCTGGCGGCTGTTCTGGTGGTTCTTTATTTTGTAAAGAAACTGATGAACCAGTTTATACAGGATTACGGCCACCGAATGGCTGCGGATATGCAGGCAGACATGCGCCGTGACCTGTTTAATCATATGCAAAAGCTGCCGTTTACATTTTATGATAATAACAAGACGGGCGCATTGCTTTCGAGAATTGTAGGCGACCTTCTGGATGTTTCCGAGCTTGCGCATCACGGCCCTGAAGATTTGTTCTTGTCTGTTGTTCTGCTCGTGTGTTCGTTTGTGCTCATGGCGCAGGTTAACATATGGCTCACGCTGATTATTTTTGTTTGCATACCGTTTATGCTTTTGTTTGCACTACATATGCGCAAGAAAATGAGCGTTGAGTTTAAGGCAATGCGTGTTGTTAATGCTGAGATCAATGCCAATATTGAAAATAGCCTTACAGGTATCAGAGTTACCAAGGCATACGTTGCGCGTGATTTTGAGAATGATAAGTTTAATCAGGTCACCGACAAGTATGTCAAAACAAGATACCGTGCGCTCAGCGCAATGGCGCAGTTCCATAGTACATCCACATTCCTTTTCGATTTGCTGAAGCTTGTTGTGCTTATAAGCGGCGGTCTGTTCTGCATATACGGCAAGATAACCCCAGGTGATTTTGCGGCATTTCTTATTTATGCAAACGTGTTTGTAGACCCGATAAACAGACTGGTAAACTTTGTGGAGCAGTTTCAAAACGGTATCAGCGGATTTGAGCGCTTCTGTTCTATTATGGATACACCTGCAGAGAGCGACGTAGAAGACGCAAAGCCGATTGATAAGGTGGCAGGCGAAATAGAGTTTGATGATGTTTCTTTCCGTTACAGCGACTCAAAAGAGATCCTCAGTCATCTTTCTTTTAAGGTTGCTCCCGGCAAGACACTTGCGCTTGTTGGTCCTTCGGGCGGCGGTAAGACGACGATTTGCAATATTATTCCGCGATTCTATGATATAGAGGGCGGCAGCGTTAAGATAGACGGTACAGATGTACGAAACATAACGCTTGACTCGCTCAGAAGTCATGTTGGTATAGTTTCTCAGGATGTGTTCCTCTTTGACTCTACTATCCGCGATAACATTTGCTATGGCTCTTGTGACGTTAGTGATGATGAAATGATAGCCGCGGCAAAGCGTGCAAATATACATGAGTATATCATGAGCTTGCCTGAAGGCTACGAAACGCAGGTAGGTGAGCGAGGAGTCAAGCTTTCCGGCGGTCAGAAGCAAAGAGTTGCGATAGCACGCGTATTCCTCAAAAATCCGCCAATACTCATTCTTGACGAGGCGACAAGTGCCCTTGATAATGCAACTGAAAAAATGATATCAGAGAGCTTGAATGAGCTTTCTGTGGGTAGAACAACGATAGTTGTTGCTCACCGTCTTTCTACCGTAAAACAGGCAGACGAGATAATCGTCATGACCGATGACGGCATCAAAGAGAGAGGCAATCATGATGAGCTTATCAATATCGGCGGCATATATAAAGAACTTTACGATTACCAATTCCGTGTCTAAGAAAGGACAATATCATGTCTAATACAAAAACCGAGCCCCGCGTGCTTCAGGGCACAATGGAGCTTCTCCCCCCCGACCAGATACTTTTTAATAAGATGTACGATACTATCCGTGAGGTTTATGAGAGCTTTGGATTTCTCCCTCTCGATACTCCCGTACTTGAGTATTCTAATGTACTGCTTGCAAAGGCAGGTGGCGAAACTGAAAAGCAGATCTATCGTTTCACCAAGGGCGATACCGACCTTTCAATGCGCTTTGACCTGACTGTTCCGCTTGCACGCTATGTATCGCTTCACAAAAACGACCTTGTTTTCCCCTTCAAGCGTTATCAGATGGGCAAGGTTTACAGGGGTGAACGTCCGCAGAAGGGACGTTTCCGCGAGTTTTATCAGTGCGACATTGATATCATCGGTGCAGAGGCGCTTGACCTTATGTATGATGCAGAGATGCCTGCTGTAATTTATAATGTATTTACCAAGCTTAACTTTGGCGAATTTGTTATCCGTATCAACAACCGCAAAGTGCTTAACGGTTTCTTCTCTTCGCTCGGTCTTGCAGATAAGATTGGCGACATTCTCCGTACTATAGATAAGCTTGAAAAAATCGGTGCAGAGAAGGTAATGGCAGAGCTCAGTGAATTCGGCGTTGACGGCGCCGCCGCTGATAAGATACTTGCATTTATCAATATCAAGGGTACCAACGCAGAAGTGCTTAGCGCACTTAAAGCTGTTGACTGCGCAGATGAGACATTCAAAACAGGCGTTGACGAACTTGAAAAGGTTGTTAACTACGCATATATGTACGGTATTCCCGAAAAGAATATCTCCATTGACCTCACCATTGCGCGCGGACTTGATTATTATACAGGCACTGTTTATGAAACCAAGATGGTTGACTATCCTGCACTTGGAAGCGTATGCTCAGGCGGCAGATATGATAATCTCACAGGTTATTACACCGATGACAGTTTACCCGGTATCGGTATCTCCATCGGTCTCACACGTCTTTTCTCTCAGCTCAGAAGCGAGAATATTATTTCGGATGACCGCAAGAGCCTTGTAGATGTTCTCTTTATTCCCATGGATAAAAGTCACATCGACTTTGTGCTTGAAAGTGCGGCTGTAATCAGAAATGCCGGTCTAAAGGTAGATGTATATTGCCTTGATAAGGGTATGAAGCCCAAGATGAAATTTGCAAACCGCAGTGGTATTCCTTATGTTGCTCTTGTCGGCGATAGCGAAGCCGAGGAGGGCAAGATTATGCTTAAGAATATGGAAAGCGGCGACCAGGAACTTCTCACTCCTGCCGAAGCCGCAGCAAAGCTTACAAAATAACAAAAAAGGAAGTCGTAAGACTTCCTTTTTTAATGAACGTTATATTACTCATGAAAAAAGAGCCCAAAGGCTCTTTTTATTTTAAAAATCTCTTTATTTCGTCGATTTCTTTTTCGATTTTATCGAGTTTTTCAATAACGTCTTTGTTGCTTGAGAGATTTGAGTTTGAATATCCTAACAAGTAGTCGGTTGTTACTTTGAAGAATTCTGCGAGTTTTATTATGGAATAACTGTCAGGATTTGTTTTGCCTGTTTCATAGTTGGACAAGGTTTTTTGGTCAATGCCTGTTGCAAGTGCAACATCAATTTGCCTTAGATCCATGTCCTCGCGCAAATCGCGAATTCTGTTCTTAAAAACGACCACAGTAAATTCATCCTTTTTTCGCTAATTATACCATTAAATTTCTAAGCGCCCTTGACAAACTAATAATTTACCTATATAATATTTGCATACTAATATATTGGTATGCGATCGCGAATATAGGAGGAATTATCATGAAAAAAAGATTGCAAGTAATTATATCATTGGCACTTGCTGTTTGCATGGCGCTTTTGATCATCCCTGCTTTTGCTAAAGAAGCGGCAGAGCAGATTACAGCCGTATACCGCAACATAAAGCTTGTTGTTGACGGCGTTTTGGTTGAGCCCAAGGATGCTAACGGCAATGTGGTTGAGCCTTTTATTTACAATGGTACAACTTATCTCCCCGTGCGTGCCGTAGCAACTGCATTTGAAAAAGATGTTGCATGGGATGGCGAAAACGCAATCGTTTATCTCGGCGGCAAGGTAGATAAACCCGCAAAGGAGCTCACCGTTTGGAATCGCTCATATCTCGAGTGCAGCAACAATGATATGATGTCAATGTATGAGGATAACGGAATAGGTTATATCAAACTGGATTATAGATGGAATAGTAGTCAATGGGAACAACTCAGCAACGGTAGATTTTTCCACGCATTTACTGTATCATATCCTGTAAATACTCTTGCCAAAACATTCAGCGGCACATATTATGTAGAAGGTGGCCAAGCACGCGAAGGTGTTCTTAAGGTTCTCAATTCTAACGGCAAGGTGCTATACCAGTCGCCCATTATGCGCAACGGTGTTACTCCTATAGATTTTGAAGTAAACATTGAAAATGAAATTGCTATTGAAATAGTAATTGAGGAGACTGTTAACGGTGCTTATTCTTCAAATATAAGACACTACATCAAGAACCCCATTTTTGTTTCATCCGATTATTAATGACAAAAAAGGAAGTCGTAAGACTTCCTTTTTTGTATAGTAGGGGATGGCGTGCTCGACATCCCTTTGCGCTTTTACTCAAGCAATCCGTTTATCAGATTAAACAGTGTGGTTTCGTTCATTGCGCCGATGCGTGCATCGTAGACCGAGCCGTCGGCATTTATCATTACCGTCACAGGGATTGAATATGTGCCGTAGGCGTTAGCCGCACTGTATTCTGTGTCAAAGAAAACAGGGAAGCTGTATCCGCCGTCACTCACAAATTTTCTGACTTTTTCTTCTGTATCCTGAACACCGTCTGTTAGGTTTACCATGAGGAATTCAATTTCTTCACCGTACTCGGCATAGGCTTTGTCAAATGCAGGTAGCTCCGACTTGCAAGGGCCGCACCAAGTAGCCCAGAAATTAATTACAATAGGTTTGCCGAAGAAATCGGAGAGTTTTACCTTGTTGCCGGAGTAGTCGGTGACGGTAAAATCAGGAGCCATTATTTTTTCTTCGGTTGTAGCCGCACTGCCTTCTGCGACTGTGGTTTCTGCAGGTACAAAATCATCTGGAGAGTATTGCTCAGACAGGTTGTTATATGCGAATACTGCAATAACTATAAGCACAATCAGAGCCGCAAGCAGAATTATGATAGCAATATTTTGTTTCATAATTACCCCTAAATTGTAAAAATTGAAAGTAGCCTTGTCATTAGACCAAAGCACATTGAAATGCCGACAATGATAAGAAAGATTCCGCAAACGGTATTGATAATCTTATAGTGCTTCTTTATAAAGTTGAATGCACCGCTTAACTGTTTTATCAGCACTGCGGAAATCAGGAAAGGCAGACCGAGACCAAGCGAGTATGTTACAAGCAACAGCGTGCCGCGCAGCGCCGTACCCGATACAGCCGCCTGTGCCAGAGCTGAACTTAAAAATGCACCGATACACGGTGTAAGGCTGACAGAATAAACTATGCCGAAAAGGAATGCCGAAACTACAGTTGATGCATTGTGACCACGCGTGATACCTTTAAATATCGGAATGTGTATTATTTCAAGATAACTAAGACCAAAGATTATAACCAGAATACCTGTAGCGATGTTTACGGCTGTCTGATATTTTCTGAGCAGAGCGCCGAGTGTTCCTGCTCCAAGCCCCAGCAGGCTGAATACAATAGTGAAGCCAAGCACAAATGCAAGAGCACGTATCAACACGCGATGCCGTTTGTCCGCACCGCCGGCAAAATACGAAATGTATATTGGCAACATAGGCAGCATACATGGGGATATAAACGAGATAATTCCCTCAAGAAAAGTAATCAAAAAATCCATAGCTTATTTCGAATGGCAGTTGCCGCCGCAAGAGTGGTTGTTGCAATCATGGTCGCCGTGATCGTGGTGGTCACAGTGAACCTCGGGGTCATATTCAAGCTTGCCCGCCATAAAAGAATGTACAGCAATATCTGCATTGCCACTGACACCGCCGTAAATAGTAATACCAACTTCTTCAAGCGCTTTTTTAGCACCTGCACCGATTCCGCCGCAGATAAGCGTGTCAATATCATGAGCGGATAAAAATCCGGCAAGCGCACCGTGACCGCTGCCGAGAGTCGGAAGAATCTTCATAGTCACGATTTTGTTGTTTTCTATTTCATAAAATTTAAAAGCATCTGCATGTCCGAAATGTCCGAAGATATTCTCATTTTCAAAAGGAATGGCGATTCTCATACTGTAACCTCCGATATATATATATTAGTATTCTACCACATCATTACAAAAAATAAAAGGGGAAATTTATTTTCCCCTTTTATCACTTTATTTAACTATAATAACAGGCCATGTAGCAGTATTGCTGAGAGCCGCGTTTGAGAAGGTATCGGAAACTTTGCTCTCGTTTTTGTCCTGATTGTAGAGAGTTGCATTCACGCTGATTTGCTTTGATGTAAACAGCGACATAGGAATTGCTATCTCAATTACACTTCCTTTATCGGTATCGTTAGGGGCATTGACTGTGCCGATGTTGGTGGCAGCAAAATCAAGTGTGCTTGTATCACACTTTTCAAGTGTTTCACCAGAGCGGACAAACTCTTCGATGCCGCCGTTAGTAAGTCTTATACGCAGGAATCCGTCCATGCCTTCTTCTGACAGGTATAAAGTTATGCTGTCGCCATTGGTGATAGAGTAGTCTGCGCGTTCAATAAGCAGATAAAGTTTATTGTCGTTGACAGCCGCGCGAATAGACGCTTGCGCCTGAGATTCACTGCCGATGAACAATGCTTCGGTGTTTACGCCCCACTCCTTGGTATCGCCGTCAAGAGTGATAGTATTGTTTGCGGCGGTTATTGCATGATTGAGATAGAGTGTACCTATCATGATAGAGTTTGAACCACTTGAAACAATATTTGCCATCGAACCGATAGCAGAGTGTGAGGTGCGCTTCTCAAGCGTGCCCCAGTAACCTGTTTTTGTGAAAGGAACAATTGAATTACCGAAGTTTTCGCCGTTTGTATCGCCGATACGAACAGAGAAACGGTTGTTTACGTTATAAGAAAGCAATGTTTCGCCAGAATCAAATTGCAGGATATAGGGGGCAGCGCCCTCAAAAATATTATCTGCACGTTTCGCAGGACCTACGTCGTCAATTCCAAGCGTGGTTTGCCAATTGTCAGCTGAATAGCCAAGCGAGATATAAAGCTCGCCTGCATCGGGACGTGACTCTACAGCCATGACAGATGTGCCATTGTTGAGATGTGCAACCGAAGGCATCTGGTCGGTGTAGAGCGTTGATATTGCGGCAACTTTACGTCTTTGCTGCATTACGATGCTTGCGCTGTAAGGTGCTTCCTTGACATCAGGTGTCCATGTGTCGCCGTTGTCAGAGGAACGAAGCATGCCGACGCCACTTGAGAGATAGTCTGGGTCAAGCTTACCGTCGAGATAGAATTTGGGTGCGTTGTGGGTAAAGAATATTTGCACTTCACCGTCTTTTGTCTGGGTGATATAAGGCTCCCAGTTGATACCAACATAGATTACCTTTTCGTCACTCCAGGTCTTGCCGTTGTCAGAAGAACGGCGCATTGCAAGCCCACCTTGCGATGCATCAATTCCATAGCCGAGATTGTATCTGTATGATGCAACGGCAAGAATGTCGCCATTGGCAAGAACTACAGCATCGCATGTTGAATAGCGGAGAGCATCCTGCGCACCTTTGATGTTGGTTACAGCATTGGTTTTGAAGAGAACCTCAGCCTTTGCCCAGTTGAGAGTGTCTTTGCTGGTTGTGAAATAAATATTTGAGCCTATCTGACCATTCTGGTAAAAGAGTATGTATTCGCCGTTTGCCATCTGTTTGATACGCGGATATGTTGCGCTGCTTGTCATCAGGACAGTGGCAGGAACTTCTACGTATTCGCGAAAGTTAAGCTCTACAGAGCTAAAATTTGAAAGACCCTCGTGCGAATCGGCAGAGGGCTTTTCGGTGTTGAGCTCAGCAATAGTGTGAAGCTTGATTCCGGATGTAACGGTTTGAGAAACCTGAGGAGCCGCGTCAGCGACTCCTATCTTTGTGAGAGTTGCGGTTGAGGTTGCTCCGTCCCACTGGATATCCTCGTTTTTAACGCCGAGAGCATTTGCAATTGCACGTACGGGCAGGTATGTGCGATTGTTTTCGATAATAGCTGGCGAGTCAAGCAATACCGCCTCGCCGTTTACTACCATAGCAAGCGCGTTTATTGTGATACTGATGGTAACTTCAGAGTTTGTGAGGGTGGCTGTGCGGGTTTGTGCATCCCACTTGATGCCTTCGTTAGGAACGCCAAAAGTATTGGCAAGAAAACGTACGGGCAACATTGTGCGGTCGTTTTTGATTATCGGAGGTGCATCAAGTGTAACCGCTTCGTCATTGATATAAGCTGTAGTCTGACCGATTGTCATTTTTACAATTGTCTTGACTTCGGGGGCAGGTTCTTCGCCTTCTTTAAGTACAGTATCAAACTGTTCGCTTATAGTAGCAAAGTTAGCAGCTTTTGCAGTTTCATCAGAATAGAAAAGTGTTTTTCCGTTTGAGAAGATAACATCATTGCCGCTTGCGAATTTGTCGGAATATTTACCAACGGTTCCGCCGAGCCAGTTGAAGGTAATACCTTCTGCAAAGCCGGTGGAAGTTGATGCATATACTTCACCTATTTTGGCATTATCTTTAACAGTGAGAACGGTTGTGCCGCAGGTGTAAGGCTTGTTTGCAGGTGTAAGGAACAGTCTGCCTACTTCAGCATCTCCGCCAACTGTTACATTTGCGGTTCCCATATAGTATGCGCCGTCAATCTGACGTGAGTATGCTGAAATGCATATCTTGCTACCACTGAGAACGGTGATGTTGATATCGGTTTCATCTTCTGCAGGGGGAGGATCTTTAACACCGCGAAGCTCAGGCTGACCGGACTGATAGCCGCCCAGAATACCAAATGCTGTGCCAAATCCGAGACCGTCTGTTGCAGGATTCTCGGTGATTATATTTACGCCGGTATCAACTGTAAAGGGATTGTGGTTGGCGATGACAAACATATATTTACCGGAAAGGCGGATGTCTATATCCTTGAAAATATATTCACCGCTACAGACAAAACGTGCACCAACACATTCATATTCAGCACCGTAGTTACGGTAGTCTATGCCGCCGTAAACGCTGGTGAGTGTAATAGAGCCTGTGAATTCTTCAGGGTATGCGAAGATACCTGTCTGCGAGAATTTGCCGCAGACAACGATGGTGCAATCCTGAGTTTTGTCAAGAAGTTCAACCGCTTTGCCAAGCGATCCTACAGGGCTGTTTTCGCTTTCGCCGTTTCCGTTTGCGCCGGCCTCAAGGTAAACAACTGTCATACCTTCTTCGGCCGAAACCGAAACGGACATAAGTCCGATGAGAAGGCAAAGGGAAAACAGGAGAATCAGTATTTTTTTCATTACAATTTCCTTTCGATTATCTTAAAACTTTTACGCCGTGTGACTCAAGCACTGCACGAGCATTTTCGGCATCTTCTTTTGAGGGGATAGGCGCATCGGTTTCGCTGAGCGAATAATTCATGTCAAGGGAGTTGTATTTTGTTCCTGAAAGGTTATGATACGGAAGTACCTTTGCGCCTTTCAGCGATTTTATTGTAGATAAAAATGTTGCTATTTTTTCGATTTCACCTGCATTCTGATTTGGTACAAAAGGTATGCGAACCTCCATCGGAATGCCGAGTGAGTCAATATAGCGGATGTTGTCAAGGATTATGTCATTGAATTGACCTGTAAGCTCCTTGTGCAGATCGCGGTCAATTGCCTTGACGTCGACCAAAAATGTGTCAGTGTATGGTATTACCTTTTCGAGCTGTTCACGCGATGCAAAAAGGCAGGTGTCAACTGCGGTGTTTATTTCGTTTTCTTTAAGTAGCTTCAATACCTCAGATGTGAAATCTGCCTGAAGCAATGGTTCGCCGCCGGAGATTGTAACGCCGCCGCCGGAATTTTTGTAAAACTCTTTGTCAGCAAGAAGCTTTGGCAGAATTTCATCAGGGGTAACTCGCTGACCGTAGAATATAAGCGCATCGGCAAGGCAAACGCTTTCGCACTTGCCGCAGGCTTTACACTTTTCGCGGTCAAACTTGTGTCCGTCATCGCTGATGCTGTGTGCACCGCTTGGGCATTCTGCAACGCACTTGCCGCATCCGATGCATTTGTGCTCGTAGTATCCAAGCTCAGAGCTTGTCGAAATGCTTTCGGGATTGTGGCACCACTTGCATTTTAAAGGGCATCCCTTTACAAAAAGTGTGGTGCGAAGTCCATCGCCGTCGTGAATCTCAAATCTTTTTACATTTACTATTCTACCGAGAGTCATCAGTGTACCTCCGCATTTTCGCATTGGCGTATGAGGTCGTTTTGTTCGGTTTCGGAAAGTTCAACAAAGTATACATTCCAGCCGCAAAGGCGAACCTGTAATGTTGCGTATTTTTCGGGTTCTTTCTGTGCCGCGCGCAGTACATCGGGGGACATTACATTCATCTGTATTGCAAAGCCGTTACGCTGCATATAAGTGGATACCAGCGCACACATCGCGGTCATACCAGCATCACCCTCTGCGGCACTGCTGTGAAGCATAATGTCAAGTACAGTTCCGTCAGGAACTTTGGTGAAGTCGATTGTTGTTACCGTCTGTATAAGTGCGGTTACGCCCTCTTTGTCCATCGCGGTTACAGCCCCCATGTTCTTTGAGAGCATTTCGCCTGCCATACGTCCGTCTGGGGTAGCGCCTGTGCGCTCACCGAAAGCAATTCGGTAGTCGATTGAGAACAGGCCAAGGCGGAATACGCCACCGCGGTTGTTGGGCTTGCCGTTCACACAACTACCGGCAAAGTCAACCAGTTCTTTTGCAATGTCATCCGGCTCTTTAAGACCATTACCATATTTAGGCATCGTGCGAAGCACTTCGCGGTGAAGCTGTTCGTGGCCCTCCCAGTTGTTTGCAAGAATCTTGGCAAATTCGGAGAGTGTGAAGCTCTTTTCTTCGTACACAAGATGCTTTACCGCCACCAGTGCATCGGCGGTAGTAGCCACGCTGAACGCAACAATAGATGAGTTGCAGTATTTAGCACCGTGGTCATACGCATCTCTGCCGTTTTCAATGCAGGGTGCAAATGTGGAAGAAAGCAGGGGTGCCTGGCTTACAGTGGGATAATACTTTTCATATTCAAGGATAAGATCCATTGCACCGTCGATAAAAGCACCGATCTGTTCTTTGACTGCCGCAAAGAATTCATCAAAGTTTTTATAAGAATTCGGATCAGCAGTTACACGACCGATAGTTTTGCCCGAATATGCATCATAACCGCCGTTCATTACGGTAAGAAGTGCTTTTGTCATATTGGCACGACCTGCACAGGTGCAGGGGATTTCATTGCCCTGCGCACATGGCTCATAGCAACCGATAATGATGTAATTGCGTGCATCTGCAGGATCTTCGCCGATGTTGACAAGCGCCTTTTCGATAACATTGTCGTTTACAAAAACAAAGCTGTTTCTGCCGTTTCTTACTGACTCAAGCACAAGGCGGATAAACTTTTCGGGCATCTCGTTGTACCAGCGGATGTGTATTTTGGGGTCATTAATGTTAAGTGACGAGTATTCTTCAACAATGAGGTATGAAAGATCGTTGATAGATGAAGAACCGTCAGCAAGACGACCGCCGAGGAAGAAAGGAATGTTGGCAGTTACTTTTATCGAATAGAGTTTGAAGAAGAAATAGCGGAAAAGTTCACGTATTTCAGCTTCGCTGAATGTGCCATTTTCGATATCGTTTTTGTAGAAGTGGAAGAGAAGACGGTCAAGTCCACCAAGTGAGCGGATAGGCTCACCCTCAACAAAGGTCTGCAAATTGTAGTAAATCATTATAAGCTGTATAGCTTCAAGAATGTTGCCGGGGGCACCTACAGCAAGGTTGCGAAGGCTTTTTGCAACAAGCGCAGATTTGCCGCTTCCTGTTTTCTCAGCAGCATCAGCTAATCTGTTTACAAGAGTAATTGTTGCGCTGAGCACTGTTTCGCAGCAATCATAAAAGGTGCACTGATCTTCGCTGAGGCCGTCTTTTGCGCGTGCGTTTTTTACACGTTCAATAAGTCCGGTAAGACCAAGCTCAAGGATTGCATTCCAGTCGGGTGCACAGTGACCAAGGTCGAGGTTGCCGGTATATGCAAGACTGTCCTGCTCAGCTTCATGTTCTGCCAGCTTTTCAGGTATAGTGTAGCGGCGAAGAGCGCGGATCCAGCGATCACGAATACGTGCAATGATTTTGTCATGTCTGAGTCGCTCAGGGAAAAAGTCTTCTCCACGCACATCAAGCTGCGCGTTCTCAAGAATGTATTTAAACATCAAAGATTTAGCAATAATGCGAGGTTTGGATTCGTTATCTTTTTCGATTTCAAGACAACCGTTAAGCAGTTCTTCACCTGTAACACCGCTATTTGCGTCCCAAATGGGCTTCGAGTACATAGTGCTGATTGATTCACGGTCTTTTTCAAAGTTTCCAAAAATCATGATGTCTCCTCCAAAATAATTTTGTTTACATTTTTAGAGTATAACACTGAATCAATTTTGTAAATGCATCTTTCGGCTTTATTTGTATTTTTCGGTTGAAAATTTTAGTTTTTCTGCTTAATATCTTGATTTTGTTTGCATTTTTTGATTAAATTATAGTGAAAGAAGGTGTTGTCGTGCAAACAGATGAAATGCAACTTTGTAATGTACGTCCTGCGGTTTGTCGTTTTCACCAAGCGGTTGAGGGACGGATAACAAGACGGTTTTACCCGACAAAACAGGTTGGCAGACCGTCTGACGGCTTTATATATGTTACTGAAGGAAAAATGCGTTATCGTTTTTTGAACGGGAACACAATAGATGTATCTTCAGGTGATGTGTTATTTTTAAGCCGTGGCAGCATATATTCTATGGAGCTTATGTCTGACTGTTATAAATATGTGTTTGCAGATTTTGATTTTGAAGATGGCGTCTGCTTGACAAGCGTTGCTTTTTCTATGCAGAGCTTCAGAGGAATAGAAAGTCTGTTTCGACGTATGCTTGAAAAATGGAGATTGCAAAAACTGGCGGTGAATGAGGATTGTATGGCAATTCTTTATTCTATTTACGCTGAGATTCTTCGTGCGCAGAGTGTTGCATATATCCCATTGGCGAAACGAACACGCCTTGATGCGGCAGTGCAGTTCATTTCAGAAAATTTTGCAGACGAATCTCTCACCGTTGAAAGCGTAGCGGCAACGGCCGCTATGAGTGAATCGCATTTTCGCAGGTTGTTTAAAAGCACATATCAAGTTTCGCCTGTTAAATATATTAATCTTATTCGCATAAACCGTGCAAAAGAGCTGATACGTTATAGTAATACATCTTTTTCACAGATAGCGCTTGATACCGGGTTTGCCAATCTTTATTATTTCAGCCGCATATTTAAAAAGGAAGTCGGCTGCACTCCCAGCGAATATCGCGAAGCATACAGCGACTATCAGGAAACATAAAAAACAACCACCTGAAAAGGTGGTTGTTTTGCTATTCATATTGCAACTCTAAAACTTGATTTAAGCATTCAATAAAGTCGCATCAATACTGTCCGGTTATTCGGTTATACCATCCTTGTCTGGCAACGCATCGTTTTTCAAACTCATTCAAGGTATCTACAAATTCAGAAGGCAATATTGAATTTATTGTTTCGATATGGGATAAGTCTATAGGGAAGTTGAATTTTCCGCTATCGCAATCTTCTTTGCTGTAATATACCCATGCAATCGAGCCTGTAATTGCCGCAAGAGTGTCGGTGTCACCGCCAAGCGATACAGCGTTTCGTATCGCATCTTCAAAGCTTTCAGACTCCAAGAATGCAATAATCGCTTGCGGAACAGTATCTTGACAAGTTTCGTTGAATTCGTATGACTTACGTATTTCGTCTACGGTTTTGTCCAAGGGATAGAATTTATCGGATATATATTTTCTGATTTCGTCTTTCGATTTGCATGTTTTTGCCATGAAAATAGCGGCGGCAGTTGCCTTAGCCCCTTTGATGCCCTCGGGATGGTTGTGTGTTACACTTGCCGAAATTTCTGCAAGTTCCAAAGCCTCTTGCAGTTCAACCGCATATATAGCACATGGGGATACACGCATTGCAGAGCCATTGCCAAAACTGTTGTAAGGAGAGGGATTGTTGCTTAAAATCCACTGCTCAAATCTTCCGCCGTATCCTCCTTGCGGATGAGGATATTTGCGACCCAAAGTTTTCATTTCCTCAATCAAAGTATTATAAAACTCTGTGTGTTTTCCATTTGCGTTCATTAAAGCTCTTGCAACTGCAATGGTCATGATTGTATCATCGGTATAGCTGCAGCCGTCTGATAAGAATGGAAACTCTTTTGTCTTTATATTGTTAAATTCATATTTTGAGCCAACTATATCTCCTATTATCGCACCGTATATACGCGAGTTGTCGGTAGACAGCAGCAATATCGCTTGCGCATATTTTTCAGCTCGAGCAATGTCCCTTTCGCTTATGACATCAAGGCGTGACATGTCGCTGTTATGCCTGAGGTCAGCTAATTTGATCTTTTTTGCAGTGCTTGAGCACCGTTTTATTCTGGCAACATAATCCATGTATGGCATGTTATCATCGTGTGTCAGCAGGGAAATGGCATAAATAATATCATCATTAAATCCCATTTCTTTTAGCTGATCTAATGTGATGTCTGTGTCCTCGACCACATCGTGTAATAAAGCAACGCAAATTTCATTTTCGGTGTCCATCTGTTCTGCCAGGTGGAATGGGTGGTAGATGTATGGAAGTCCTGTTTTGTCAACTTGATCCTTATGAGCTTCGAAAGCTACTTTTAAAGCCTTTTTCGTTAATTCGGTATATAACATTCAGTTCACCTCTCTGACAGTGTAATTCTATCATAAAAATATAATAGAATCAATAAGTAGTCGTTGTCACTTTGCGTTACATTACTCACAAACTGTCATCAAGTTCGTGAAACAAAGCAAAAAACAGCATCCCATGTGGGATGCTGTTTTTACTGGCGGAGAAGGAGAGATTCGAGACGCTCAAGGTCTCGCGTGGCGAGCCCTAATCAGTTTGCAAGCAAACTGAGCGAGAGTTTCTCTTAGTACTCCCCATCCCCGCACAAAGCAAAAACAGCATCCCACATGGGATGCTGTTTTTACTGGCGGAGAAGGAGAGATTCGAACTCTCGAACCGTGTTACCGGTTACGCGATTTCCAATCGCGCGCCCTCGACC
The DNA here is from genome assembly GCA_017399305.1 of Clostridia bacterium. Lineage (GTDB taxonomy): Bacteria > Bacillota > Clostridia > Oscillospirales > CAG-272 > UMGS902. The sequence continues at coordinate 39,674 of JAFQDK010000020.1, forward strand.
AACTAGGCGACTTCTCCTTGTTGCTCTTTGCAAGCCTTTATATGATATCATATAGAAAAACAAAAATCAAGTACCATTGCAAAAAAAAGTTGAAAAAATTTTTAATTATTTTGAAAACTTGCATTTTAGTCGAAGAAAGAGGAAAGCGGAAATTTTGGTGATACTAAAATGTGAAAAAATTGTCGAAATTTACTTGATTTTATTTTTATATATGATATAATGCAGGTTATGATGTGTTTTTGAGGTATTAATATTATGAAGAAGAAAATCATAATTATCTCGGTGATGCTTGTTATACTCAGCGCTTTGTTTATCACTGTTTCGGGTTCAATGCTTACTATGTACGGTCCTGACGGTGTACAAACTTCTGTTTTTCCGTATGAAGTTACTGAGTATAAGGCGGCCGGCTGGTATGAGAATGAGAGCGATGTTATAAGAACAATGTACGGTGCTGACGGCAGTGAAATCACTGTATATCTTTCGGAAGTATATGACCGTATAGATTCAGGCTGGTTCCTTAATAAAAGCGATGCTGAGAGGACTCTTTACGCGGCAGACGGAACAGAGAAGGTTGTTTTTCTGGCTGAAGTAGCTGAGAATGTAAAGAACGGTTGGTACGAGAATAAAAGCGACATTGAAAAGACAATGTATGCTACCGACGGAACAGAAAAGACTATTTACATTGCTCAGATAGAAGAATTCAAGGCTGATGGTTGGTATGAAAGCAAAGAAGAAGTCATAACGACCATGTATGGTCCGGATGGCGTTACTGTCCCTGTATTTCTTGCAGATATAGAAGAGTATAAGGCTGCAGGCTGGTACGAAAACAAGAGCGATGTAGAAAGAACTCTTTATGATATTTACGGTACTGCAAAGACCGTATACCTCACTCAGGTAGAGGAGCACAAACAAAACGGCTGGTATGAGGATACAAGCTCGATCACTATCACTATGTATGCCGATGACGGTAGCGAAACCTCTGTTTTCCTTGGTAAAATTGATGACTACAGAGCAAACGGATGGCATAGCGATAAAGCATCGGTAACCGCCGCGGTAATAAAGGGTGGGCAGCGCAAGACTATATACAAGTCACAACTTCAGAGCTATCTTAATGATGGCTGGGTTCGTTTGCAGGACAACAAAGCAAACCCCTCAAAACCCATGGTTGCACTTACATTTGATGACGGTCCAAGACCTGCATCCACCGGTCGAATCCTCAATGTTCTTGAAAAATACAATGCAAGAGCTACATTCTTCGTTGTCGGCAACTTCGCCGTAAACAATTCAAGAATTCTTAATAGAATGGTTAGTATGGGATGTCAGATAGGCAATCATACATACACTCATCCCAATCTCAAATATCTTTCGGCTCAGGGCGTGCTTTCCGAGATAAACAGAACTGCAGAAGTTATAAAGAATGCGGTTGGTTTTTATCCTACAGCAATCAGACCGCCGTACGGTTCTTATGGTGATACCGTTCGCAAGGTGACAGAGCAGCCTTTGATACTTTGGTCGATAGATACGCTTGACTGGCAGCATCGAAACACAAACAAGATAGTAGATGCTATACTCAACAATGTACGTGACGGCGACATTATTCTTATGCACGACCTTTACGACACAACTGCAGCAGCAGTTGAGATCGTTGTACCGATACTTGTGTCGCGCGGATATCAGCTTGTGACAGTTGAGGAGCTTGCGGCATGCCACGGTGGTATGTCGGCGCATAGAGCATATCATTCATTCAGATAAATAAAACGCCCTTTTTAGGGCGTTTTTTCTCTTTCTATTGAATTAATAAGATAAATGTGGTATACTTTAAATGTGAAATGTTTAACAAGGAAAGGGGCATTATTATGGGATTTTTAACAGGAAAAACCGCGATAATCACAGGCGCGGGATATGCAGTTTTGTCAGACGGTAGATGTGGCTCAATAGGCTACGGTATCGCCACGGCATATGCAAAAGAGGGTGCAAACCTCGTTATTACAGGACGCAATGTATCAAAGCTTGAAAAAGCAAAGGAAGAGCTTGAGCGCCTTTACGGTATCAAGGTGCTTGCGCTTGCGGCAGATATCGCCGCAGGCTCGGATAATGAGTCAACAGCGAAGGGTGTTGCCGAAGCCGCAATGAAGGAGTTCGGCAGAATCGACGTGCTCATCAACAACGCGCAGGCTTCCGCTTCGGGTGTAGCTATTCAGGATCACACTACCGAGCAGTTTGACCTCGCAATGTATTCGGGTCTTTACGCTACGTTCTATTATATGAAGGCTTGCTATCCTTACCTCAAGGAGACACAGGGAAGCATCATTAACTTTGCTTCTGGCGCAGGACTTTTCGGCAACTACGGTCAGTGTTCTTATGCAGCGGCAAAGGAAGGTATCCGCGGACTTTCAAGAGTTGCGGCAACCGAGTGGGCAAAGGACGGCATCAATACAAATGTCGTTTGTCCTCTTGCATGGACAGCACAACTTGAACAGTTTGAAAAGGCATATCCCGATGCATTCAAGGCAAATGTAAAAATGCCTCCCGCAGGACATTTCGGCGATCCAGAAACCGAGATAGGCAGAGTTTGTGTACAGCTTGCAAATCCCGATTTCAAGTACATGAACGGTGAAACGCTCACACTTGAAGGCGGCATGGGCTTAAGACCGTAAGGCAAAAATAAAAGACTGCAAATGCAGCCTCGGTAATCAGTTTGGCTCCCCTTGCACAGGGGAGCCTTTTTGACATCTTAGTATTCGGACGGTGAAACACCGAGTAAACGTTTGAACTCGGCAGAAAAGTATTTATAATCGTTATACCCCGACAGGAGTGCAACCTCTTTTAACGAATAGTCGCCTGTCTCGATAAGCTCGGTTGCCTTTTGAATACGCAAGTTTATAATATATTTCTGTGGGGAGATTCCGTATTCCGCTTTGAATATCTTTCTGAAATATACTTCGCTC
>JAFQDK010000021.1 GCA_017399305.1 Clostridia bacterium
CCCGAAGAACCCGAAGAACCCGAAGAACCCGAAGAACCCGAAGAACCCGAAGAACCCGAAGAACCCGAAACTCCCACCACTCCCAATACTCCCACAACGCCAACGACTCCCACAACTCCCACAACGCCTACCACCCCCACAACGCCTACCACTCCTACAACGCCAACCACACCCACAACTCCTACTACGCCCACAACTCCTACTACACCTATTGAATCGTTCATATGGCTGAAGGATCTTACGCCTTATTATGTAACTCACTCGACAGGATTCTATTATATTCCTTCGATTACTGACAATCTCGGTAATACACATAATTATAACTTTACTTCAAGCTCAAGAAATCATCATTTGTATAATATAAGCGGACAGTATACAAGGCTTACCGGCACGTACTTTATTAGCTATGAAGCTAAGGATTACAGCCACAGATGTATGCTTTATATCTACGGTGATGACCAGCTTCTCTATCAGACAGAAATAACAGGCGGCAAATTCCCCATTAATGTAGATGTTGATATTACAGGGGTAAATGTTCTAAAGGTTGAGATGTATGACAGTTACGTTGGCGACCACGCATATTTCGGCGATTGTAAACTCTACAAGAAATAAAATAAAAAAAGGACGCGCAAGCGTCCTTTTTGCGTGGTGAATTAATGTTAATGATAGCAAATTGGAAACCACAAACCGTAGGGCGGGGGCTTGCTCCCGCCGCCTGTACAACATCTACTGGAGGCTTACGGCGGGAGATAAACCTCAGCCCTACAATGTTTGTGTGTCGCCGCGACTTACTCACATAACCATTAATTCATAGCTTTGTGTTTTTTTGTACAGTTGAAACAGCTATATACCATCTGTACGCCAAGAGAAAATCCGAAATTAAAGTTTTCTTCCTCGGCTATAGAAGAGATGTGATTATTGGCTTCCAGAAGTTCGCCGAGCTGCTCGATTCTTTCCTGCGGCATCCCATTGATAAAATCGCTGTACAGATCGGAAAATTCACGTTCGGCTTTTTTATACTCGGGGTTATAGTAGAGATTTGCGTCTGCAGGACGTATTTTGCCTGAATAAAATTCTTTTAGAAAATCCATATGTGCCTCCTTTTCATTGTCATTAACTAATGACAATTATACTATGGTTTTGTGATAAAATCAATAATTGTTAGTATCTAATGACAATTTTTGGAGATATGCACAATGAGCAAACTATTAAACAACGCAGTTTTTGGTCGAAATATTAGAAAAATAAGAGATTCACGTGGCTTAACACAAGAACAAACTGTCGCTCGCATGCAGTTGCTTGGTTCACCCCTCAGCCGCAGTGCCTATGCCGGAATAGAACTTGGCAAAGGTAATATCTTTGTCAGTGATTTGGTTGCCTTGCAGAAGATATTTAATGTAGATTTTTCAGAATTTTTCGATGGGGTAACAACAGAAAGATAAATTGGAGTTCAGTAGACTAATTTAATGATGACAAAAGCGTATTGAACTTCTGTTTATTATTTTTTGGAGAATAAAATGACATCGAACATTTTGAAATTTATAGCATGTATCAGTATGCTGATCGATCACATGGGATTGATACTTTTTCCGGAGCATGAATGGATGCGCTGGATAGGTAGACTCGCCATGCCGCTATTCGGATTTTTTATTGCTGAAGGTTGCCGCTATACATCAAACAGAAAGCGATATTTTTTGCGCTTGCTTTTGCTTGGATTGGCATGTCAGACAGTTTATACATTTGAACAGATATTGAGCGGTGGGCTGAGATTTGTTTACCTGAATATTTTATTCACCTTTTCTTTTTCTGCCATTATGTGCTTTAGTTTCATAAATTTGGAAAAATCTCTGGAAAGCCGCGATAATAATGAGATTTTAGGCAGAACGTTGATTTTTATTTCTTCTGTTGTTTCGATTTTTGCTTTTGATATTTTTTGCACATATTCAAAAAATATCATCGGCGTTTCAATATCGTTTGACTACGGCTTTTACGGCGCTTTTTTGCCACTGTTTGCAGTTGTTTCAAAGAGTCGTAAAAAACGGCTTCTTTGCTATACCCTCGGACTTATACTTTTTGCACTTTCTCTTGGTGGTGCGATGCCCTATATCTGGGTGGCACTTCTTGATATTCCGCTACTGTATTTCTACAACGGCAAGCGCGGAAAGTACAGCACAAAATACCTGTTTTACATCTTCTATCCGCTGCATCTCGGATTGCTCTATGCGATAGATTTGCTGATATAATAGCATAGGACCGCCATTTGGCGGTCTTTTTTTCTTGACATCGCGCGAGAAATTATATATAATATATTAAATATTATACTAATATGGGCGAAGTGTACCCGAAAAGTATAATTACGGAGGTTTAACATGATTAGAAGTATGACAGCATTCGGTCGTGCGCGAGTCACCACCGAGGAGAAAGATATCACTGTTGAGATAAAGAGTGTCAACAGCCGCTATCTCGACTGTACTGTACGCATGCCTCGTAGATACGGATTCCTTGAGGATAAGGTAAAGACTTATGCTCAGCAGAACGGTATTAGCCGCGGTAAGGTTGAGATTTATATCGGTGTCGATACACTCAGCGATACCGAGGTAGAAATTTTGCTTGACGATGCGTATGCCAAAGGATACATTACCGCACTTGAAAAGCTTCGCGACACATTTTCGCTTCGCGATGATATCAGCGTGATGACCGTTGCGCAGAATCGCGAGATATTCACCACCAAGCGCGCCGAGGATGACGAAGAAGGCGATTGGCAAATGATACGTGAGGTGCTTGACAAGGCGCTTGCCGAGTTTGTCAATGCGCGTACCGCAGAGGGCGAAAGAATCGAGGCGGATATCGTACAGAAGATTGAGGGCATCCGCGAAACAGCAAGCAAGATCGCGGCTTACTCTGAGGATGAGATCAAGGCGTATAATGCAAAGCTCACCGAGAGAATAAAGCAATTCCTTGATGACAACAATATCACTATTGACGAGTCGCGTATACTCACCGAAAGTGCGATATATGCCGACCGTGTGGCGATTGACGAGGAGCTTACGCGCCTTGGCTGCCATTTTAGTGCGTTTTATGACATTCTGAAAAGCGGGGAGCCGTGCGGCAGAAAACTTGACTTCTTGCTTCAGGAGATAAATCGCGAAACAAATACCATAGGTTCTAAGGCACAGTGTCTTGATATTGCAAAGCTTGTTGTTGATATCAAGGCTGAGCTTGAAAAGATAAGAGAGCAGATTCAGAACATAGAGTAATACGAGGAGTACAAAATGAAATTCATCAACGTAGGATTTGGCAACATGGTTGCGGCAGACCGTGTGGTTGCGCTTGTCAGCCCTGATTCGGCACCGATGAAGCGACTTGTCAGTGAGGCGCGTGAGAGCGGACGGATTATCGACGTTACTTGCGGCAGACGTACAAGAGCTATCATCGTCACCGATTCTGACCATGTGATCCTCAGCGCTACACAGCCTGAAACAATATCAAACCGTCTTGCCGACGAGACAGAGTATACCGAGGAAACGGAGGATGAAGAATAATGGTATTCATCATTTCCGGACCGGCAGGCAGCGGCAAGGGAACTGTTGTTTCCGAGATACTTGGGCGCAGTGAGAATTATATCTGCGCAGTGAGCGCAACGTCACGCCCCATTCTCAAAGGTGAGGTTGACGGCGTTAATTATCACTACATAACCCGCGAAGCTTTTGAGGATAAAATCAAAAATGGCGGTGTGGTTGAATATACCGAGTATTGCGGCAATTATTACGGCACTCTTGTTTCTGAGTTTGAGCGCGCCGATAAACTCGGCAAGCACCTCATTCTTGAAATTGAGGTTGACGGCGCGACACAGATTAAAAAGAAGTATCCGTCAGCGGTACTTATTATGGTCACTCCGCCCGATGCTTCGGAGCAGAGCCGCAGACTTTTCACTCGCGGACGTGATACGGAGGAGTCGATTGCAAAGCGACTTCGCCGCGCGGCAGAGGAACTTGACTATCTGCCGAAATATGACTATCTCATCATCAATGAAAACGGCAATCTCAATGAAGCTGTTGATGATTTCTTTGCACTCGCACGCGCTGAGGAACTGAGAGCCGCGTGTAACATCGAATTTAAAAATAAATATTTCGGTAACACCGAAAAAGGAGAATAACCATGATTAACAAGCCTTCTGTAGAAGCAATGACAAATGACGAGATCAACCGCTATGAGCTGGTTATCGCAACAGCAAAGTGCGCACGCATCATCACTGATGAATACGTTGAGCAGAGAGCATATGCAGAAAAGCTCATCGAGCGCAAGGAGACCGACAAGCCGATAAGCGCGCTTATCGACAAGGACATCCGCGATGAAAAGGCAGTAAAGAATGCAGTTGCAAAGATTTACGCCGGTGAATACAAGATAGTTCACACAGAAGAGTAAAACACGCGAAAGGAAGAAAAACATGGAAGGAGCGGCATATGCAAAGGTCTGGCTTTTAGATGCGCCCAATGCACTTGACAGACCTTTTGACTATAGGATACCCGAGCATCTCTTGGGACTTGTCACACGCGGCTCTTTGGTTTTTGTTCCGTTTTCCAATTCAAACAAAAAGCGCATGGCGCTTGTCAGTGAGGTTGCAGACTTTACCGAAAGTCCGAGAATCAAGGACATTATTGATGTGAACAGGCGTGTGACTTTATCAGAAGAACAGCTTGCGGTATGCGACTTTTTAAAAGAGTACACACTGTGTACCACGGGCGATGCTGTCCGAACCGTCACTCCGCCAATGTCCGCACTGAAAAGCGCAACAAATGAAAAGAGTATTGTTTATGCGCGCCGCACAGACAAGGAGTATTCTCCGCGCGGTGGAAAGCAAAAGGCCTTGTATGAGGCACTTACGGATGCGTTTGTTCCTGTAAGCGAGCTTTATGAGCTTACAGGTGCATCAAGCGCTCAACTAAAAGCGCTTCGCGCTGCGGGCGTTGCCGAAATCAAACTTGAGAGTGTGTGGCGCAATCCTTATGCCGAAATTAAAGTAGACGAGTCAAAGCAGAATGTGCTAAGTGAGCATCAAAAGAAAGCGTTTGATACTCTTTGCTCTCTTTACGATGCGGATGAGGCAAGATGCGCTTTGCTTTACGGTGTTACCGGCAGCGGCAAGACAAGAGTAATGAAAGCGATGATAGACCACGCCAGGGGCAGTGGCAAGGGCGTTATAGTTCTTGTACCTGAGATATCGCTTACGCCACAGACCGTCGGGTTGTTCTGCTCGTTTTACGGTGATCGCGTAGCGGTGCTTCATTCGTCACTTTCGGCTGGGGAGCGCTATGACGCGTATCGTCGCATAGACGCCGGCGAGGTCGACGTTGTCATTGGTACGCGCAGTGCAGTGTTTGCTCCGATGAAAAATCTCGGCATGATAATCATTGACGAGGAGCAGGAGCACACATATAAATCCGACATGAGCCCGAAATATCATGCGCGCGATGTTGCCGCATTCAGATTAGGGCACTCAAAGGGGCTGTTGTTGCTTGCATCTGCAACCCCGTCTGTTGAAAGTTATTACAAAGCAAAAAGCGGTACATATACCCTTGTTGAACTTACCGAAAGGTATGGTACAGCAAGACTTCCTGAGGTATATATCGACGATATACGCAAAAATGCGCTCGGCGGCAACCTCTCACCTTACGGCAATTTGCTAAGTGAAAAATTATTAGAAACGCTTGAGAGCGGCAATCAGGCGATACTGTTTCTGAATCGCCGCGGATACAACTCGTTTCTCACCTGCCGCGATTGCGGCGAGGCTGTGCTTTGCCCGCATTGCTCGGTGTCGCTCACGCGGCACAAGCATGGGCGGTATGACACGCTTCTTTGCCACTATTGCGGTTATCGCTCCTCTATTCCAGATACTTGTCCGTCATGCCATGGAAGTCATCTCGCTTTTATGGGATACGGTACACAGAAGGTGGAGGAAGAGTTTTACGAAAAGTTCAAAGGTACGCTTATGCGTATGGATGCCGATACCACCACAAAAAAGAGTGCATATGATGATATGCTCACAAGGTTTCGTGCACATAATTCAGATGTTCTGCTCGGTACGCAGATGGTTGCCAAGGGGCATGATTTCCCCGATGTGACTTTGGTTGGTGTACTCAATGCGGACAGTGCGCTTTACATGGACGATTTTCGCGCAGGCGAGCATACCTTTTCAATGCTGACGCAGGTTATAGGCAGAGCGGGACGTGCTGAAAAGCGTGGTGTTGCCGTAATCCAGACCATGAATCCGCATCACGAGGTAATAAGACTTGCTGCCGCGCAGGATTACAAGTCGTTTTATGAGCGTGATATAAAGCTGAGAAAAGCATTTACGTTTCCGCCTTTTTGTGATATCGCGGTGCTGTCGGTAACGTCGCACAGCGAAACCGATTGTTCAAAATGCGCGGTTGAAATATTTGAGTTTCTCAAAAAGAAAACTACCGATGAATACAAAAACGTGCCGATTATTTCATTTGGACCGTTTGAGGCAACTGTTTATAAGATAGACGAGCGGTACAGGATGCGCATAGTGCTTAAATGCCGCCGTTCAAAGAAACTTCTTGCACTTCTTTCTGAGGTTATTTGTACTTTCGGCACGACTAAATATAAAAACGTTGTATGCGGTGTTGATATCAATCCCACCGGTATATAGAAAGGAGCTTTCCTATGGCAAAGCTTAAGATTATAAAAGAGGGCGATGAAACTCTGCGTAAAATCAGTCGCCCGGTAACAGAGATAACTCCGCGCATCCTCACGTTGCTTGATGATATGGTTGATACCATGCATGAGGCAAACGGCTGCGGACTTGCGGCTGTTCAGGTTGGCGTGCTCCGCAGAATCGTTGTTATTGAAACTGAGGAAAGCGGACTTATAGAGCTTATCAACCCTGAGATCATTGCACGCGAGGGCGAACAGCAGGATAGCGAAGGCTGTCTTTCTGTACCTGGGAAATGGGGTATTACACGCCGCCCGGCAAAGGTAACTGTGCGCGCACTCAATCGCAAGGGCGAAACTGTAGAGTACACAGGTACCGAACTGCTTGCAAGGGCATTTTGTCATGAGCTTGACCATCTTGACGGCAAGCTTTTCATCGACAAGGAGAACCTTATAAGATACTTTGATCCCGATGAGGAATGAAAGGAAATAGCTTAAATTGAGAATACTGTTTATGGGTACGCCTGACTTTGCGCTCTTTTCGCTAGATGCACTTGTGAAAAGTGGCGAGGATGTCGTTGGCGTAGTGACTCAGCCCGATAAGCCTAAAGGCCGCGGACTTACCTTGACTCCGCCGCCTGTCAAGGCATATGCCATCGAACATGGAATTGAAGTTTATCAGCCGACAACGCTAAAGGATGGTGCATTTCTCGAAACGCTTCAGGCACTTGATCCTGAGATGATCGTTGTTGTTGCATATGGCAAAATATTGCCGAAATATGTGCTTGACTATCCGAAATACGGCTGTATCAATATTCACGGTTCGTTGCTTCCTAAATACCGTGGCGCGGCTCCTATGCAGCGTGCGATCATGGATGGAGAAAAGGTCAGCGGCGTTACCTCGATGTATATGGCAGAGGGGCTTGACACCGGCGATATGCTTATCAAAGAGGAAGTTGAGATATCCGAGGATGATAATTTTGAGACCGTTCATGACAAGCTTGGCGAAGCCGGCGCAAGAGTAATTCTTTTGACGGTTGAGGCGGCAAAGAGCGGAACACTTAAGCCCGAAAAGCAGGATGACAGTCTTTCTACCTACGCTGCAAAAATTGAAAAGGCAGAATGCCTTGTTGATTTTTCAATGGATGCGCATACGATTCATAATCACATCCGCGGTCTTTCGCCGTTTCCGCTTGCGTTCACATATCTGCCGAACGGTAAGATGCTTAAAATTGTCCGCGCACATTTTGAAAGTGCAAAGGACACAGGCGAATACGGCAAGGTTATCCGTGCCGATAAAAACGGTATCGCAGTTGCTGCCAAAGACGGGCTTGTAGTGATAGAAGTTGCGACTCCTGAGGGCAAAAAGGCGCAGAGCGCCGGAGACCTTGTAAACGGCAGACAGATAAGTGTTGGAGATTTATTAGGAAAGTAGGTTTTTAACATGCTTTTTTACGGTATTGATGTTTGGTACATCGTTTTGGTGTTGCCCGCTGTTATACTTTCGCTGATTGCAAGCGCTTCGGTTAATTCCACGTTTAAAAAGTACAGTAAAGTGGCATCGCGCAATGGTATGACAGGTGCAGATGCAGCGCGCCAGGTTCTCTTGACAAATGGTGTTATGGGTGTGCAGATAGAGCACGTCAGCGGCAATCTTACAGACCATTTTGATCCGAGAACAAATACTATAAGGCTTTCTGACAGCGTTTATGCTTCAAACAGTGTGGCAGCTATAGGCGTTGCCGCGCATGAGGCAGGGCATGCTGTTCAGTATGCCGAGGGCTATTCTGCTATGAAGCTTCGCTCGGCGATAATCCCTATTACAAATATCGGCTCCAACCTTGCAATGCCATTGATTCTGCTCGGCATTGTTTTAAGTGCTCCGATACTTGCGAATATTGGTATTATTGCTTTTAGTTTTTCAACACTTTTTCAGCTTATTACGCTTCCCGTTGAGTTTAACGCATCGTCACGCGCTGTAAAAGCTATCGAAGAATTTGCAGCCGATGAGAGCGAGGTTAAAAACGCAAGGAAAGTATTGAAAGCCGCGGCGATGACATATGTTGCTGCGCTTGCTGTTTCACTTGCAAATCTGCTCAGACTGGTGTTTATAGTCAACGGTAGAAGAAGAGACTAATGAATATAAGAAAGACAGCTCTTTCGCTTTTGCGTGATGCCGCAGAAAGTGAAAGATATATTTCACTGACACTTTCGGCGGCACTCGATAATATCGAGTGTGATGAGCGTGACCGCGCGTTGCTTACAACGCTGGTATACGGCGTAACCGAAAGACGTGTGACACTTGATTATTATATAGAAAAGCTTGCTGATCGCCCTTTGGATAAGATTGGCGCCAGAATGCTTATGACATTGCGGCTTGGGCTCTACCAGCTCATGTTTCTTGACCGCATTCCGCCGCATGCTGCCGTTTCAGAAACGGTTCGTCTTGGCAAAAGCCAGGGTGAGCGCGCATTCCTTAACGGTATGCTTCGCGGTTACATTAGAAATAAAGATACAATTCAGTTGCCAAGCGACAGGAATTCACGTTTATCGGTGAAGTATTCGTTCCCGAAGGATATAGTGAGAGTTCTTGAAAAGAATCTTGGGGATAAAACCGAGGAAACGCTTGAGGCACTTTCAAAAAATCCGCCTCTTACAATTTGTGTGAATACTCTTGTGATGGGCGTAAATGATGCACTTGATAAGCTTGTCGCGGCAGGGCTTGATGCAAGAAAATGTGTATCTGCACCGCGCGGTATCAGGATTTACGGAAATGTAAGCTATGATCGTCTGCGTGAAATAATCGGCGAAAAGTCGTTTTTCGTGCAGGACGAGGCATCTCAGATTGCCATAAGCGTACTTGCGCCGCATAAAGGCGCAATACTTGCAGATGCATGTGCGTGCCCCGGTTCAAAGAGCTTCCATGCGGCACTCTTTATGGAGAACTGCGGTGAGATACATTGCTTTGATTTGCACGAAAGCAAGCTTTCGCTTATTACAGACGGTGCGGCAAGGCTTGGCATCGGTATCATCACATCCGATGCACGCGACTCGCGCACACCCGACGGCTTACTTGTCGGCAAGTGCGACTTTGTGATATGTGACGTACCGTGCTCAGGCCTTGGAGTAATGGCAAAGAAGCCTGAGATACGGTATCATGATGCAGAGTCGTATAAAGAACTGGCACCGCTTGGATATGACATTTTGTGTGCGTCAGCAAAGTATTTGAAATCCGGCGGAAAAATGCTTTATTCCACCTGTACGCTGACCAAGGAGGAAAACGAGAATAATTTTTATCGTTTTCTTGAAGCGCATGGCGATTTTGAATATACCGACTTTTCGCTTGGTAAAGTGAAGAGTGAGCGCGGATGCGCAACGCTTGTTCCAAATGGTGAACATGACGGTTTTTTTATCGGACTTATTACTAAGAGGTAGTTTATGAAGATTGACATTGGCTCAATGACTCTTTCCGAGCTTGAAGAATATATAGTTTCCATCGGCGAGAGTCGCTTCCGCGCAAAGCAGATATATGGATGGCTTTGCCGTGGTGAGGATTTTGACGGTATGTCCAATCTGTCAAAGCCTCTTCGTGAAAGGCTTAAAAATGAGTGCTACAGCGGCATACCGAAGATAGAGCAAAAGTTTGTATCAAAGGTTGACGGCACTGTAAAATACTTGTTTGGATTTGATGATGGCGAGTGTGTAGAATCTGTCGTGATGTTTTATAAACACGGTACAACGATATGCATATCGTCACAGGTTGGTTGCCGAATGGGGTGCAAATTCTGTGCATCCACTATCGGCGGCAAGGTCCGTGACCTGAAACCTTCCGAGATGCTTGGGCAGGTTGTCGCGGCGCAGAAGGATATCGGTGAGCGGATTGATGGCATCGTTATGATGGGCATTGGTGAGCCGCTCGACAATTATGATAACTCAATTAAATTCTTAAAGCTTGTAACCTCACCCGACGGACTAAATATTGGCGCAAGACACATTTCGCTTTCAACATCGGGCGTGGTAGACAAAATAAGAAAACTTGAAGATGAGAATTTCCAGATAACACTTTCAATTTCACTTCATGCTTCAAACGATGAGCGCCGAAGCGCGCTTATGCCTGTAAATAAAAAGTGGGGCGTTGATGAACTGCTATCGGCGGTTAAACATTACTTTGATTCAACTGGGCGACGAGTTTCTATCGAATACACGCTTATTGCAGGGCAAAATGACAGCGAAGCTGATGCAAAAGAGCTTTGCACACTGCTGCGAAAATATTTTGGCAGACAGGATGCACTGCATATCAATCTCATCCCTGTAAATCCTGTTCGCGAGAGCGGCTTTTCGCAAGGTGACAGGCGCAGTATAGAACATTTTCAGAAAATACTAACCGACATGGGGCTGACAGCAACCGTCCGCCGCACGCTCGGTCCTGATATAAATGCCTCATGCGGACAACTCCGCAGAAAGGCGACTTCAGATTCCGCAAAGGCATAGCCAAGGCGGAGAAAGGAAAGGTCATTTTACTTATGAAATATTATGCCATAACTGATGTTGGCATGGTGCGTGAACTCAATGAGGACACGTATCTTGCAAAAGAGTACGGCGACATATCATTATTTGCCGTCTTTGACGGTATGGGCGGTGCCAAAGCAGGAGAAACTGCTTCAGCCATTGCTCGCGAGGAGATTGAAAAGTATTTCGACAATTTCTTTGATGATTGCCCAAGAACCGAGCCTGAGGCTATTCAAGTTGCACTTGCAAATGCAGTTGACCGCGCAAACTTCATGATACTGTCGGTTGCATCCAGCGACAAGGCTTATGAAGGAATGGGCACAACAATGGTTGCGGCGCTTTGCGTCACCGATAAAGTGTACATCGCTCACATTGGCGACAGCCGTGCGTACCTTATTGATAATTACGGTGCAGAGCAGCTTACCAGAGACCACTCATATGTGCAGTATCTTGTCGATATCGGCAGGATAACCCCTGAGGAGGCCCGGGACAATCCAAAGAAGAATATCATAACACGTGCAGTCGGCGTTGACAAAGAAGTCAGCGTAGATGTGTCTGTTTTAGAAAAAGAGCAATGTGTCGGAAAAACACTCCTTCTTTGCTCAGATGGACTTTCAAATTATCTTGATGCAGAGACACTTACAAAAATGTGTAAAGAACACAGCGACAGCGAGGACTTGGCAAAAGCACTTGTTGCAGCGGCAAACGAAGCCGGCGGCAGCGATAATATAACTGCGATTATCGCAAAAATATAATTTTGGAGTAAGAAATGGATCAGTATAATAGCTATATAGGTCGTACACTTGACGATCGTTACAAGTTGAAGCGTATCGTCGGCGAAGGCGGCATGGCGGTTGTTTTTGAAGCAGACGATTTGTTCCGCAAGATGGTAGTTGCCGTAAAGATTTTAAAGGATGAGTTTGCATCTGACGAGGTTTCGGTACAGCGTTTTATCAATGAGTCCAAGGCTGTACTTATGCTTTCACATACAAACATTGTTAAGATTTTTGACATTTCCGTCAAGGGTGAGAACAAGTATATCGTCATGGAGTATATCGACGGAATCACTCTTAAAACTTATATGGAGCGCAAGGGCGCGCTTTCGGAAAAGGAAGCAATCTCCTATTCTATCCAGATCCTCCGCGCACTTGAGCATGCTCATATCGGCGGTATTATCCATCGCGACATCAAGCCGCAGAATATCATGCTTCTTAAAAACGGGCAG
Organism: Clostridia bacterium; assembly: GCA_017399305.1. Lineage (GTDB taxonomy): Bacteria > Bacillota > Clostridia > Oscillospirales > CAG-272 > UMGS902. The sequence goes on from JAFQDK010000021.1 coordinate 12,410, forward strand.
ATCAAGGTTACCGACTTTGGCATTGCCAAATTGCCCGATGCAAAGACTCTTACCGCAACTGATAAGGCAATCGGTACAGTTTATTACATCAGCCCTGAGCAGGCGGCAGGTGAAAAGGGAATTGACCGCCGTACTGACCTTTATTCTGTTGGTGTAATGATGTATGAGATGCTTACAGGCAAGCTCCCGTTTGATGGCGAGAATCCTGTCAGCATTGCGCTCAAGCAGATCAATGAGGAGCCTAAAGCGCCTACAGAGATTGTTGAAACCATCCCTAAGGGACTTGAGCAGATTGTTCTTTTCGCAATGGAAAAGGATAAGGACAAGCGTTTCCAGACCGCAACTCAGATGATCGAGCTTTTGCAGAAGATCAGAGAGAATCCGCTTATTGTATTCAGACAGAAAAAAGCTCCCGAAAAGAAAAAGAATAAGGTTACAATCGTTCCTATTATTCTCGGTGTTGCTATTGCATTCTTCCTTGTAGCGATAGTAAGTGCAGGTTTTGTTCTTTATCAAGCGTTGTTCAGTGAAGAAGCCACTGCCGAAACTTATTTTGCCGTTGATGATTATGTCGGCAAGACCTTTGACAATAAGTTTTATGAAGAACTCAGCCGCACATACCGTGTCAAGGTTGAGTATGAGTACAGCGAGGAGTATCCGCGTGACCAGATAATCAAGCAGAAGCCTGAGGCAGGTCAGCCCAGAAGCGGTAGTGACCTTACTCTATATGTCAGCCAGGGCACTGAAGATCTTGTTATGAACAGCTATGCTTATGCAGACCGCCGCTTGGTTGAAAACGAGTTGCGTGGTCTTGGTCTGATTGTCGGTGAGATAGTTCAGGAGTATAACAGCGTTATTCCTACAGGCAGTGTAATTAATACCGTTCCCGGAACAGGCGAAAGCGTAAGTGTTGGTGATCGCGTTACGATTATTGTCAGCATGGGCGACCCTGTTGAGATGGCAATAGTTCCTTCTTTTGCAGGTGCTACCATTGTTGAAGCATATGAACTTTTGGTTGAAAGCGATCTTCGTTTCGGCACTCCTACCTATGTATATAACGATGAGGTTCCCGAAAATGTCGTTATCGATCAGCTTCCTGTTGCAGGTACCGAAGTTCCTAAGGATGTAACAAAGATTACATTTATTATTTCCAAAGGTAAGGCTCCAAACGGCGTTCAGATTCCCACAAGACCTATAATTCCCGGTCTTACTACATCAGATGTGGTTAATCCTCTGCCGATAACACCTGTCGAGACGACCACATCCGAAACTACAATTGTTGTTTATGTACCTTCATGTATCGGCGCTTCTTCAGCCGAGGCTTACCGAATCCTTGATGCAGGCGGCTTTGAGTTCGGTACGGCTACATATGTATACAGCGATACTGTGCCCTATGGTGTGATAATATCGCAGAGCCCTGCCGCAGGTACAGGCGTACCCAATACAAATAAGAAGGTTAACTTTACTATTTCAAACGGTCCAAATCCCGCTACATCTGAGGCACCCATAGTTGTCAAGCCTATTGTTACTACAACGTCGGCGACAACTACTACCGAAGCTCCCGTAGTTACAACATCCGCGACAACTACAACAGCGCCCCCTGTGGTTATAGTTCCGCCGGCAACAACATCGGCAACTACAACGACGGCAACGACCACTACAGAACCTCCTGTAGTGATTACCGATCCCCCTGTTGTAATTACTGTGGCACCTCCCGTAATTGTTGAGCCTGAACCGGTAGTTACTACCGCAGAACCTGAGGTTACCGAGGCTCCTGTTGAAACCACAACAGCTACTACAACACAGGATGCTCTTGCAGGACGCTTTAATTAAAATGAAGCAAAGCGGAAAAATAATTAAAGGCGTTGGCGGTAAATATACCGTAAAGTGCGGCGGTGAGCTTTTCACCGCCCGCGCGCGCGGTGTGTTTCGCCATGAGCAGATATCGCCTGAGGTTGGCGACAATGTTACATTGCGTATAGAAAACGAGGGCGATGCATACATTGAGGATATTGCCGAGCGCAAGAATCTTCTGATTCGTCCGCCGATGGCAAATCTTGACTATATGTTTATCACCGCTTCTGCGGCAAGGCCTGCTCCGATTCCGGCAACGCTGGATAAGTTGAGTGCTATCTGCGTTCATTCGGATATAATTCCTGTTTTTGTGATAACCAAGTGTGATCTTGACCGTGAAATCGGAGAGAAGCTTGCTGCAATGTATCGGCATAGCGGCTTTACGGTATTTACACTGAGTGCTGAGGACGGAGAGGGAATTGAAGAACTCAGAAGCTTTCTCTCCGAAAATCTCAAGGATAAGACGGCGGCCTTTGCCGGCGCATCTGGTATCGGAAAGTCGACACTGTTAAACGCGATTTTTCCGGATCTTTCGCTTGCTACAGGTGGCATCAGTGAAAAGATTGCACGTGGCAAGCATACCACACGCCATGTTGAACTTTTTGAGGCATTTGGCGGCATGATTGCCGACACACCGGGATTCAGCATGCTTGACTTTATGCGTTTTGATTTTATGACTGCTGAGGATCTGCCATATGCATTCCCCGAGTTTGAAGAGCATCTCGGACGATGTAGGTATAAGAAATGTACTCACCTTTGTGAGGATGGCTGTGCCGTGGTAGAGGCGCTCCATAGCGGTGATATTGAAGCATCACGTCACGAAAGCTATGTGGAATTATATAATATATTAAAGGATAAAAAGGCGTGGAAGAAGATTCCGCATTAGTCTTTTATGATTGCATTTCTTAGAAAACTGCGAGGTATCTATGAAAGACAAGTTAAATATTGATATAAACATTACCTTGCCAAATTTCGGCAAGATAAAGAAAAAAGTAAAACGAGTTATTCGCGACGTGAAGTATGACGTCGCGGCAATCCGTGACCGAGATCCTGCGGCAACAAGTGACCTTGAGGTCATGTTGCTTTATTCCGGATTTCACGCGGTGCAGGCGCACCGTGCCGCACACGCTTTGCATAAAAAAGGACACAAATTCAGCGCACGTGCGATAAGCCAGTTTGCAAAATTCCTTACAGGAATTGAGATACATCCCGGTGCTACTATAGGCAGGGGGCTTGTTATTGACCACGGCAGCGGAGTTGTCATCGGCGAAACTGCTGAGATAGGAGATAACTGTACGCTTTATCAGGGTGTTACACTCGGCGGTACGGGAAAAGATAGCGGCAAGCGCCACCCTACTCTCGGCGATAATGTCATGGTCGGCAGCGGTGCAAAAGTGCTTGGACCTTTTAAGGTTGGCAATGGTGCCAAGATTGCTTCAAATGCAGTTGTGCTTGAGGCGGTGCCTGAGAAAGCAACTGCAGTCGGCGTTCCTGCAAGAGTGGTGCGTATTAACGGCGTTAAGATTAACGATGACCTTGACCATGTGCATATTCCTGACCCTGTTGCTCAGGAGATTTGCCGTGTTGAGCGCCGTATTTATGAACTTGAGAAAAAATTTAACGAAAAAGAAGAAAAATAATTTTCCGGAGATAGATTATGCAGCTTTATAATACTTTGACAAGACGTAAAGATGAGTTTGTTACAAATGAGCCAGGCAAGGTAAAAATGTATACCTGCGGTCCGACAGTATATCACTATGCACATATCGGAAATCTTCGCAGTTATATAATGGAGGATGTACTCGAAAAGTATTTCCGTTATTCGGGCTATGATGTAACACGTGTTATGAATATCACCGATGTAGGACATCTTTCAAGCGATGCTGACACCGGCGAAGACAAGATGCTTAAGGGTGCGCGTCGCGAAAAGAAGACGGTAATGGAAATTGCAAAGTTCTATACCGACGCTTTCTTTGCTGATTGCGAAAAGCTTAATATCAAAACTCCCGATGTGGTTGCCCCTGCCACTACCTGTATTGATGAGTTTATCAAGGTTATTGAGGTTCTCATTGAAAAAGGCTATGCATATGAGGCAGGCGGAAATATTTATTTCGACACTTCAAAGCTTGAGCAGTACTATGTTTTCAATGATTTTCGTGAGGAGGATCTTGAGGTAGGTGTCCGCGAGGGTGTTGAAGAGGACGGAAACAAGCGCAATAAGGCCGATTTTGTTCTTTGGTTCACAAAGTCCAAGTTCGATGACCAGGAGCTTAAGTGGGACAGCCCTTGGGGTGTTGGATATCCCGGTTGGCATATCGAGTGCTCATGTATCAGCATGAAGCATCTTGGTGATACCCTTGACATTCACTGCGGCGGTATTGACAATGCTTTCCCCCATCACACAAACGAGATTGCACAGAGCGAGGCTTATATCGGCCACAAGTGGTGTAATTATTGGTTCCATGTTCATCATCTGAACACAAATTCGGGCAAGATGTCAAAGTCGAGCGGCGAGTTCCTCACAGTTTCTCTGCTTGAGAGCAAGGGATATAATCCACTTGTATACAGACTTTTCTGCCTCCAGTCACATTATCGCAAGTCGCTTGTATTCTCATATGAAAACCTTGACAATGCAGTTGCGGCGTACAATAAGATAGTTGCGCGCATTGCGTCACTTCTCAAGGCAGAGCAGGGCGAGATTGACAAGGCGGCATTTGATTCGCTTAAAGCTGGTTTCTGTGCGGCGCTTGATAATGACCTCAATACATCTCTCAGCGTTACCGCTGTCTATGACGTACTTAAGGCAGACACTACTCCTGCTACAAAGATTGCGCTTATCAATGACTTTGACTATGTTTTAGGTCTTGACCTTGTTAAGGCGGCTCAGGCTGCACTTGATGCTGAATCTGCACAGAACACATCAGACGATCCTTTTGTGCAGGAGATTGAGGCAAAGATTGCAGAGCGTGCCGATGCAAAGAAGAACAAGGATTATGCAAGAGCAGATGCAATTCGCGCAGAGTTGCTTGAAAAGGGCGTAGTTTTGGTCGATACCAAAGAGGGAACAACATATAAAATCGAAAAATAATATGATTGATTTATTAGATATGCACAAGGCGTTCATCCGCGCTCATCTTGGCGCGGGTGATGTCGCCGTAGATTTTACAATGGGCAACGGCAATGATACAGAGTTTCTCTGTAGAACTGTCGGTGAAAATGGCAAAGTATATGCTTTTGATATTCAGGCAGATGCGGTTGAATCGACAAGAAACAGACTTGAAGGATGCGGCTTTTCTAATTATACCCTCATTCATGACAGCCATGCCAATGTGCTTGAACATGTAAAGGAAAAGTTCAAAGCAGGTATGTTCAATCTCGGTTATCTTCCGGGACATGGACATCATGAGGTTACTACAAAGCGTGAGAGTACGCTTGCTGCGGTTAAAGGCGCGATGAGTCTGATGGATAAGGACGCTGTGTTGCTTGTCGCAGTTTATCCCGGACATGAAGAGGGCAAGCTTGAGGGCGAGATGCTTGAGGAATACTTCGGAGGCATCAGTCGTTTTGAGTATTGCATCACCAAGGTCAATATTGTTAATTCTCCCACATCTCCATTCTTTTTCGTAATCGAAACTAAGTAAAAGAGGTAAAAATGCAAAATAATGCAAGAAGAGAAATAAACCCGATTGCGTTGTTCTTTATCGTTTTCTTTGGAGTATCCGCACTGATATGCGGTATTTTCGCGCTGGATTTCTTCAGTACAGATAAGCGTGGATCGGTTAAATACGTGATAGGCGATGAGGAATACAAACTTTCGGGCGACGATGCATATTCGCAAAATGGTGATATTCTGATTTGCTTTGACGATATCGCAACGCTTTGCGGGATGACCGTTACTGGTTCATCAAACAGCAAGGTTTTCTATGCTGAAAATTCAAATCAGAAGATAAAGTTTTCGGATGACAGCCGCATCGCTATTATTAATGACAGTGATAAAGATATGCTCAGCCCTGCAGAAATGCGCGGAGGCAAGGTGTATGTTCCGCTTGATTTTGTAGAGAGCTATATGGGCGGTATCGGTGTTGAGATTGAAAAAAACACCGTCACCATAACGCGCGGTGAGTATAATGCCAGCACAAAGGATAATCCTATTTATGCCGATGCGACATTTACCGGCGGTGACGATGATCCGATCTCGCCTTCTACAGGCGACAATGGGGTTTCCCCGACATACACGTTCGTTACCGATCTTTCGGCGTTTGAGCAGTATATGAACCCAGAAGACAAGGATGCCTTTTTGATACTTGTCAACCGTGAAAAGCCGATAGATGAGAACTATGCTCCGTCAAATCTGGTTGATATTACAAATGTCCGTAAGGATGGCAGAAGCGAAAAAATGGTTGAAACGGCAGAAAAGGCATTGCAGGCTCTTTATATTGAGATGCAAGCGGCCGGATATACTGACGTTTCCGTCACAAGCGGTTACCGTTCATATAAGAAGCAGGTATCGCTGTATAACACATATACTGAGCGCGAAATGAGTGAGAATAACATCTCGCGTGAGGAAGCGCAAAAGATAGTTGACACTTATTCGGCAAAGCCCGGTGCAAGCGAGCATCAGACAGGTCTTTGCTGTGATATGCACAATCTCGGCAGCGCTTCACAAAAGTTTGCAGAGGAAGAAGTATATACATGGCTTATAGAGAATTGCTATAAATTTGGTTTTGTTCTTCGCTTCCCCGAGGGAAAAGAGGATATTACGGGATATAGCTTTGAGCCATGGCATTATCGCTTTGTAGGACGCTATCACGCAAGTGAGATGCACCGTCTTGATATGTGCCTTGAAGAATATATCGAGTACCTTGATGCACAGTAAAAAAAGCCCTGAACTTATTTAAGTTCAGGGCTTTTGTTTTGTTCATGCGGGACGTCGAGGACGCCGTTCCCTACATAGTGAATTGTTTTTAAAACTCATCAAACGAAATGATATACCGCTCTGCGGTATTTTTTATTTCCGTTTGACTGTTTTCGCTTGTGCTGTCATATACGCCAATGGTATGCATACCGGCTTCTTTGGCTGTGCGGATGTTGTTGATGTTGTCGTCAACAAACACACATTCGCTTACAGGTTTGCCGATTATTTTAGCGGCACTGTGGTATATTCTTTTATCGGATTTTGTAAGTCCGAAATCATCTGTTGACCATATCTTGTCAAACAAATCGTAGATGCCAAGGCGTTTGAAGCATGGGTCAAGAAGAAAATGTGGGCTTGCTGTAAGTACACAAAGGGTGTGTCCCTCACGGTGCAGACGCTTTATCACATCAATAGCAAATGGCTTTGCAGGTATGTTGTTTTCATATTCGCCGATCATCGCGTTCTTCATCATCTGCATCAGCTCGTCAACAGTTTTGTCAACGCCGAGCGATTGAATGTATTTTGCTGCTCCCTCATATCCAAGTGGAGTTATTATCTCAACAATATTGTCGGGATACTTTACTCCCATTTCATCAAGAAAACCTTTTGTACCGTTGTCGAGAGCATATACAGAATCTACCAGTGTTCCGTCCATGTCAAAGATGTAGGCTTCTTTTTCATGGAAAGCCTTTATCGCCATTGCAACCGATAGGACAAACACTATCAAAAACAGAGCTCCTGCACTGATAGCGGTAACAAGCATATCCCATTTCATGAAAAATGCTTGCCACACGAAATATGCAATAGCAAATGCGGCGCCAACGAGTACTGATTTAATAAATGTTTTAGTTATAACTCTGTTCATTTTCATTTGATTTCTTTCTGTTGCGTCTTTCGTTGAGTCTGAGCACTATTGGGCGATTGTATCTTTGCACAATTATAAATTGTGCGTCGAAAAGCATTGCGGCGATTGCCGTTATAATAAATGCCGGAAAGCATCCCCAGATAAACGCAAAAAGAATACTTGTTACAGATATGATTTCGTTTATCCAGTGGTCAAGTTCGCTCTTTGCCATGGTAGTTGCGAGCTGTTCAAGCGTTCTGGTTTGAAAGTTAAAAGAGGCAGGATCAAAAGTGAGGACTTTGTCTTTCCATTTTCTCACTTTCAGCAGCTTGTAAAGCGGCTTTTCAAAAGCGCGTTGCTTGTACCATGGGTGATTATAGTTAATCTTGAAAAGCTTTGTGATATCGCCCATGATTATACGAAGTCCGAAGTGATAAAGAATCATAAATGAAACAATACCGACCCATAAAACCGTAGAGCTGTCATGAGTGCCGCTGTAATATAAGACAAAGCATACAGCGGCAATTATCGCTGTTAATGCCATTACGCTGTACATAAATATGGCAGGTCCGCTAAGCTTTGATTTCTTCATATATGCTTCCTTTCAAAAAGTCATGCCACTTTACTTAAAACTGATAAATACAGATGTAATTAACCAATCTGTCCAAATACTTCTCCATCATATGTTGAAACATTACATCCGCACTCGTTAATATAATCACCGAAGCCTGCTTCTGCTCTTATAATGTAATACTCGCCACATTGAACAGCTACTATGCTATATTCATCAGAAAGGTTAAGCGCTTTGCGGGCTATTTCTATTGCTTCATCAGCAGAAACGTATACCCCGGGCTCAATTTGTTTTTGCTTATTATTCCAGTCATCCCAGAATATGTAAGTTCTTTTTCTTTGGTGTTCATTCAGATATGCTTCTAATCTTGTCAGTTTTACCATCATGGATGCAACCATACTCTGGTCATAATCCTCAACTGCTTTTTCTAAGGCGTCAACATAACCGTTTATTTCCTCAGGTGAAGGGTAATAAACTTCCTCCACCACTTCATCAGGCTTGTTTTTGTGTGCTTCTATGATTTCTTCAAGCTTTAATTCCTGCTCTTCGGTTAAAACAAAACCATCCAATTTGGTTTGTGAAGAGGTGATAAAAGCGTCATCATCCTCATCGTTTTCAACTGCATATTCGAGCGATTGTATGATATCATTTACTTCTTTTGTCTTGTCGCTCAGTTCTTGTTCCAAGTCGGCTATTAAATCCGAAATGGCGCTCTGATTATATTGAGCAATCTCATCATAGTAATCATTTGCTGCTTTAAGGTCGTTTTTGTCAAGAGCTTCTTTAACATCGAGATAAAGTTCAAGACCTTCTAAAAGGTCAGCAAAATCATCATCGTCATGACCTTCCTGTATTGCAGTCTTACCGTAAGTCAATGCTACGTCAACCTGATTGTTTTCAATAGCTGTGTAAGTTTTTTCAACCATTTCATTTATAATTTGTTCTGAAATGGAGTTGTCATCACATCCTGCTACCGAAATCAGTATCATAGCCGCCAATAGAACACATAGTTTTTTCATTTGTTAACCTCCATATATATATTATTAAAATGCCATAAAGCATCTTTATTTGCTTGGTTAAACGCCTAATATATAAAAGCCTTTGCAATCCGAATCGAGAATTGCTTTTTCAAGCCACTTCAGTAAAACCGTATATTCTTTGGGATTGTCTGTTTTGATTCTCTCAAACATTGTTTTTGCCTGCTCTTTTGTGTAGTAGTTTCTGCCGCATCCGTCAAATCTCTTTTCGCCGTTTGGCGTTTCTGTAGGCTCCAGATACTTTAAGTATTCTTTGAAAAAGGCAACGTCATTGCTAAACGGGACGAATAAAGAGTCTTCGTGACATAAAGAAAATCGAAAATACTGAAATTCAAAATGAGCATTGTTCGTTTTCTCGTTATATGAGGCGAAAATTGGTGTTTCTTTTTTCAGCATGAGCAAACTATATGTTTTGGGTACGGTAACATATTGACCGATTAAGATTTTACGGAATGTTTATTCTTTATCCAGTAGCACAACACACTCAACGTGCTTTGTATATGGGAACATATCAACAGGGCGAGCGGTAATTGCTTTATATCCGTTTTTGGTGAGGAAATACAAATCTCTTGCAAGCGTTTCGGGGTTGCAGGAAATGTAAACGATTTTCTTGGGCGAAAGGGTAACGAGTGATTTCAAAAACTGCTTTGAGCAGCCGGCGCGCGGAGGGTCGGTGAACACAACGTCGGCATTTTCGCCCGCGTTTGCCATTTCCTCCATGAACTCGCCTGCGTCACCGCAGATTACTTTGACATTGCCGATTTTATTGAGCTTTACATTTTCGGTTGCATTTTTTACCGCATCGGCATTTTGCTCGACAGAAAGCACCTCTTTTGCATTTTGAGATGCAATTATACCTATAGTACCAACTCCGCAGTAAGCATCGATAACCGTTTCATCGCCGCTCAGATCTGCCATGTCGACAGCCGTTTGATAAAGCTTTTCGGTTTGCGTGGGGTTTATCTGGAAGAAAGAGCGTGCCGAAATGCGAAAATCATAACCGCAAAGGCGGTCAGTGATAAATCCGTCGCCGTAAAGTACAGTTTCCTCTTTGCCGAGAATAAGGTTCAGTCGGTCGGTACTGATGTTTCGCGTGATTGTGGTTATTTCCGGGCAGCGTTTTACAAGCGCTTCAACAAAGTTTTTTACTGCAGGGAATGCGCCTTTGCCCGTGCCAAGCGAAACGAGGATCTCTCCGGTAGCTTTGCCTATACGTATGGTTACAAATCGCAGGAAACCGCTTCCGCTTATTTCATCGTATGTGCGGAGCTTGAAGGATGGGAGCAGTGATTTTATCGTTTTCATTATGCGTGTAGCGCGCTCATCTTCAAGCGCACATGAATCGGTTTTAGCGATATGTCCGGATGAGGATTGCCATATTCCGCTGATGACCTGTCCACGCGAGAATCCAAGAGCAGTGCTTATCTTACAGCGATAGTGCAAGGGCTCGTCCATGCCTACGATGGGCTCAACGCGGCAGTATCTGCCGAGCAGCTTTATAACGGTGCGCTGCTTGTAGGAAAGTTGCTGTTTGTATGTTACATCAAGTTGACAGCCGCCGCATTTTTTGTATATAGGACAGCGAAAATTTTCGTTAGCCATAGTTGTTTTTGTTCTTTCTTAAGAAAGAATACTTTAGTTCCTTTCAAACATTGTTACACACTCAACATGTCCGGTTCTGCAGAACAAGTCAAATGGGTATACCTCAGACATTTTATAGCCGCTTTCTGTGAGGATCTTTGCGTCACGTGCAAGAGTTTCGCTGTTGCATGAAATATACACTATCTTTTTAACGCTTAATCTTGCGATAAAGTCGAGCAGTTCCGCGGCACAGCCTTTGCGCGGAGGATCAAGTATGACCACATCGGGTATGAAATCGCCTTCGGCTGCCTTTGCCGACTCAAGCATTTTTTCTGTATTTGCGGCATCTCCGCAGTAAAAAGATGCGTTGGTGATACCGTTTAACTCAGCATTTTTCTTTGCACATTCGATAGCGGATGGGACGACTTCGATGCCGATGAGTCTTTTCACCTTGTTTGCCATCGAAAGGCCGATAGATCCGATTCCGCAGTACAGGTCAAGCAAAAGCTCATTACCGTTAAAGCCGGCGAGAGAAGCGCCTTTTTGATACAGCAATTCCGCCGCATCGCGATTAACCTGATAGAATGACTGTGGAGTGATTTCAAGCTTTACACCGCACAGGACATCCGTGATATACGGCTTGCCGTAAAGCAGACGGTATTTATCCCCAAGCACTACATTGGTGTCTTTTGTATTTGTGTTGATATAAAGCGATTTTATCGCAGGAAACTTTTCGGTCATCATGGAGATAAAGCTGTCTTCGCGGGGGAGACTTTCGCCGCACAGCACAAGACAAAGCATTATCTCTCCGGTCATTTCACCGATACGTAGATAGATATGGCGTACAAGACCGCGTCCGCTTTCCTCGTCATATACGCTTATATTGTTATCGTCTATAAATAAACGAATTTCTTCAATGATTTTGGCAAATGAATCGTTTTGCAATTCACAGTTTGCGCAGTTAAGCACGCGATGGCTCTTGGCGGCAAAAAAGCCTATAACGGTATTTCCCAAAGCATCTTTTCTGACAGGGTATTGCCCTTTGTTGCGGTAGTGAGCGGTTTTTGCAAATGTCAGGGGCATGACGCAGACATCGCGCATGCCTTGTTTAACAAAACTCATTTTTACAGAGTTTTCTTTCAGTGACTTTTCAAAATCGTACGATACCGAGCGGAATGCGCATCCTCCGCACGAAGCCGATACAGGGCAGGAGTCTTCAACACGATGTGGAGAAGCAGATATTATTCTTTCGGTTCTTGCAACGGCGTATGTTTTTGCGACCTTGATTATTTTGATTTGCGCCGTGTCACCTGCGACAGCTCCGCTTATAAAAACGGCGATGCCGTCTATCTTTGCAACACCGAAACCGAGAAAATTCATGTCATCGACGGATACAGTGAAAACATCGTTCTTTTTTAACATTTGCTCACCAACTTTCATGAATAATATTCTATCATTTTTATCTGATATAGTCAAGGTAATGAAAATTTACTTTTTGTATTGAAAATTTTTACAAAGTATTATATAATAAATTATTAGTATATAAAAATGGAGGAACGAGAGTGAATTCATTACGTAATTTCTTTATAACATTTTTGATAGCATTGCTCGTTTTTGGTATATGTGCATACTTTGTTACGGGCTTCTTAAATGGCAGTATAAGAAATCTTTTGTCTGGTAACAGACCGGATGAAACCACCAGCGAGGTATCCGAAGAGGTTACAACTGAGCCAGTAGAGGAAGAAAACCCAATCTTAGGACTTAAAGGAGAGTCGTTTACGATTTTGCTGATAGGTACTGACTACCGTCCGAGCCTTTATAATGACTATCATCCGAATCTTTCTTCACAGTATCCTACTTTGCATGCCACAAAAGAACTTATCGGATATAACGGAACGCTTCCTGCGTATCCTTACCGTTCGGTTAATGCCGATGCGGTAGTTATGGTATGCGTAAATAAGGAAGAGCAGACGATAGCATACCTGCCTATTCCGTCTAACACCTTGCTTAATATCGGTGGAGTAAATACCACGATTGCAGAGCTTTATTATGATAAGGGCCTTGAATATTTCGTAAACAAGATGTCCGGTATAACCGGCGTGCCTGTTGACTATTTCGCGCTTGTCAGTGTTGAGTGGCTTGTCGGTGCAGTAAATATTATGGGTGGCGTAACATATGACGTGCCGTGTAATATGCAGTATGAAGATGAAAATACAGGACTCAAGATAAATCTCAGAAAAGGTTCGCAGGAGATAGACGGAAATAAAGCGGCACAATTGCTTGCATTTAATTCTTATGAAGACGGCAATCTTTCAAGAGAGAAGACAGCGCTCGGCTTCTTGCAGGCACTTGCCCTTAAGATGACCAATGTTGCCAATGTCAACAAGGCGGCAGACGTTTTAACCGATCTTAAGAAATATGTATATACAAATGTCACAGCAGAGGATCTTGCAAACAACCTTGAGATGATATTTGCATACAGCAAGTTCAAGATAGCTTCGCTTGAGTATCCGGGCAGCTATTTCACGAGGGATGAAAAGCAGTATTTCAATCCTTATATTAACCTTGCTATCAATAAGATGTCACAGTATAAATAATAATTAAACAATATAGAGGGACTAAAAAATGAACAATTCCGAAAAGACAATGGACAAAGTAGTCGCACTGTGTAAAAACCGCGGCTTTATTTTCCCGGGCTCCGAGATTTACGGCGGCCTTGCAAACTCCTGGGACTACGGTCCGCTTGGTGTTGAATTTAAGAACAATGTTAAAAAGGCTTGGTGGAAGCGCTTCGTTCAGGAGTGCAAGTACAACGTAGGTCTTGATAGCGCTATTATCATGAATCCCGAAGCATGGGTAGCATCCGGTCACGTTGGCGGATTCTCTGACCCGCTTATGGATTGCCGCGCATGTAAGTCACGCCACCGTGCAGATAAACTCATTGAGGACTATGTTGCGGCAAACGGTCTTAGTGAGAATCCTGCAGGCTGGACAAATGAGCAGATGGCAGAGTACATCGCAGAGAAGGGCATTGAGTGCCCTGACTGCGGCGCAAAGGACTTTACCGATATCCGCAAGTTCAATCTTATGTTCAAGACATACCAGGGCGTTACCGAGGACTCCAAGAGTGAGCTTTATCTCCGTCCTGAGACCGCGCAGGGTATCTTTGTAAACTTCAAAAACATTGCACGTACCACCAGAAAGAAGATGCCTTTCGGCGTATGTCAGATTGGTAAGTCTTTCCGTAATGAGATCACTCCCGGTAACTTCACTTTCAGAACCAGAGAGTTTGAGCAGATGGAGCTTGAGTTCTTCTGCAAGCCCGACACTGACCTTGAGTGGTTTGCATTCTGGAAAGATTACTGTGCACAGTTCCTTTACGACCTTGGCATGAAGAAAGAGAATCTCAAGCTCCGTGACCACGATCAGGAAGAACTTTCCTTCTACTCTAAGGCAACCACCGACTTTGAGTATCTCTTCCCGTTTGGCTGGGGCGAGCTTTGGGGCATTGCCGACAGAACCGACTATGACCTCACTCAGCATGCAAATCACAGCGGTGAGTCTATGGAGTTCTTTGATCCCGAGACCAACGAGAAGTATATTCCTTATGTTGTTGAGCCTTCTCTCGGTGCAGACCGTGTGGCTCTTGCATTCCTTGTTGAGGCTTATGACGAGGAGACTGTGGGCGAAAACGACACTCGTGTTGTTATGCATCTCCATCCCGCACTTGCACCTTTCAAGGCTGCAATTCTGCCTCTTTCCAAGAAGCTTTCTGAAAAGGCTGAGGAGGTTCGCGCAGAACTTGCTAAGCACTTCATGGTTGACTTTGACGAGACCGGCTCTATCGGTAAGCGTTATCGCCGTCAGGACGAGATTGGTACTCCTTTCTGCATCACTTATGACTTTGAGTCTGAGGAAGACGGATGTGTTACCGTTCGTGACCGTGATACAATGGAGCAGGAAAGAATCAAGATCGAGGATCTTAAGGCTTATATTGAAGCAAAGCTTGTATTTTAAGATAAATAAAAATCCCGCTAAATGCGGGATTTTTTAATCGATATCGGTCATATTTACTGCGGCGAATGTGCCATTGATTTTTGCAAACGCAAGTCGGAAACTGTTTTCCTCCGTTGCCGAACCGACAAAATTTTTAAGTGCTATCTTGTATGAAATTTCACAGGTGAAAGCGTTTTCACCAAGAGGAATGAAGTTGTCAGCTTTTATGTATTCGATCTCAAGCTGTTGTGCGTCAATGTATGTGTATCCGCGGTATGATTCCTCAAGGTTTTTATACAGCACGCTGCCAGGAACTACAAGTGTGAGTAGCCTATCGAGGTTCTCGCGTGTGTTTTCTTCGCCCTGCGTTGTGTAATGCAGATACTGCTTTATAAAGTTTTCAGCGGTAGTGGCGTGCTCTGATTTTAGTTCTTCGTTTGATGCAGGAATAAACGAAATAACAGTGCCGCTTTTTATTGCACCGAGAGATTCGCCGTTAAACTCTGCAGTAAATTCCGGCATTGTATAAAGAGCTTCAAAACGGTATTCGATAGCTGTAGGAAACTCAGAAAGTGAAATAAAGTCGCTTGTCCAAGGTGCATTGTCGCTATAGATAAAACCGCTGTCGGCCTTTTCTCCGTTGGCGTAGAGAGAAGCACCGTGAGGTACGGTCACTGTACAGTCAAAGGTTGGTATTGCAACTTCGTATCCGCTCGCCAGGCTGTATACTTGAAGTGATGAATTGTTCAACGTCGCGGTAACATTTATGTTGCCTTTTGCAGTAGGAACCCCGTATTCAACAAGGTCAACCGTTTGTCCAAAGTCATCTATTTCAGATGCCGCGTACCCTGAAATGAAGGCATCTGTTAAAACAGAGCCGTTTAAAGAAACTACAGCATCTTTAGGGGCGGTTATTTTTACCGTTTTCAGTAAAGGGTTTGAATGGTCGAAAAGAAAGTTTTCGGCATCCTGTGCAGCGCTTAATTCATGGTGATTATATATTACACGGATGTCGGGTCTCATGAAAAAGTTTTCAAGCGACAATATCATAAACTCTTTGTTTCCGAAAGAAAACTCATCGGAGTAGAGAGCACCATTCGCCTCATACGGTTTATTGTTGATATATATTTCAGAGTTGACGGGGCATATTATTGTGTAATCACGTGGAGAGATAAGCGTTTCACTTGCAAGCTCTGATTTTTTTATGCTGTATCCCCGAAGCCCTAAAAATCCGGTTTTTGCATCTTGTTCAAGAGTAAGCTTTATAAGGTTGATATCGCCGCATTTTACAAGAAACACGGGATTTTCATATGTGTATTCGCGGATGAGTTTTGAGTATGTCAGGTCTTCCCAGTATTCTCTCGAAAGGTCGTCTGCAACTTCATATGCCGACTCGTGCTCATTGCCGAGGTTGGGATATGTTTGCATCAACGTTTGATAAAACAGATATTGTCTGGAAGAACTTAAAAACTCATCGACGGTCGTTTCGGGCTGAGCTGCTTTGTGCTGAAGCATCATGCTCCACATTGTGGCACATGCAATAGCAATCACAGCGAGCCAGACACCGCAGTATATGGCAAGTTTATGCCAGAATGTCAGAAATCGAGGTCTCATATTCACCTTTAAAATATTATTTAACAAGTATGGATGTTGCAACAACACGTTCGCCGTAAACGTATGCGCTGCTTGTGATGTTTTTTCCGTTGTAAATCATAAGAGATGATGAACCGCCGTCAAGATTGGTGGCGTTCACCGCTCCGTATTCGAGAAATACTTCTACAAGATCGTCGTATGTAGCGCCGAGCGAATCAACGCTTCTACCGTTTATTACAAGCAGAAGTATCGCACCGTCGGCTCTTTGTCCGATTGCAGTCCTCGGATTAAGACCGCCGCCAAGGTCGGCATATTCATTCTGGGGTTTGCCGTTTACGATGAGCGCAGGTCCGTATGACGCGGCATACATGATTTCCTTTTCTATAGCAGAAGCACCTGTCATTTTACCGACATGCAAAAGCCCGTCTTTGTCGATGCCTGCAATCGAGTAGTAGCTGTCCTTAAGCCCCCACAGCATTTTGCCGTCATAAATGACAATGCCGGCAGGAATTCCGCCTGTGCCGTTGCCGTTAGGATCGTAAAATCCTCCGGCATTGGTGCCACCGACAGCACCGTAATGATTTATCATTTCGTGTACGGTCATGCCGCTTTTGTCTTCGCCAAAGCCGTGTTCGGGAACACCTACAAAAACTCTTGTAGGATCTGCGATAACCATCATCTTTCCGTTGTATGTTCCACCTTTGATGTCAATTATCTCGATTCCGTTATTGATTTCAGAGTCATCGCTTGGAAGGTCAATGAGTGCAGAGTCAACTTCAAGGTCGATTGCTTCTTCTGAGCGGCTTATTATGCTTTCGATTTTTTTCTCGCTCATGTATAGCCGCGGAACAAATTTTGCGGCACTTGTTTCCATCAGTGTAGTTACAAGCAGGCGGCTCGCTTCTTTCGAAGGGCCGAGCATTATTACGCCCACCACGCTGTATGCAAGCAAAAGTATCATTACGACGGTTACAAGCAGTATCATTAATGATTTTAAAAGTATATTTTTCATTGTTTACCCATTATAAAACAGTAATAAATATATTATACCATAAAACAAGTTGATTTACAATAATATAGGAAGAAAAAGAGTGCAACCTGTCGCTTTGGATGAATTGTTGAAAACGCGAAAAAAAGAGGCGTGATTTTCGTCGAAATTGGTACTTGTAATACACGATCAAAATTTGGTAGAATAAAATGAACCATTATATTGAGGGAGGATTCCCTCTAAAAAATTTAAAAAATGGTATTTGGAGGAAACACAAAATGAAAAAGTTACTCGCACTTGTTCTTGTTGCAGTAATGATGTTCGCTCTCGTTGCATGCGGCGAGACCAAGGATGACGCTAAGAGCGGCATCGCAAGCATCGAAGATGTTAAGTTTGGTCTTATCTGTCTCCATGACGAGAACTCTACTTACGACAAGAACTTCCTTGAAGGCTTTAAGGAAGCAGTTGCAAACCTTGGCCTTAAAGAAGAACAGTATGTTATCAAGACCAACATTCCCGAGGGAAACGAGTGCTACGAAGCAGCAGTTGACCTTGCAGAAGACGGCTGTAACATCATCTTCGCAAACTCTTTCGGTCACGAGTCCTACATTCTTCAGGCAGCTAAGGAATATCCTTCCGTTCAGTTCTGCCATGCAACAGGTACAATGGCTCACACCGAGAACCTTGACAACTTTGCAAACGCATTCGCTTCTATCTACGAAGGTCGTTTCCTTGCAGGCGTTGCTGCAGGTATGAAGCTCAACGAAATGATCGAGGCTGGCAAGATTACTGCTGAGCAGGCTCTTATGGGTTATGTTGGTGCATACACCTACGCAGAAGTTCTTTCCGGTTACACCTCTTTCTATCTTGGCGCAAAGTCTGTTTGCCCCACTGTAACCATGAAGGTTCAGTTCACCGGCTCTTGGTATGATGAGGCTGCAGAGAAAGAAGCTGCAACCAAGCTCATCAGCGAGAACTGTGTACTTATCAGCCAGCACGCAGACTCCATGGGTGCTCCTTCCGCATGTGAAGAGGCAGGCGTTCCTAACGTTTCTTACAACGGTTCCACCGTTGCATCTTGCCCCAACACTTTCATCGTATCTTCCAGAATCAACTGGGCTCCTTACTATGAGTATGTTGTAAACACTCTCGTAGCAGGCGAGAAGGTTGCTAAGGACTGGACAGGTACTATCGAGACCGGTTCTGTAGTTCTCACCGATGTAAATACTCAGGCTGCAGCTGCAGGTACTGTTGAAAAGATCGCTGAGGTAACTGAGGGCCTTAAGAACGGTACTGTTAATGTATTTGATGCTGCTACCTTCACCGTAGGCGGCGAGACTCTCGCTTCGTATATGGCAGACGTTAACACCGATGCAAACTACGAGAAGGATACTGAGGTTATCGAGGATGGCGTATTCTATGAGTCCAAGCACCGCAGTGCTCCTTACTTCGATCTCCAGATCGACGGCATCGAGCTTCTCAACAGCGCATTCTAATTTAACACAAGTAACAAAGGCGAGGCTTTTTGCCTCGCCTACACTTGTTATTTAACATAATTTCGGAGGTATTACTTTGAGCGTTGCTATTGAACTCAGGGGTATAACAAAAACCTTTGGCAGCGTTGTCGCAAACGACAATGTCAGCCTTACGGTTTCCCGCGGAGAGATATTATCAATACTCGGCGAAAACGGCAGTGGTAAAACCACGCTGATGAACATGATCGCCGGCATATATTTTCCCGATCACGGTCAGATCTTTATTGATGGCGAAGAAGTAGTTATACGCTCGCCTAAGGATGCCTTCCAATACGGCATTGGCATGATACATCAGCATTTTAAGTTGGTTGATGTTTTCACCGCTACCGAGAATATCATCTTGGGTCTTAAAGATGATGGTAAATACAATATCAAAAAGGCTGCAAAGCGCGTAAGAGAAATATGCGACCAGTACGGTTTTGATATTGATCCGGATAAAAAAATCTATGAGATGTCGGTTTCGGAAAAGCAGACCGTTGAGATAATAAAGGTGCTTTATCGCGGCGCGGATATTCTCATTCTTGATGAACCTACTGCGGTTCTTACTCCGCAGGAAACTCAGAAATTGTTTGCAGTTCTTCGCAGAATGCGTGAGAGCGGCAAAGCTATAGTTATTATCACACATAAGCTCCATGAGGTGCTTTCGCTTTCCGACAGAGTTTCTGTACTCTGTAAGGGTAAATATGTCGGTACAGTAAATACAGCAGAGACAACGGAAAATGCGCTTACTGAAATGATGGTAGGCAAAAAAGTAGAACTTAATATTGACAGAAGCGATCCTGTCAACACTGAGGAAAGACTTGTTGTCAAGGATGTTACCTGTCTTAACCGTGACGGTGTAAAAATGCTTGACGATGTTTCTTTCACTGCGTATTCGGGCGAGATTCTCGGTATCGCAGGTATCGCAGGTAGCGGACAGCGCGAATTGCTTGAGGCTATCGCAGGACTTCAGAAGGTAAATGAGGGAGACATTTTCTATCACGACCCTGAAACCGGCAAGGTTGAAGATCTTCGTGACAAAACTCCTATTCAGATTCGTGACCTTGGCGTGAGACTTTCTTTTGTACCCGAGGACCGTCTTGGCATGGGCCTTGTCGGTAACATGGACATCGTTGACAATATGATGCTCCGCAGCTACCGCAAGGGACATTCGATGTTTGTTCAGCGTAAGGCACCAAAAGACCTTGCTGAGGACATTATCAAACGCCTTGAGGTGGTAACACCGGGCGCAAATACACCTGTCCGCCGTCTTTCCGGCGGTAATGTACAGAAGGTGCTTGTAGGATGTGAGATCGCATCCGCACCTACTGTTTTAATGGCAGCATACCCCGTAAGAGGACTCGATATCAACTCCTCTTACATGATATATAATCTTTTAAATGAGCAAAAGAAGAACGGCGTAGCCGTAATATTTGTCGGCGAGGACCTTGACGTTCTTATCGAGCTTTGCGACAGAATTCTTGTTATTGGTGCCGGCCATGTTACAGGCTTGGTAGATGCAAGGAATACCACTAAAGAAGAAATCGGTCTGCTTATGACCAAGAGTTCACGTGAGGGAGGGGAAAACGCATGACAACACATGAAAAAGCACGCGAACCCCTTTTCCACATTGTAAAGCGTGGCGGTATTGCCTGGTGGCAATCCTGGTTAGTCAGAATCGTTGCAGTTCTGCTTGCGCTTGTGGTCAGCGGCGTTATTTCATTTATTATTACAGGTGAAAACCCTATCGACATTTATGTTACGATGATAGACGGTGCATTCGGATCTTTCCACCGTGTGAGAAATCTTCTTCATTCTCTTGCCATGCTTCTTTGCGTATCGCTTGCAGTTACCCCTGCATTCAAGATGCGATTCTGGAATATCGGCGCTGAAGGACAGGCTCTCATGGGTGGTTTTGTTGCGGCGGCTTGTATGCTTAAGCTGACAGGAACCATTCCCGATGCACTTATGATTCCTGTAATGCTTGTTCTCAGTATCGTTATCGGTGCTATCTGGGGCGTTATCCCTGCGTTTTTTAAAGCGCACTGGGGTACAAATGAAACGTTGTTCACGCTTATGATGAACTATATCGCAATGCAGATAGTTTCGTATTTCTCTCAGATTTGGGCAGTCCCTAAGGGGTCGGGTAAGATTGGTGTTATCAATCTTGGTAACAACGTCGGTTGGCTCCCCAACATTTTTGGACAGAAGTATTTTTTAAGCGTAATTATCGTGCTTGCTTTGACCGTGCTTGTTTATATTTACCTCAAGTATTCCAAGCAGGGATATGAGATAGCGGTAGTAGGCGAGAGTGAAAATACCGCGCGCTACATCGGTATCAATGTTAAAAAGGTTATTATCCGCACAATGCTGATTTCCGGCGCGCTTTGCGGCGTTGCAGGATTTTTGCTTGTTGCAGGTTCAGACCACTCTATTGCGAGTGATACTATCGGTGGCAGAGGCTTTACCGCTATCATGGTATCATGGCTTGCAAAGTTCAATCCTATCACAATGATTCTCACATCGTTTATTATCGTGTTTATGGAAAACGGTGCCGGACAGGTTGCGACCGATCTCGGACTTAACCATGCTTTTTCGGACATTATCGCCGGTATCATCATATTCTTCATCATTGGCAGTGAGTTCTTTATCAACTATGCGATAAAGTTCCGTAGCTCCGATAAAAAAGCAGATAAGGGGGGTAAGGCATAATGGGTGCAATTATATCTTCAATTCTTGCATTTTTACCTCGTGCTATCATGCAGGGAACACCTCTGCTTTACGGTGCAACAGGTGAGATTATCACCGAGAAATCGGGACATCTTAACCTCGGTATCCCCGGTATCATGTATGTCGGCGGTATTAGCGGCGCGGCAGGTGCGTTCCTCTATGAACATTCGGCAGATAAGATAAATCCTGCGCTCGCCATTATTATTCCGTTTTTTGCGGCTCTTATCGGCTCGCTTCTTATGGGACTTATCTATTGTTTCCTCACAGTCACACTTCGTGCAAATCAGAATGTAACCGGTCTTGCACTTACCACTTTCGGTATTGGTATCGGTAATTTCTTCGGCGGAACACTTGCAAAACTTTCAAGCACCGGCGAAACTTCGCTTTCTTTCCCGCAAACAAAGATATTGTTCAAGACTACATTGCCTTTTGCTGATAGCCTTGGCGTGTTTGGCGATATCTTTCTTTCATATGGTTTTCTTGTATATCTTGCTGTAATCGTTTCGTTAGTAGCAGCTTTTGTGCTCAAGCGCACCCGTATCGGACTCCATCTTCGTGCAGTTGGTGAGAATCCGGCAACTGCAGATGCAGCGGGTATCAACGTAAACCGTTATAAGTATCTTGCTACCTGTATCGGCAGCATGATTGCCGGACTTGGCGGTCTTTACTATGTGGTTGACTACATGGGTATCTGGGCAAACGACGGCTTCGGTGACCGAGGATGGCTTGCTATCGCGCTTGTAATATTTGCGGTATGGCGTCCTAATGTCGGCGTATTGGGCTCGTATCTCTTCGGCGGCTTGTATATTCTTTACACCTTTGTAAATATCAGCGTCGCAGAGCAGGAGCTTTTCAAGATGCTTCCTTATGTTGTAACCATCGTGGTACTTGTTATTACAAGTATTCGTGAAAAACGCGAAAGCCAGCCTCCTCAGAGCCTTGGTCTTTCGTATTTCAGAGAAGAACGATAAATGGTCAAAAAAATCCCACCCGAAAGGGTGGGATTTTTTAATTGTTCTTAGTACGCAACGCCCTGAGCGATCATTGCTTCAGCAACCTTAAGGAAGCCTGCAATGTTAGCACCGGCAATGAGGTCACCCTTCATGCCGTACTTTTCAGCTGCGTCGTAGGAGTTCTTATAGATGTTAGCCATGATCTGCTTAAGCTTTGCATCAACCTCTTCAGCAGTCCAAGAGTAACGCATGGAGTTCTGGCTCATTTCGAGACCGGAAACAGCAACGCCACCTGCGTTAACTGCCTTGGAGGGCGCGATGACTACGCCGTTTGCCTTGAGGTACTCAACAGCCTCAGCAGTTGTAGGCATGTTTGCAACTTCAACATAGTACTTAATGCCGTTTGCAACGAGGTTCTTTGCATCCTCGATGCCGACCTCGTTCTGAGTTGCGCAAGGCATTGCAATGTCAACCTTTTCACCCCAAGGACGCTTACCTGCAAAGAAGGGAACGCCGAACTTGTCAGCATAGTCCTGCACCTTGTCACGGCCGGAAGCACGCATTTCAAGCATGAAGTTGATCTTCTCTTCGGTGCAAATACCGTCCTTATCGTATACATAGCCGTCGGGACCGGAAATGGTAACAACCTTACCGCCGAGCTCATGAACCTTCTTAACAGTACCCCATGCAACGTTACCGAAACCGGATACAGCAAAGGTCTTGCCCTTAACAGTTTCGCCGAAGGATTCAAGCATATTTACAGTGTAGTAAACCGCACCAAAGCCTGTAGCCTCAGGACGGATGAGAGAACCGCCATATGTAATACCCTTGCCGGTGAGAACACCAACAAACTCGTTGCGGAGTCTCTTGTACTGACCGAAGAGGTAGCCTACCTCTCTTGCGCCTACACCGATGTCTCCTGCGGGGACGTCGGTATCAGCACCGATGTGTTTAGCAAGCTCGGTCATAAAGCTTTGGCAGAAACGCATGATTTCTCCGTCGCTTCTACCTCTAGGGTCGAAGTCGGAGCCGCCCTTACCGCCGCCCATAGGAAGGCTTGTAAGGCTGTTTTTGAACGTCTGCTCAAAACCGAGGAATTTCATAATGGAAGCGTTAACAGAGGGATGGAAACGGAGGCCGCCCTTGTAAGGACCGATTGCAGAGTTGAACTGAACTCTGAAACCGCGGTTTACCTGGACATTGCCGTTGTCATCTACCCACGAAACGCGGAAAGAGATCATTCTTTCTGGTTCGACAATTCTTTCCATGATGCCGTGCTTTTCAAAGCGAGGGTCGGCATCAATAACAGGCTCGAGGGACTCAAACACTTCAGTTACTGCCTGAAGGAACTCAGGTTCGCCTGCGTTACGCTTCTCAACGTCAGCGTAAACTTTCTTTAAATACTCATTCTTAAGCATAGATTTATCTCCTAAGTGCAATTTTTCAAAAATGATAATTTCATTATAACAGGGTTTTTTTATGATTTCAACCCTTTTTCTGCAATTTTTGCAATTTTTTCTTGCAAATCATGCAAAAATACGACTTGCTAAACCGTCCTGTTCATGCTATTATAAATATATATGAAGGAAAAGGAGTTTCACATGCATATTGAAGCCTATCAGAAACTTACATTATTAGATTATCCCGGCAGAACTGCCGCAACTATTTTTACTCACGGATGCAATTTTCGCTGTCCTTTTTGCCATAACGCAGGGCTTGTAGTGCGTCCAAGCGAATCGATGATTCCAGAAAGTGAGATACTCGACTATCTTGAAAAGCGCAAGAAGCTGCTTGACGGTGTATGTATCACAGGTGGCGAACCGCTACTGCAGAAGGATATAGGAGATTTTATACGCCGCGTTCGCGATATAGGTTATCAGATAAAGCTTGATACAAACGGCTCGTTCCCGGAAAAGCTCGAAGATCTTATCAAAGAGGGAATTATTGACTATGTTGCTATGGATATTAAGAATTCTCTTGATAAATATGCAATTACCGCCGGTATACCACAAGATATTGTGCCCAAGATAGAGAAATCGGTCAATATACTGATGAGTAGCGGTATAGACTATGAGTTTCGCACCACTGTGTGCGGTAACTTACACACGGTGGATGATATGCGTTCTATCGGTGAGTGGCTGAAAGGCGCGAAGGCCTACTATTTACAGCCTTTCAAGGACTCTGGAGACATTGTTGCCGGCAGTGAAAATGCCTGCGATTTTACCTGTGAAAAGGCACATTATGAGGCACTTTTGGAGGCTGTAAAGCCATTTATTCCCAACACGCAAATACGCGGCTGACCACAACATATTGTGTTTGAATAAAAATTCAATTGCAAAATATTGTGTTTTCCTATTGACAAGTCGTCCTATATATGGTATTGTATGATTACTGACGAAAAACAAATTTATCATACAACACTATATGGAGGACGGCTTTTATGTATCATGTAAGAAAACGTGACAACAAAATTGTTGATTTTGACATAGCTAAGATTACAAAAGCTATTGAAATGGCTTTTGAGGCATGCGAAGTTAACTATCATCCAAACATTATCGATTTTCTCGCACTTAAGGTAACTGCAAACTTTGAAGCTAAGATTAAGGACGATCTTATCGCGGTTGAGGATATCCAGGACAGCGTAGAAGAAGTGCTTGTTCAGGGCGGATATGCAGATGTTGCTAAGGCATACATCCTTTATCGCCGTCAGCGTGAAAAGCTTCGTAGCCTTAAGTCCACTATCCTTGACTACAAGGAGATTGTTGACTCTTATGTTAAGGTTACTGACTGGAGAGTTAAAGAGAACTCCACCGTTACATATTCTGTAGGTGGTCTCATTCTTTCAAACTCCGGCGCTATCACCGCGAACTACTGGCTCTCTGAGGTTTATGACAATGAGATCTCTCAGGCTCACAGAAGCGCTGATATCCACATCCATGACCTCTCTATGCTCACAGGTTACTGTGCAGGTTGGTCACTCAAGCAGCTTATCAAAGAAGGTCTTGGCGGTATCCCCGGTAAGATGACTTCTGCTCCTGCAAAGCACCTTTCCGTACTCTGCAACCAGATGGTAAACTTCCTCGGTATCATGCAGAACGAGTGGGCAGGTGCGCAGGCATTCTCTTCATTTGACACCTATCTTGCTCCTTTTGTAAAGGCTGATAACCTTACATATGAGCAGACAAAGAAGGCACTTGAAGCCTTCATTTATGGCGTAAACACCCCTTCACGTTGGGGTACACAGGCTCCTTTCTCCAACATCACCCTTGACTGGACAGTTCCGAAGGATATGGAGAATATGCCTGCTATCGTTGGCGGCAAGGATATGGACTTTACTTACGGCGATTGTAAGAAAGAAATGGATATGGTCAACAAGGCATTCCTCGAGATCATGATCGAAGGCGATGCTCACGGCCGTGGATTCCAGTATCCTATTCCCACCTATTCTATCACCAGCGAATTTGACTGGTCTGATAACGAGAATAACAAGCTTCTCTTTGAGATGACCAGCAAGTACGGTACTCCTTATTTCTCCAACTACATCAACAGCGATATGGAGCCTTCTGATGTTCGTTCTATGTGCTGCAGACTTCGTCTTGACCTTCGTGAGCTTCGCAAGAAGTCCGGCGGCTTCTTCGGCAGTGGCGAGTCCACCGGTTCTGTAGGTGTTGTTACCATTAACATGCCTCGTCTTGCATACCTTTCCGAGAATGAAGAGGACTTCTACAAGCGTCTTGACCACATGATGGATATTTCTGCACGTTCACTTTCCATCAAGCGTAAGATTATTACAAAGCTTATGGATGAGGGACTTTATCCTTATACCAAACGTTACCTCGGCACATTTGAGAATCACTTCTCCACCATTGGTCTTGTTGGTATGAACGAGGCTTGCATGAACGCGCGTTGGCTCCGTGAGGACCTCACAAAGAAGGGCGCGCAGAAGTTCACAAAGGATGTGCTCAATCATATGCGTGAGCGTCTTTCTGACTATCAGGAAGAGTACGGCGACCTCTACAACCTTGAGGCTACTCCCGCAGAGTCCACCGCTTACCGTTTTGCTAAGCATGACCTTCGCCGTTATCCCAACATCATTACTGCCGGCGGCGGTGAGGACGGTTCACCTTACTACACTAACTCATCCCACCTTCCTGTTAGCTATACTGATGATGTATTCTCTGCACTCGATATTCAGGATGAGCTCCAGACTCTCTACACCTCCGGAACCGTATTCCATGCATTCCTCGGTGAGCGTCTCCCTGACTGGAAGGCAGCAGCATCCATCGTTCGCAAGGTAGCAGAAAACTATAAGCTTCCTTATTATACACTTTCTCCTACTTACTCCATTTGCCGTGAGCACGGTTATCTCGCAGGCGAGCATTACACTTGTCCTCACTGCGGTGAAAAGGCTGAGGTTTACAGCCGTATCACCGGCTACTATCGTCCTGTTCAGAACTGGAACGACGGTAAGAGCCAGGAGTTCAAGGAAAGAAAGACCTACAATATCGAAACCAGCGTACTTAAGCATGCAGGTCCTGCAGAGGAGTGTGCTTGTGAAGCTGACGAGAATGTAGAAGTATCTGCAAACTCCCGCATTATTCTCTTCACAACAAAGACTTGTCCTAACTGCAAGATTGCTGCAAAGCTTCTTGAGGATGCAGGCATTGAGTTTGAAAAACTCTATGTTGAGGAGAACAAGGAAATGGCAACCGAGCTTGGTCTTAAGCAGGTTCCTGCACTTATCGTGGCAAACGGTGACAGAGTTCAGAAGTATATGAACGTTGTCGGCGTACGCGAGTTTATCGCTCAAAGAGGAGCAAAAGTCAATGCATGACATTATAGTTGTCGGCGGTGGTCCTGCGGGGCTCACCGCCGCACTGTACGCGCTCCGCGCAGGTAAGCGCGTGCTTGTGATAGAAAAGAACGGCTTTGGCGGTCAGATGACATTTTCACCCAAGATTGAGAATTATCCCGGTTATAATTCAATAAGCGGCAGCGAGCTTGCCGATAAGATGGTTGACCAGGTGCTTGAACAGGGGGCAGATGTCGCCGTTGAAGAAGTAAAGTACATCAATCTCAATCCCATTGGCACAAAGACCGTAATTACTGATGCAACTCATTATGAGTGCGAGGCAGTGATTTTAGCAACAGGTGCAAAGCACCGTTTGCTCGGAGTGCCTGGTGAAACCAAGTTTGTCGGTGACGGTATTTCTTTCTGTGCTGTTTGCGACGGCGCGTTCTACGAGGGTAAAAACGTTATCGTAGTCGGCGGCGGAAATTCCGCTTTGCAGGAGGCACTCTTGCTTGCCGAAACTTCAAAAAGCGTTACCGTTGTGCAGAATCTTGAAACCTTCACAGGCGAAAAGAGACTTGCTGATTTGCTCACTTCAAAAGCCAATGTAACAGTACGCTTTGGTTGTACTGTAAAGGAATTTGTCGGTGAAGACACTCTCTGTGGCATGGTTATCAACAACGAAAATGGTGAAGAGGAAACACTTATAACCGACGGTGTTTTTGTTGCGATAGGACTTGCACCTGAGAATGAAGCTTTTTCAGAGATAGTAACGCTTGACCGCGGTTATATCTCTGCCGAAAATGATATGAGCACTCGAACCGAGGGCATCTTTACCGCAGGCGATTGCCGCGTAAAGACCGTTCGTCAGATTGCAACAGCCGTCAGTGACGGTGCAGTTGCGGCGCTCAGCGCATGCGAATATATTGACAGAAAATAATAGAAAAAGACTTGCCACGTGCAAGTCTTTTTTGATTGAATTTATAGTCGCAATATGTTATACTTATTAAAAATCTTGTTTTGGAGAGAATAATGCTTTTTTTAATTCTTGCGATAATGTCAAGTTCGCTTGTGTCAATAGTTATGCGTATCGGTTCGGCAAAGGTGAAAAACAATATCGGTATGCTTGCGGCAAACTATATGACCTGCTTTTTGCTTGCGCTTTTCTATAATTTAGGTCAGCCTCTGCTTCCAAGTGGCTCAGATCTTGCGCCAACGCTTTCACTTGGCATGATAAACGGTGTACTTTACCTTGCTTCGTTTGTTATTTTTCAGTTCAATGTTCAGAAAAACGGTGTGGTACTCTCCTCGGTGTTTATGAAGCTTGGGCTGATTGTACCGCTTGTGATTTCTATTGCATTTTTCGATGAAGGGCTTGGGCTTATACAGGCGATAGGGCTTGTGCTTGCAATTGCCGCTATTATAATGATAAATGTTTCTCCGGAGAAAAGCGGCAAGAAAAACGGGTTTTTCCTTATATTGCTGTTGCTTCTCAGCGGCATGGCAGAAGCGATGAGCAAGGTTTTTGACGAGAAGGGCAACAGCGCATTTTCCACGCAGTTTTTGCTATACACATTTGTAATGGCGCTTGTTTTATGCCTTGCGTTGCTTTTGGTGAAGAAACAACGCATCGGTGCAAAAGAGCTTTTGTTCGGTACGCTTATCGGTGTTCCTAATTTCTTTTCGGCAAAGTTTATACTCAGTGCGCTTGCGGATATTCCGGCGGTTATCGCTTATCCTACAAGTAGCGTTGCAACCATACTCGTTGTCAGCATTGTTGGAGTTTTTGCTTTTCGTGAGCGACTTCGCAAATTGCAATGGGTTGCCGTTTGCTTTATAGTGACAGCACTTGCGCTTCTAAATATGTAACACATAAAAAGGCTTGCATTTGCAAGCCTTTTTTTAACTATGTTTTTGTTGTTTCATCCATATTTTCATTATGAGCTTGTGAGGGAGGAGTTTTACTCCGAGGACCTGAAGCTTTACGGGCAAACCGTGGATAGAAACATCCTTGTTCTTCTTATACATGTCTTTCATGGCAGTGGCAACAACATCTTTAGCCTCGTACATCACGTTGTAATATGTCACTGCATCTTTGCAATCGGTCTTGGATTGCTCAAAGAACTCTGTCTTTACCCAGCCGGGGCAGATTGCCATGACCTTGATGCCGCGCGGCTTCAGTTCGACATTGAGTGCTCGGCTGTAGCTCAGTACAAATGCTTTTGTCGCACCGTAAACACCGATATACGGAACGGGCTGGAAAGACGAAAGCGAATCGAGCTGCATTACATATGACCCCTCTTTCATGTAGGGCAGTGTATATTCCGTCATACACATAAGCGCCTTGCAGTTGAGGTCAATCATATTACAGGAAACTGCAGGGTCAATGTCTTTGTATGTGCCGAATTTACCAAATCCCGATGCGTTTACAAGCACTTTG
Source organism: Clostridia bacterium (assembly GCA_017399305.1). Lineage (GTDB taxonomy): Bacteria > Bacillota > Clostridia > Oscillospirales > CAG-272 > UMGS902. The sequence continues at coordinate 42,218 of JAFQDK010000021.1, forward strand.
ACATCCGGGTTCTTGTCTTGCAGAATACAGCGGTAGGTGTCAAAGCTTTCTGTAACAGAAAGATCAAGCGGAATCGGAATGATGGGTGTATTGCATTCGTCTTTCAAAGAAGCAAGTCTGTCTTCTCTGCGAGCGATAACCCATATTTCATCGTATTTTTTCTCTTTGTCCAGCGCATATACAAACTCGCGGCCCATGCCGCTTGATGCGCCGGTAACGATTGCTATGCCCATAAATACTCCTTATAAAGCCGAACCTGTTGCAGGAATTTTGATCTTTCTGTAATTCTGCGGTTCGGGGTAGATGGATTTTTCTGTTTCATCTGCATATGCAATGATTGCTTTGCCCTTAAGAGTGAACAGCGTCACGCCGCTTGCAGTACGTGTGGTTTTTTCGGGAATGAGTGCACTCTTTATGGTGATAGCCTTGTTGTTGTCGGATACTATTATTATATCCTTGGGCTTGTCCTCAAGGATTGCCGCAACTATAGGCGAAGAACCTGAATATATGCCGGACAGCTTTTTACGGCTGCTGCGGAATTGATAGTTCGCGAGGTTTATTCGTACCCCCTTGCCGTTTTCGAAAATATAAATCATATTATACTTTTCAAGATCTGGCGTGATTACTTTCATAAATATCGGCTTTTCGCCGTCTGACATATTGAGCTTGGCAGGCAGGTATTCACCGAGCGCCGATGCCTTGACCGGCTCAAAGTCGCGCACACGTGCGCGATAGAGTTGGCGTTGGTCGGTGATTACTATTATCTCTGCAGCGTTGTCGCAGTCTTCAACAAATGCTACGCGGTCGCCCTCTTTAAGCTTTTGCTCGTCACTTCCGCGCAGAGAAACAAGTGTGATTTTCTTAAAGTATCCCTCTTTTGTGAGAAGTATACGTGCGTTGTAGTTTTCGAAAAAGTCTTCTGCGGTTGCAACCTGAATATCTTCTTCGGAGATAAGCTGGGTTTTACGCGGTTTTGCGTATTTCTTTTTGATTTCCTGCAGCTGTTTTGCAATTTCTGCCTTGAGCTTGAGTTCGTCTCCGAGGATGTCTTCAAGACGCGTAATATCTTCCTGCAGCGACTTGATTTCTTCCATACGGTGCAGGATGTATTCTTTGTTGAGATGGCGGAGCTTTATTTCAGCAACGTATTCCGCCTGAACCTCATCAAGGTTGAATGCTTCCATAAGGTTTGGCACAACGTCTGCGTCTTTCGCAGTGCCGCGTACAATTGCGATAGCACGGTCAATGTCGAGAAGGATCTTTCCCAGACCGCGCAAAAGGTGAAGCTTGTCGCGCTTTTTGTTGAGGTCAAAAGTAAATTCACGCTTGACACATCCCATGCGGAAGCGTATCCACTCGGTGAGGATACCCTTGACACCAAGCTGTCTTGGCGCGCCGTCGATAAGTACGTTGAAGTTGCAGTCAAACGAATCTTCAAGCGGTGTGAGCTTGTAGAGCTTTGCCATGAGCTTGTCGGGGTCTGTTCCGCGGCGGAGGTCGATTGTGAGCTTAAAGCCCGAAATATCAATCTCGTCACGCACATCGGTGATGTCCTTGATCTTTCCGGACTTCATAGCATCGCCTATTTTTGCCATGATTGCTTCAATAGAAGTAGAATATGGAATCTGTGTTACGTCAATACAGTTTGCGGCTTTGTCGTATGAATAGCGTGCACGAAGTTTGATAGGACCGCGTCCGGTTTCAAACACATTCTTCATGCTCTCGCGATTGTATATGATATATGCACCGCCGGGGAAGTCAGGACCTTTGATAATGTCAAGAAGAGTGTCCATTGTAGTGTTGGGATGACGAAGCAGAGCGATAGTAGCGTCGCATATTTCACCAAGGTTGAAAGAACAGATTGATGATGCCATACCAACGGCGATACCCATGTTCGGTGAAACCAGAATGTTTGGGAAAGAGGTTGGCAACAGAGCAGGCTCGGTAAGCGTATTATCGTAGTTGGGAATCATGTCGACAGCATCTTTGTCAACGCCACCGAAGATTTCAGCACAGAACGGATCAAGCTTCGCCTCTGTATAACGTGCAGCGGCAAAAGCCATGTCTCGGCTGTACTGCTTGCCAAAGCTTCCCTTTGAGTCTACAAACGGATGAAGCAATGCCTCGTTGCCGCGAGTAAGACGAACCATAGTTTCGTATATAGCCGCATCGCCGTGAGGATGCAGACGCATGGTTGTACCCACGATGTTTGTACTCTTGGTTCGTGTGCCTGTCATAAGACCCATGGTGTACATGGTATACAGCAGTTTTCGGTGAACGGGTTTAAAGCCGTCGATCTCTGGGATCGCGCGCGAAATGATAACGCTCATCGCATATGGCATATAGTTGGTTTCTATGACATCTGTGATGAGTTCTTTTCTCGCCTCTGCCTCGGGGATATTCTCAATAATGGGTGACTGCTTTTTTGTTCTTGCCATTACACTTATTCCTTATCTATAGTTTCGTATAAATAACTTTTGCTTTCTTTGCCCACACGCGCGACAGCGCCGACATGCTCAAGTATGTTAAGCACCGTTTGCGCCACATAGCGCGGACGTTTTATTGCTTTTGCAAAATCCTTGCTTGTAAACTTTACCGGAAGATTGTTTGGCACAAGTTTTTTGAAGTCTTCTTTGCCGTCAATGTATATTTCTTCTTCGATAAAATTTGGTATTCGCTCGACAAGTTCAATGCCCTTGCGATTGCGATAGCTTTTTTTAACCGTGCGGCGGTATTCAGTGATATCCAATAACACAAAGTGAAAATAGAGGTTATCGCTTTCAAGCAACATCTTTATTTTATAAAGCTCCTTGAAAGCGTCATAGATGTTTCCGTGACGCGGACTTTTTTTCTTTGGCGATAATTCACCTGTGTCTGAGTCCGTGATGTAGTACCACTTGGTTTTTGCGATGGGAAAAACCACTGTTACAGAGTAGTTTTTTAAAAACTCGGTCAGTTTTGCCCTTAGTCGGTCAAAACTGCGAGTTTGTATCTCGGTGATGCATCCGTCGCGCATTATGTCAGCGACATATTTACCGATTGATACCTCGTGAAAATCGTCACACGGTTCAAGATAATACTTTAGTACCGAATGGAGAGTTTTTTCACTCAGAGTGCCGATACTGCCCTCAAAAGCCATATTGCTCTTGGCAAGCGCAAGCGCATTTTCAAATCGGTTCATAAATCTATGATATTATGCGCTGCGGCGCGTATCATGCGGTTGTACAGTGCAAGAGCAATGCCGCTTTTCCTCGGCATTGGCGCGAGTATTTTTTTACAATTTGTTGCATCGGCTTCACGCAGAGCGGCAAAAAGTCTTTTTGCCTGCGATTTTTCATCGCCGCGCTTGCCGATAGTTATGATGCTATGCCCACTGAAAAGTTCGGCTTCTTCATCAAAAACAAGCAGTAAAGTGTCTTCTCCTGCCGCCGAGCAGTATGCGATACGTTTTTCATCGCTTCCGTTTAAAAGATACAACGGCGCAGATGGCGCATAATGTCGATATTTCATACCCGGGGAGAGGGGACGCGCATCCTCGCTTAGCTTGTTGGTTACGGCATCAGCAACCTCGACGTTGTCAAACAGAGCGTTTAGCATATCGAGAGTTATTGCTCCGGGGCGGAGCAGTGTTATCTTGCCGTTTTCAATTTTGACTATGGTAGATTCAAGCCCGAATGTGCACTCACCACCGTCAATGATGGCATCGACCTTGCCGTCAAGGTCAACTTTTACATGTTCTGCACTTGTGGGAGAGGGCTTGCCCGAAATATTTGCGCTTGGCGCGGCTATTGGAACTCCAGCCGCCTTGATAAGGTCGCGTGCGATTTTGTTTTCAGGGCAGCGTATACCCACGCTGTCAAGACCGCCCGTGACGGTACTTGGTATGCAGTTGCGCTTAGGCATGATAACGGTGAGCGGTCCCGGCATAAACGCCTTTGAAAGGCGTTTATATTCCTCGCCTATATGGGCATATTTTTCTGCATCATCGGGAGATGCGATATGTACGATAAGCGGATTGTCACTGGGTCTGCCTTTGGCGGCATATATCTTCTCTGCGGCAGTGGAGTCAAGCGCGTTTGCGCCAAGACCGTAAACTGTTTCTGTGGGAAACACGACAAGCCCACCGCAACGCAGAATTTCTCCTGCGTGGGTGAGCGTTGAAAGGTTTATTTCATTTTGTGATATAAACTCAGTCTTCATTTCCTTTAAGTTTCTCAGCTGTATCGGCGGTGATAAGTGCATCTATCATTTCGCCTATGTTACCGTTCAAGAAGTTTTCGAGTGAATACAATGTCAGACCGATACGGTGGTCGGTGATTCTTCCTTGCGGATAGTTATATGTGCGGATACGCTCACTGCGGTCACCTGTGCCTACCTGACTCTTACGCGCAGAGGCAATGGCCTCGGTCTGCTTTGAAAGCTCAATGTCGTAAAGCTTTGTGCGCAACATCTTCATTGCTTTATCGCGATTCTTGAACTGGCTACGCTCTTCCTGACATTCAACAATTATGCCTGTAGGGATATGGATGATACGTATAGCGGATTCGGTCTTGTTGACGTGCTGTCCGCCGGCGCCGCTGGATTTACATGTTTCAATCTTGAGGTCTGCGGGATTGATTTCGATTTCAACGTCTTCAACTTCTGGCAGAACTGCAACAGTTGCAGTGGATGTCTGTATACGTCCCTGCGCTTCTGTTTCAGGGACACGCTGAACGCGGTGAACACCGCTTTCAAATTTCAGGCGTGAATACGCGCCTTCGCCCTCGACCATAAAGCTGATTTCCTTATATCCGCCAAGCTCGGTTTCATTGGCATTCATTATTTCGGTTTTGAAGCCCGCTGAAGCCGCATACATCGTATACATACGATAGAGTACAGCCGCAAACAGTGCCGCTTCTTCGCCGCCGGCGCCCTGACGGATTTCAACGATAACGTTCTTATCATCGTTGGGGTCTTTAGGAAGCAAGAGGATTTTAAGTTCTTCAAGGAGCTTTTCGCAGTGTTCACTCTCTGCATTGAATTCTTCTGCGGCCATTTCGCGCAGTTCTGCTTCTACAGATGAGTCATCGCGAAGCTCTTTAGCGCCGTCACGTGCACTTTCGGCTTCCTTGTATTCGCGGAATTTTTCAATTACGGGCGCAAGGTTTTTGCGCTCTTTCATAAGTGCTGTAAACTCGTCCTGCTTAGAGAAAATTTCAGGATCTGCCAGCGCTTCTTCGACTTTTTCGAATCTTTCTTCAGCTTTTTTGAGTTTTTCTATCATTGTTAGTCCTTTATGACAAGTTGGTTTTGTGTTTTCTTATTTGCAAAAAGCAGAAAAGGCTTCGTATGCGGCGTAAACATCAACCTTTGATACAACTTCATAGGGGGCGTGCATTGAGATAACCGGAACGCCGATGTCAAGGGTATCAATGTTGCGGTTCGCGATATATGCGGCAACAGTTCCTCCACCGCCCTCGTCGACCTTTCCAAGCTCTGCCGATTGCCATACGACACCGGCGGCGTCAAGCATATTTCTGATTGTGCCTACAAACTCTGCATTTGCATCGGATGTGCCGCTCTTGCCGCGTGCGCCTGTGTATTTGGAAATAGAAACGCCGCTGCCGATGATAGCGCTGTTGCGTTTCTCGTATACTTCAGCAAAGTTAGGGTCATAGCCTGCGGTAACGTCTGCAGAAAGGCAGGTTGAGTTGCCGCGTACTATTCTCGGGTTGGCGCCAAGGTTAATTGCGATTTCCTCCATAAGGTCGGTGAAGATCTGGCTTTGCATACCTGTAACGCCGATTGAGCCGGTTTCTTCTTTGTCAGCAAGCACACACATTACGGTGTGAGTGTCGTCTTCGCAGTTGAGAAGTGCTTCAAGTGCAGGGTAGGAGCAAACGCGGTCATCATGACCGTATGCTCCGATGAGAGCGCGGTCAAGACCTATATCGCGCGCTTTTGCCGCAGGGACCAAAGAGATTTCTGCGCTGATAAAGTCACTTTCTGTGATACCGTATTTTTCGTTAAGAAGTTTAATGACATTTTTCTTAATTCCGTCACTTTCTTCGCCCTCAAGCGGAAGAGAGCCGCAGAGAATGTTGAGAGTTTCGCCCTTGATTGCTGTAGCAAGTGGTTCTTTTGACTGATTCTGCGCAAGGTGGGGAAGCAGGTCGTTGATGTAGAAAACAGGATCGCTGTCGTCCTCGCCGATAGTTACGTTAACAGAGCTTCCGTCAGCCTTTACAACTACACCGTGCATGGCAAGAGGAGTAGCTGTCCACTGATATTTGCGGATGCCGCCGTAGTAATGAGTCTTGAGAAATGCCATACCGTCAGCTTCATAGAGCGGAACTTGCTTTAAATCAATGCGTGGCGCATCAATGTGTGCCGCCATGATGCGGATACCGTTTTCGATTGTCTCTGTACCTACTTTTACAAAGTAAATGCTTTTGCCGCGATTGTTGAGGTATATTTTATCTCCTACAGAGATTTTGTCGCCGATTTTATATTCTCTGTAGCCTTTTTGGGTAGCAAGCTTGATAGATGCATCAACCGCTTCGCGCTCGGTCTTGGCATCGTCAAGAAACTGCATATATCCCTTTGCAAATTCAAATGCAGCGGCTGTCTTTTCGGGAGCTTTTTCATAAGAGCTCTGCTTTTTGTAAATGAGTTCTTCCATTGTGATTCTCCTTATTTATTGATAATATAATTCTTCATATTTTTCTATTGCTTTGGTGACGCGCTTTACATATGTAGCGGTTTCTGATATCGGTATGTCTGTGAGTATGCCGTTTTCGTCAACCATGCCGCTTTCTATCCATCCGGCAACACGCCCCTGACCGCAGTTGTATGCGGCAATGGCGTTTTCCCAAACGCCAAAGCGCTTGTAAAGTCCTGAAAGATAGTATACTCCGTATTTAATGCTTGTTTCCGGGTCAAAAAGCATGCTTGTGTCATGTTCTTCATCAAGGCGGGAGCATAAATCCTCAAAGGTGGCCGGCATCATTTGCATCAGCCCCATTGCGCCTGCCGAAGATTTTGCGGCAAAATCAAAACCGCTTTCGCATTTTATCACCGCGTAACATATTTTTTCCGGTACGCCGTATTCTTTTGCATATTTTGTCACAAATTCGCTATACTGCCTTGGGTGGTTTGTAAAATCGTAATTAATCTTGATGTGCTTTGACAGCGGGAAAATTATCACAGAAGCGACAGAAAGAATCAAGATTATAAGTATAGTGCGTAAAATTCTATTCATTGCTTTCTCCGTGAAGTAAATTGTCAATGCTTTTTGCATAGTCATCTAAGGGAAGGATACCGTTGTTTGGAATTGCTGTGTCACACTGTGTTGCATAAAATGACCAAGGCTTTTGAGAACGGATGCGTAGTAGTGCCGCCTCGCGGCTGATGCTGTCGCGCTTCATAATGCGTTCAATGCGTACCTCTTCGTCACAGTATACATAGATATTGAAATCACAGAGCTTATGGAGGCGCGCTTCTATAAGTAGCGGAGCATCAATTATAATTCCTTTTGAGTCTTGCTCTTTCAGTGCTACGATAAGTTTTATATATTCGCGGCAGACATATTTGTGTGTTATCTTATTGAGTTTTGCCAGCTTGCGTGCATTATTTGCACCAAATACTTTTTTGCCAAGTATTTTTCGGTCTATTTCGCCGTTTGTCAGTATATCGGCGCCGAAAGTGCGGACAAGCTCATCTTTTAATGAAGTGCAGTTTTTCAGCAGATCATGGTATATCTTATCAGCATCAGCGTGGATATATCCAAGCTTTGCAAATTCGGTAGAAAGGTATCCTTTCCCGGAACCGCTTTGACCGGTTATACCGATAATCTTCATCAGATGCACTCCTCTCAGCTTTCTAACAATATATTATAACATATAATTATAATTTTAGCAAGAGAAAAGGAAATCCAACACTTTGCTAACAATATCTAATATTTATATAGAAAAAAACTTCAGTTTTTTTATGAAAAACTTGCTAAGTACTGTTTTGTATGATATGATTAATATGTCATAGTATTTTAAGAAAGGAATATACATTATGAACAAGAAAATTCTATCAGTTTTAGTTGTTGCATTGGCTATGGTTTGCCTTTTGGCGTTCAGCGTAAGCGCAAAGGACGTTTATGTAAAGAACGGAGCAACAGGCACCGGTGAAAGTGCAAGTAACCCTATCGGTACTATCACTGCCGGCGTTAACGCAGTCGGTGATGAGGGCGGTACAGTTTACGTTATCGGAGTGTATCCGATATCTGCAAACTTTACTGTTCCGGAGATTTCTGGTGATATCACCTTTAAGGGTTATAGTGGAGGCTCTCTTGCGCTCTCCTATAACGTTTACGGTACAATAAACAAAAACGATAACGTTATTACTTTTGACCTTCCCGTTTCTATTGCTACTGAGGGAGACCGTTATATCATCGGCAGATACAACAGCATCACATTCGGTGATAACTTCGCTGTTACTTCTACCGGCGGCGGTAAGCTCAACTTCTTTGGCGGATTGTCTACCGCGGCGGCTGCAGAGGGAGAAAACGAGGGTGTTACCACACTTCCTTACGATATTGTTGTAAATGCAGGTACGTTCGGTACGTTTGCAGGCGGTAACTTCCGTGGTACTATCAGCGCAATGTACGGTTCTATTGCAGCTCCTATCTCTATCACCGTAAATGGCGGTACATTTGGCGAAGCAGGCGATTATCCTACCGACTCCAATAACAAGAACTATAACACATTCTCTGTTTCCGGCATGAGTATTCTTGCAGACGATGCTACCCTTACTATCAATGGCGGTACATTCAATTGCCCCATTTATGTTCAGGGCAGAACAGGTTCGGTTCCTGCAACTCCTGCTGAATTCTCTCTCCAGAAGAATTCTTCTGCTGAATTCTATGCAATGGACGGTGACATTACCGTTAATATTACAGGCGGTACATTCAATGGCGGTGCTGTAGGCGCATATTACACTCATGCGGCTTACACTCAGCTTCTCCGCGGTAACTACACTGTAAATGTTACAGGCGGTAATTTTGCAAGCGGCACAGTATTTGATGCAACTCAGGTTAAGGCTTATGAGGGCAGCAATGCAAAGGCTACTCTTACATACTCAAACGTTACAAATATCAATCCTGTTCGCTTTGACGTTGTAAACGGAGAGACCAAGACTTATGACGAGCCTATCCGCGTAGTGTTCATCGGCGACTCTATTACTGAGGGCTATGCGCCCACAGCGGCAGGGGTTGACCGCCTTACCGAGTCTTATCCCGCAGCATTCCTTAACTACTGCGAAGCTAACGGCAAGGAAGTTGTTTTGGGTAACTTCGGTGTTTCCGCTTCAGGCTTCCTCCCCTCTAACGGACGCTTCTACGGCGATCTTGTAACATGGGATATCGTAAGTAAGGAAACCGACCCCGACTACGTATTCTTTGCAATGGGTACTAACGACGCAGCCGGAGCAGGCGGTACCAACGGTGCACTCGAAAAGTTTGCAGAAAACTTTGAGTATTTCATCACTACAATGGGTGAGATATCTACAGTTGATAACGTATTTATCACTAACGCAATTTTCCGTAAGACAAGCAATGCGCTTGCTGACCACCGTGCATCTGCGGTAATGCGTCCCACTCAGGAAAGAATCGCTAAGGAACTTGCGGCTACCGATTCCAAGTATGTATTCGTTGACCTCTTCGGTCTTACTCTTGATAAGGCAATCAGCGATGAGCTTTGGAAAGACGATAACGGAAATGTAAACGAGAGACTCCACCCTGCACGCGCAGGTCTTGACTTCATGGGACTTTGCTGCTACAACGCTGCATTCAATGGCGTTTACGCTCCCACAACCGACTATCATCTCACCGACATCTACGTATCCGACAGCGGCAGCACATACGGTAAGGGTACTGCGGCTGATCCTATCGCTAATATCGGCTATGCATTTGACCTTATGAAGCGCGATGCTGATGTTACACTTCACATTGTAGGCACATCTACATGGGTAGGTGAGAGCGGCGGCGGTAATGCTTACACTTCGCTTGCTCCTTCTAAACTCACAATAGTAGGTGAGGGAACAAATGCTGTAATTGTAACTCCTCTTGCAAATACGTTTAAGATCGGTTCTGACATCAAGATTGACAATGTAACTCTTACTACAGGTACTTCTGCGGTATCAATTATGGGTTGCTATAACAATGTTGAATTCACCAATACTGTAAAAACAAGCGGCACATGGCACTTCTACGCAGGTTACAATGTATTTGCAGCGGCAGATCCTTCTACCACTGCAACCTTTGACAGTGTTGCTTCCGCATCATCTGATGCAGATTGTACTGTTACAATCAATGGTGGTACTTACGACAACTTTGTATTCGGTAACGGACGTTTTGCCGGCAATGCTCCTTTTGGAATATATAGCGGCACTATGAACGCAACCGTTGGCGCAGATGTTGTTGTTGGCAGTGTTGATGCTAGGTATGTAGCTATCAACGGTCTTAACTATAATGCAGGTACTATTAATGCTACTCTTAATGCATGGAACGGCGCAGTTAAGGAATACTCCGCGCACGGTTCTGTAAGCGGCGGCATCGTTTATGACGGCGCAAAGAACAAGGGCGATGTAAACATCACTCTTGCAAGTGGCATGACAAATGATATTATCCTTGCGTGCGACTTTGACGCAAACGGCACATTAGATATTGCTGACCTTATGCAGGGTATCAAGTACGCACTTGACGGTTTTGATACCGAAAAGGCCGATTATTATTACAGCGATTCACTTGACACTCTCCTTGAGGTTCTTGTACTCGCTAAGAAGATTGTAGGCTAAAACAAATGAAAAAGCGGCTCGGAAGAGCCGCTTTTTTTGGTGCAAAATAATTAATATATTTGCGTATTTTTTGTATTGAAAAAAATGCCATTTCCTGTTATTATATAAATTAGAAGTATTATGGCTGTAAAAAGCCGGAAAGGTTGTATAAAATGAACAAAAAACTATTATCAGTTTTGGTCGCATTGATGATCGCTGCAGTTATGGCAGTAAGCGTATGTGCGGCAGACGATCTTCTCGCTGCTGTTGAGGCGCTTAACGGTGCAGGCGGTACAGTTACAATTACAAGTAACGTAACCGTTCCGGACGGCACTGTTATCCCCGAGCAGTCGGGCGACCTTACTATCGTTGCTACCGGCAGCGGTAAACTCACACTTGCAGGCACTCTTCAGTTCGAGAAGAATACAAACAACAATGTAATTACTCTCGATCTTCCTGTTGTTGCAAATGAGTCTGTTATTTACGGTGGATTTAACTCTGTAACATTCGGTTCAAACTTTGCAGTTACAGGCACACTTGACTTCTACGGCGGTTTTTACAACGTAGAGAGCACCAACGGTGCTACCAACGATAAGGCTGAGTACTATCTTGCACAGAACAAGATACTCACTGCTGAACTCCCCTATGACATCGTTGTAAACGCAGGTACATTCCGTCACTTCATGGGCGGTAACTACCGTCTTGGCTTTAGTTCACTTCTCGGTTCTATTGCTGCTCCTATCACCATTACAATCAATGGTGGTACATTTGGCAATACAGTTTCCTATGATGCTGATACAGCGCTCAAGATTGACAAGGCATTCAGCATTTCCGGTGAGTCTATCCTCGCTGATGATGCAATCCTTACAATTAACGGCGGTACATTCAATACCCCCATTTATGCTCAGGGCTACATCGGTCAGACCTCTACACGTACCAGCGGTTGTTCCCAGTACACAAACTCTGATGACAAGTTCTATGCTATCGACGGTGATATTGTTATCAATATCAATGGCGGTAAACTCAACGGCTTTGAAGTTGGCGCTACTCAGATTACCGCTACATACAGCCAGCTCGTAAGAGGTAACTACACCGTTAATGTAGGTGCAGGCGCAACTCTTGCAAGCGGCATTATCTTTGATGCAACTCAGGTTAAGGGATATGCCGGCAGCACTGCAAAGGCTACTCTTACATCCGAAAAGACTGTAGAAGCAGTTCGTTTTGATGTAGTAAACGGCGCGACAAATACCTATGAAGAGCCTCTCCGTATCGCTTGTATCGGTGACTCTATCACTCAGGGCTCAAGAGCTGTAATTGACGGCGTTGAAAACTTTGAACTTGGTTCATATCCCGCACAGCTTTACAAGAAGATGTTTGACCTTGGCGAGGACATAATCGTTGCTAACTATGGTTGCGGCGCTACCAAGGTTATGGAATACAGCGGTCTCGGTTACACCGAAGGACTTGCATATACTCTTTCTATGGAAGAGACTGATCCCGATTATGTAATTATCGGTCTTGGTACAAACGACGCTGCCTCTACCACATACACATACGGTATGCAGGATCGTTTCTATGAAGAATACAAGGCGTTCGTAAGTGGTTACGAAGCGCTTGATTCTACCGATATGGTATACGGCACAAGTGCAATTTACCGTGTATCTACCGACGTTCCTGCAGTTGCAAACGTTCGTGGACTTCAGGAAATGGCATTTGCTGAACTCAAGGGCGACGGCAAGGATGTAACCTACATTGACCTTTATGCACTCACTCTCGATGAAGCACTTGCAGGAAAGCTTCTTTCCGGTGATAACCTCCATCCTCACGTAGCGGGCTATGCTATTTATGCCGATAACATTTATGATGCTATCCGAGGCGGCAAGTGCCTTGTTGACGGCTTTGAGAAGAAGGACATCTATGTAAGTGCAAGCGGTACAAATAATATGGAAGCTACCGCATCCAACCCCACAAACAATCTTTCTATTGCAATGGCACTTGCAGGTGACAACTCCACCATTCACATCATCGGCAGAGTTGACTACACCAAGGCAGGCAACACCGGTTGGGGTATGCCTACTCCCGTAAATGTTGAAAAGATTACATTCAAGGGCGAGGGCGACAATGCTGCTCTCTACCTCAACGGTAAGCATCTCCACATCAAGACAGATGCAGAGTTTGATAACCTCGGCGTTTATACCACAGCAGGCGGTGCACTCCATATCGCATGCGGCTACAATAACGTAACATTTACCGAGACGTTCAAGTGCTCCGGTGCCCTCTTTGCTGCAGGTATGATAGCTCTTGGCGAGGATAAGACCAGCGGTTGGTACAACAGCCGTGAGTCCATCAGTTCAAATGACGACTGTGTAATCACCGTAAACGGCGGTCAGTTTGACTACTTCGTTGGCGGCAACTATCTCTATGGCAGCTATGCTCCTTCTATTTATGGTACCTATGGCGGTAACATGACCATCAACATCGGTCCCAATGTTGTTATCAACCCTCAGATCCGTAACGGTGCATGCGGCCAGAACTACCTCACAGGTAACATCACTCTCAACGTTGCATCATGGCCCGAGGGCTATGTTGTACGTGAGTTTGGTTGGCTCGGTAATGCTACCGAATCTGCTTCATACAATATCATGAACAATACCGGTAACATTACTATTAATTTCCTTAACGGTCTTACCAACGGTATTGCAAAGGCAGAGGATATCAATGGTGACGGAGTTGTTAACGTTGTCGATGCGCTTGAGATGATTGACTATGTTCTCAACGGTGTTCCTGCAAATATCAAGAACTCTTACTCTCCTTACTACTACGGTATTCTCGATTTCGATCTCCTCGAAGTTGTCCGTTTGGTAAAGAAGATTACACTTCAATAAAAGAATCCACCCGAGAGGGTGGATTCTTTTATTTCTTATTCTTCATTGTGTGAAGATCACTGCGTAAGAACTTTATTGCGCGTTCAACAGCATCTTTGGAGTTTTTCCAAGGCTCGTCTTCAAAGCGATAGTCAAACTTTTTGCAAAACCAAGACACATCCTCATTTAGTTCGGTGTAATAGCTTTCTTCTATGCTTTTTGCGACCTTCTCAAAATCGGTATAAACTTTTTTGGGCATTTTGACTTTGGCATATTCCATCATACGGGAATAATGCGGCAGGCAAAAATATGGTTGCGCTTCAAACTTTTTACGAAAATCCATGAATTCCACATAGAGCAGAACCATAGTGTCTATCATGCGTGAGAAATGGTATTCTATTTTATCGCATACATAGCAGCTTTTTGTCATTTCTGATAGCTTTTTGTTGCCATCCTTGCCCATAAGAGAGGATAGCCCGTGTGGGAACGCGGCAGCGTGATTTTCGCCGAGGTGACTTTCCAGTATAAGACCGAGACCAAGGCGGTTTTTATATCCAAACATTATGTCAAAGTGATCTTTGCAAAAACCTTTTTTATTTGTTTCAATTCGTATGTCAGGCTCCATCATTGCGGCGCCGAGGATGGCGTCTATTTCGTTGAATTCAAGTTTGTTGTATAGCGTGCAGAAAGGGCATCCGCAAGCCTTGTCTTCGGCAGACGCCTCAAATGCCTCGTTGACGGGTATAGTATAAATCTTTTCCATTTCTTAAATTTTCCCCCGTGGTTGATTTTAAGAGTGATTTGTGATAATATTATTATAAATTATTTTTACGCTTATGGGAAGACTTTTTATGCAAATAAATGAAAACGGAGCAGGCGGATTTTTTGTTTATGCGCCGGACTATGACATTGAACGCACTTTTACTTGCGGTCAGTGCTTCAGGTTTAAAAGAAATGAAAACAGCCCATATGCCTGTGAGTATCACGGTATTGCACATGGGCGATATATGCGTTTTGCAAGCGATGCAAATGGCAATGTACATATCATTGGTGCGCCTTTTGAAGAGGTGGAAAGCCTTTGGCTTCACTATCTTGGGCTTGACCGTGACTATGATGAGATAAAGCGTCAGGTGCTTGCTGATTTCGGTGGGCACAAGTTTATGTCTGCGGCGATTAAACAGACTGGCGGTCTTCGCATCCTTGCGCAGGAACGCTTTGAAACGTTGTGTTCGTTTATTATTTCGCAGAATAACAACATTCCGCGAATTTCAAAAATAATTGAGTCTCTTTCTGAGAGATTCGGTGAACCGATAGAAACACCTTTCGGTATTAAGTACGCTTTTCCGACAGCAGAACGCCTTTCTGAGGTGGATGTGGAAGAGTTCACTGCACTAAAAATGGGGTACCGTGCTAAGTATATCTCTGATGCGGCAAAGCGTGTTGCAAGCGGCACGCTTGCGCTTGATAGCCTTAGCGCCGATAACGCAAGAGAAGAGCTTCTTTCGGTGCTTGGCGTCGGCGAAAAGGTTGCATCGTGTATCCGACTTTTTGCCATTGAAGATCTTTCGGCATTCCCGGTAGATGTTTGGATCAAGCGTGTTGCCGAGACTCGCTTTGGCGGTCAGCTTGACGTTTCAAAAACAGGTATTTACGGAGGAGTTGCGCAGCAGTACCTTTTCTGCTATGAGAGGGAACTTGCAACTGAGAACAAATAATGAAAGTTTTGATTTTATCAATTACCGCCGGAGAGGGGCACAATTCCACCGCCGCGGCAATAAAGCAGAGCTTTGAGTCACATGGTGATACAGCAGAGGTGTATGATGCTTATCGTCATGTCAGTAAAGCACTTTATGAGATAATAAAGCAGGGATATCTGCTTGTTACAAAGGATTTTAAAACTTTATTTGAGAAATCATATGCACTTGCCGAAAACCGCAAGATTTCCGAAAACAGCATTTATCGAATGGCGAATACCACGCTGGTAAAGAAGCTTGAAAAGCTTATGAAAGATTTTGCGCCTGATGCGGTTATATATACGCACCCTTTCCTCGGTGTTGTCACCGACCTTATCAAGACCAGAAGAAACATAGATGTTCCGATGATTGGCATAGTTACTGATTATACCGTGCATCCGTTCTGGGAGGAGGCACGAAGCACCGATAAGTTTGTAGTGGCAAGTGAGTTGCTCAATTCTCAGTTTCACCGTAAAGGAATCAGCGATGACCGCATAGCACCTATTGGTATTCCGGTGAGAAGTCAGTTTTACGATAGTATTCCTAAATCCCGCGCCAAGGTTCAACTCGGTCTTGCGGACAAATTCACGGTGCTGCTTATGGGTGGCAGTATGGGATACGGTGATATTGCAAACGTAGTCAAAGAGATAGATGATATAGATGGCGATTTTCAGATAATCTCGGTTTGTGGCAACAATGTCGAGGCGAAAGAGAACATTGATGCGCTCAATACAAAAAAGCGCCTGTTAAACTATGGGTATACTACCGAGATAAGCTTGCTTATGGATGCCGCCGATGTAATAGTGACAAAACCTGGCGGACTTACAGTTTCGGAGGCGCTTGTCAAGAGATTGCCTATGATACTGTGCAATTCTATACCGGGGCATGAGCAGCGCAATGCAATGTTTTTATTAAACGCCGGTGCTGCTATGGAAGTTGACAAGCACACGCATTTTGCGGATGTCATATATCAGTTGCTTGCAAGCAAGACAAGGCTTGATGGTATGAGAGCCGCGATAGACACTCTTGCTAAGGCAAATTCTACAGATGCACTTTATGACCTGACCAAAGAACTTGTTGCACATTATGAAAATGAGTAAAATAAACATCCTCCATAAAGCGAGGATGTTTATTTTTATCATACAAATGAAATGAAGGAAATCTTGCATTTTTGAGGTATTTTTTGCCATATTTGTCAAATTAAAATACCATATTTTGTGTACCTTTCCGAAAAGATTGGATGATTGCCCAAAAAGGTGAAAAAAAGGTTCCAATTTTTGAAAACACATGGTATTATCATGGTGACAGGGATACCTGCCAAGTTCGCCCAGCTGACAACATTTTAGAAAGTCCGTTTCTGTTGCAGCGCTCATTCGCGCTCACGGTTCGGGCCGGAGGACCAGATTTGAATATTAACGGAATCCTTATCAACAAGGAAATACCGGAGGAGCTTTTTGAAAAGCTCCTTAAAGTGCGCGCCGAGGTTTGCGAGAGTGAGGAAAAAATACTCTTTGCAATCGTCGGCGATTTGACTTTAGAAGCAAATTACGGTACAACCGTTTTTGCTGTAACTGACAAGCGCAGCTTTACCATAGATGAAGAAGGAAAGCTTCTCTGCAGTATGCTACATGAGCATGTTGACAAAGCTAAAGTTAAGCGTATGTACGGTAATGCTCGCCTTATTGTAACAGATAAAGAGGGAAAGGATATTGTACTTTTCCGCTTTACATACTCTGTTGCAACGCTTTGCGATATGGCGGCAGATTATCTCGAAGATATGTCACACGGTGAGGATGCCGCGCATGCCTACGATGCAGTTGCTGCCGGTTATGAAAAGGCAATGCTTTATTGCCCTAAATGTGGCAGACGTCTCCTGCATGCCGGTGCAGAATGTATTGCGTGTCAGTCAAAGCGGCGCATATGGGGCAAGCTTTTGAGATTTGCCAAGCCCGAATTGCCGAATCTCATTCTTTGTATGCTGCTTTCGCTTGTGACAACAGGTATATCAATGCTTCTGCCTACAATGACGGCAAACTTGGTTGATGAAGTTATCCCCAGCAAGGATATGCAGATGCTTTTGAAAGTAGTTAGCGTGCTTCTTAGTGCATATCTTTTGCAGCTTGCGCTTGGTATTATCCGTAGCTACCGTTTGCGTATCAGCGCGACTAATATCGTTACATTTCTCCGCAACAGCCTATTTGCCAAAACGCAAAAGCTCAGCATGCGGTTTTATGATAAAACTACAACAGGTTCTGTGATCAACCGTGTCAATGGCGACTCAAATACTATCGAGCAATTCATGATACGACTTTCACAGGAAGTTGTTGTGCAGATATTTACCCTTGTCGGAATTGCCGTTATAATGACGGCGAAAAATGTTCAGCTTGCGCTTATCACATTGCTTCCGATACCGTTTATAGTTATCGGTACTCGTGTTTTCGGCAAGAAGATTTTGCCATATCATCGCAAAGTGTGGCGTCGTTGGGCAGCTGTTGTTTCCAATCTTACAGACACTTTACCCGGTGTCCGTGTGGTAAAATCGTTTTCGGCCGAGCTCCGCAGTAGTGGTATTTTCAGCAGTTACACAAGTGAGTGGCAGCAGGTAGACCGTAAAAGCGCTCGAATTTCTACTGCGTTCCCGAACTTTGTATCATTCTTTGTACATCTCGGACAGCTTCTTATCTGGGGAATTGGCGGTGCATGGGTAATCATATCCAATCTTACAGGAACCGCTGCGGCAAGTGATGCTATAGCTTTTGCAGGCGGCACGGTAACCCTTGGTACACTGGTTTCATTTATTTCATATGCATCAATGTTTTACGGCCCTGTAAACTTTTTTGCAAACTTTAATGACTCATATCAGAACGCGCTTGCTTCTGCAGAGCGTGTGCTTGATATACTCGATGCTGAGGATGAAGCCGACCGCGGAAAGGGTAACTGTCCCGAAATGCGCGGTAAAATTGAGTTTAAAAATGTCAATTTCTCTTATGATAGAACCAAAATGACTCTTTCTGACATTAATCTCACGATAGAAGAAGGTGACATTGTCGGCATCGTTGGAACAACGGGTTCGGGCAAATCAACGCTTGTCAATCTGCTTATGCGTTTCTATGATGACTATGAGGGAAAGATACTAGTAGACGGAATCAATATCCGCGATATTGATCTCTCGTATTTCCGCCGACAAATAGGCTTTGTTCAGCAGGAGTCGATGATGTTCCGCGATACGGTGTTCAATAACATTGCATTCAGCAATCCCGATGCTACTATTGAAGAGGTTTTCAGCGCGGCGGATATCGCAAACGCACATGAGTTTATCGCGCGTCTTCCTGACGGATATGACACCTTGCTTGGCGAGCGCGGTGTCGGACTTTCTGGCGGTGAGCGTCAGCGAGTATCAATCGCACGAACTGTGCTTATGAACCCGCGCATGCTTATCTTTGATGAGGCAACAGCGTCCGTTGACTCTGAGACAGAGAGCCTTATCCAAGGCGCAATTGAAGGTCTTATCAAGGGGCGTACAACAATCATGATAGCGCATCGCCTTTCAACGCTTCGTAAAGCAAACAAGATAGTCGTGCTTGATAAGGGAAAGATACTTGAAATGGGCACTCCCGAAGAGCTTATCGCAAAGAAAGGTAAGTATTATAAGCTTATCCAGATACAGACAATGGCTGAGAAAGCCGAAGCAGAAAAGAAGGAAGAGAGGTTTGAGTAATGGCAAGAAACTATATTGACAACGATACTGAGTTTGTTGCAAGAGGCTCTGTCAGCGTTGACATGATACTTTCCGATGGCAGTCGTGTTGAAAATCTCGAACCACGCCGTCTTTTCCCTGTAAATTACAGTGAAAAGTACATTTCTCTCCTTGATGCCGATGGAAAAGAACAGGCGATAATCCGTGATATTGCGGCTCTTTCCGAGCAAAGTGCCGCCGTTATCCGCAACTCGCTTTCAGAGTATTATATTATCCCAAAGATAACTAAAGTGATACAGGTTTATGAAAAGGGAAGCATCAATCGCTGGACAGTAATGACAGACCGCGGTAAGTGTTCTTTTTTGATCAAAACACGGTATTCGGATATAAAGCCTTTCCCCGATGGGCGGGTACTTATACGTGATTCAAACGACAATCGCTATGAGATTCCCGATGTGTCAAAGCTTGATAAGCACAGTATGCGTGAGCTTAACTCGCAGATTTAGTTTATAGGAGATAATGATTATGAGAACCGTAGAGTTTAAAAACCCTGTGTGCAGAGGCGCAGATCCATGGCTGTTTGTTCATGATGAGTACTATTATCTTTGCTGTACAGCCGGCTCATGTATAAGGCTTTACCGCTCAAAGAATCCTGCCACAATACATACCGAGGGGGAATGTGAATCTGTTGAGGCTTTTCGTCCGCGCGAAGGTGAGATGTGGTCAAAGAATCTCTGGTCTCCTGAAATACATTATTTTTCACCTGAGGATTTTGGTGAAGAACATGCAGGCTGGTATATGTTTGTTGCCTGTGATGACGGCTTTAACGTAAATCACCGTATGTATGTTCTCAAATGTGAGGATAAATCCTCGCCGTTTGCACCGTACGGCAATCCTGTTACCGGTGAGAGATATGTTCCCGAAAAGGTTGTTTCTCCAACCGACCCCGAACTCAATGAGGGGTGGCGTTGCGGACAGACTTTGCTTCGTCATGACGGTAAGGTCTATTCCATGTGGGTAGACGAGGTTGGCAGACAGACTATGGACTTTCATCAGCGCATACGCATTGCAAGAATGATAAATCCGTATACTGCAGGTGACGCAAAGGTGTTGTGCAGACCTACCGAGGAGTGGGAGATGCATGGCTTTGGTATGTATGCCGATGGCAAGATACGTCCCAAGGTAGTTGAGGGTGGCACTGCTATTTACGGCGATGACGGCAAGGTATATGTAATTTATTCGGGCAGCGGATACTGGACAAAGTATTATGCGCTTGGACACATGGTACTCAAGGGCGAAAATGCCGATTGCGAAAGTGATTGGGAAAAAGACAAGGAGCCAATCTTTTCTATGTCGGATGAGGTGTTCGGATGCGGACATGCTTCATATTTCAAGGATGCAGCAGGACAGAGATACATATGCTATCATGCATATCTTTCGCCGGACCGCACTGGTGGCAGATATGTGTTTATAGAACCGTATCGTATCGAAAACGGCAGAGTTATTATAGGCGACGGTTCGCTTAAGCCTGCACCGCTTTCCACCGTTCAGACGATAACAGCTTTTTAAGAGTTGTCTAAAATAATAAACAGCACCGCTTAGCGGTGCTGTTTATATTTGACTTATATTATAATCTGTGATATACTTGTTCAAATATCTTTCAGGAGGATAATTATGTCAAAGAAATTGAAAATCATTATCCCGATTGTTGCATGCATAATCCTTCTTGTGGTAGCTGCAACAGTATTTATGATGGTTATTCCCGAAAGTAAGTATAATGATGCTGTAGCACTTATGACTGTAGGTGACTATGAGGGGGCAATGACTGCACTCAGAGAACTTGGTGATTACAAGGATTCAAGCAGGCTCGTTCAGAATTGCGAGTACAATCAGGCAATCGAAAAGAAGGAGCTTGGAGAGTATGACGCCGCGTATGATATATTTAAGTCACTTGGAGATTATAACAATGCCGCGGAGATGGCGCAGGATTGCAGATATCTTCAGGCACTTTCGCTTATTGATAAAAGCGAAACGGATGCTGCATATGATATATTCAGTGAGCTTGGTGACTATAAGGATTCATCTGTAATGATGCAGGAATGCCGCTATCTCAAAGCACTTTCAATGATTGAAATTGGCGAAACCGACACTGCGTATGATATACTGGCAGAACTCGGGACATATAAAGATGCAGCGGAGATGATACAGGAGCATCTGTATGTTGAGGCGTTTGCACTTATCGAGGGCGGTGAATATGATGCCGCATATGCCGCTTTTGAAGCACTCGGAGCATATAAAGATGCTGCAATGATGATGCAGGAAAGCCGTTATTTAAAGGCACGATATCTTATTGAGAGCGGTGACTATGACGGCGGAATGGAAATGCTTAACGAGCTTGGAGATTACGGCGACGCGGCAGAAGTGATTCTGAGTTCCAAGTACACTCGCGCCATTGATTATTATAACGAGGGCGAGTATAAAAAGGCGTACGACCTCATGATAGAGCTTGCAGATTACAGTGATGCTGTACAGTGGCTTGTTCCAATTGAATATGAGCTTGCGGTTGAGTGTTTCAACAATGCCGAGTATAAAGAATCATATGAATACCTTGAATCTGTAGGTAACTTTAAAGATGCCGCTGAATACAGAAAGAAATGTGATTACTATATCGCAATTGAGTATATGGATGCGGGAGATTATTATACAGCCGGTGTTAAGTTTAACAATGCCGACGGGTATGCAGATAGCTCGAAGTTTCTTTTGAAGTGCTTGGCAAACGAGCCGGCACTACTGTCATTGCGTCCGCTTAGTGTGCAGCTTGGACATTACAGCGACTATATTACTTCACAAAGACCTATAGAATGGTGGGTGCTTGATTCCGGCAATGGAAAGATTCTGCTGATTTGTAAAAATGCGCTTGCAAGCAATACAAAATATCAGGAGGGTAGCAGTTGGAGCACCTGCTCGTGGGAAAACTGCGATATCAGATATTGGCTTAACGGTGATTTTTATAATAACTGCTTCTCAGAAGAAGAGAGAAATATGATATTGACCTCTTCAATATGGAGCGATGACAAATCCGTTGTGACGAAGGATAAGATATTCATACTCAGTAGAAACGGACTTGACAATTATCTGGATGCAGAGTATTACAGAAAGGTAAGCTATATCGGAACGAGTTATTCATCATATAATTCGCAATCCTATTGGGTGCGAAATTATACAGATGAAAATTGCGTTGTGTATCGGTATAATAACATAATATCAGGATATACAAGCAAAGATCCGTGGCAGACCGCGGCAGTACGTCCTGTTATGTGGATAAGTGTAAATTGATAAAAACAGCACCGCAAAGCGGTGCTGTTTCGCTTATTTGATGGGTTCAAAATCTTCTGCGCCGTGCTTGCACAAGGGGCATATGAAGTCTGCAGGCAGTTCATCCCCTTCGTATACATATCCGCAGATTTTGCACACATAACCTTTCTTTTCAGGCTTTGCTTCAGGCTTTGGCTTGATGTGGTCAAAGTAATACTGATATGTTACTGATGGCTTGTCGGACAGTATCTTTGTTTCGGTTACATCGGCGATGAACATTGTGTGAGTGCCGCAATCGACAGATGCAACAACCGAGCATGAGATGACGGCGTTTGTGAATTTAGGCACATACAAAACACCGTTGCCGGTACGGTTTTCACTTTCACATTCGGCAAATTTGTTTACGTTTTTTCCACTTTGAAATCCGAAATGCTCAAATACCTTGAAAGGCACTTCTTCGGTCAGCACAGAGAGATTAAATGTATCTGTGCGCTGTATCATGTCATGTGTGTAGTTCTGCTTGTTAACGGTTATTGAAATGCGACAAGGGGAAGATGTAAGCTGTACAGCGGTATTTATAATGCATCCGTTGTCCTTGCCTGCATCACGTGCGGTAAGCACAAAAAGTCCGTACGAGAGTTTGAACAGTGCGCTTGCGTCAATATCTTTTGAAATTGAATTAGTATTTATTGTGAAAGGCATTTTTTAAGCTCCTTATTGCTTTTTTTATAATTATAGCATAAAATATAGAAAAAAGATACTCTTCGGAGGAAAAAATGCAAACTTTTGTTTTTATTCTTGAAATAATTGGTACTGTCGCATTTGCAATATCCGGTGCAATGACAGCACTTAAAAAGCACATGGATATTCTGGGCGTTGTTATTTTAGGAATAACCACTGCGGTTGGCGGCGGCGCACTTCGCGACATTATTCTCGGCAAAACTCCGCCTGCAATGTTTACAAAGCCTGTGTATGCTTTCGTTGCATGCCTTGTTTCGGTGATCATATTCATTCCTGCTATTCGGCGTATGCTTACTCATAATCATGCGGTATATGATGTTGTAATACGTATTATGGACTCACTTGGGCTTGGTATATTCACTGTTATGGGTATTGCAGCGGCAAAGAGTTATTCTGATGCACATAATTTGTTTTTGCTTGTGTTTGTCGGAGTTATCACCGGCGTTGGCGGCGGTGTGATGCGTGATATTATGGCAGGGAACACACCTTACATATTTGTAAAGCATGTGTATGCCAGTGCATCAATCGTAGGTGCGCTTGTATGTGCGCTTTTATGGAATACACTTGGAATGGCTACTTCAATGTTTGTCGGTGCAGCGGTTGTTATTGTTATTCGTTTGCTTGCCGCGCATTTTAAATGGAGTCTGCCAAAAGCAAATTAAAAACGACGGCTCAGCCGTCGTTTTTTTTATTTAGTGATTATTGAGCGCTGATAAGTGCTGTCCCATTCAACCGTAGCACCGAGGGTTTCGGCAATGACTCTTACAGGGCCGTATATGCGATTGTCTTTAATAAACGGGGCACAGTGAAGTGTTACTGGCTGACGGTTTACATAGGCAGTAGTACTGCCGACATAGATTACGACTCTTGCATCGCCTTTGGTGATGATCTGCTTTTGTTCGGCCTGATCCCACTCAACCGTGGCGCCGAGGTTTTCAGCAATGAATCTTGTAGGAATCATAGCTGAGTTGTTTACGAGAAGTAGGGGAGCATCGGATGTTTTGGTAGTGCCGAATACAGTTGCATCGCACTCTCCCGCCTTCATAATAATATGATTGCAGTTGGTGCAGTTATGAACAGGCTCTGTGAGAATGTGCAACGAGTAGCAAGTAAATCTTACGGACGCTGTTCCGGATGCGTGTCTTGTGGCATATGACTTGTCATTTGCCGCTGCCCAGTACCAATAGGTAACTTTATTGCGGTTTACGCTCCATGCTGATGCGGTTGCTTCACCTCTTTCGTTTACACCGTCACAGATGTATACATGAGGGTAGTGCGTCCCAAGATATTTTCCGCTTGCAGAATAGTCATCGCACTGGATGTATATTACATCGCCTTTTTCAAGGACACCTTCGATATACATTTTACTGCTCAATTTATACTGCTTTGCAAATCCGCCGTCAATCAGTGCATTGTAAAGTGAGGCTGTGCTTGATTTTCTTCCGCCGAGAGGAAGCCCACCTGCCATAAGGCAGTCTGATACAAAGTTGCAGCACTGATAGGATGCGCGGTTGTCATTCCAGTGAGCATCGGCGTATGCCGCAGCCGCGTTGCGGTTAAAAGAGAACGCATCTGCGCTGACGGTAAATATAGCAGTGCATACAAGCATTGAAACAAGTAAAAATACAGAGAGTAGCTTATTCTTCATTGTCATTTCCTTTTTCTGTTACTTAATTGTTTTCCTCGCATATTATAATTGAAAAGACAGAAATTGTCAATGCTTTTTCAATAACGGCTACCCACCAACTATTTCAAGCAGTTTTTCGGCAGTTACGCTGTCGTTTATCGTATATCTGCCGAGCAGATATAACGATTCCGGCGAGTTTTTGATTACTCTGTTAGAATGGCTTCTTGTTGTCAGAGTTACTTTGAATCCTTGTTCTTTAAGTATTCGTTCGCTTTGATCGCAGTATTTACCGCTGGGATAAGCAAAGGCAAACGGCTCTTTGCCGAGTTCGATTTTTGACAGTAGTTTGAATGCTTTGATATCACCTTCTAAGGTTAATCGGTATTCTTCTTCGCTCTCTCCTTCAATGGGCATGAAATCAGGGCGAATAACCCTGTCACCTATTTCAAAAGGTGGCCAGTGGTGCATATCGTATGTGTGGCATTGAATGTCTATTGTTCCCGATCTCAACATTTCAAGCCCTTGTGCCCATGTGAATTTCGGAATATAAGGATGGTCGGTTTCTCTGTATCTGGTCCACCCAACTGCGGCACCCACTACAAAGATTGTAGCGTTCATATTGTATTTTTGCAGTATAGGATAGGCTATTTCGTAATTGCTGAGATATCCGTCGTCCATAGTTATGCAGACTACCTTTTCAGGCAGTTTTGCATCTGTTTCAACATATGCAATAAGCTCATCAAAAGTAATAGCAGTATATCCGGCATCCTTCAGGGTTCTCATATGCATTTCAAATGTTTCTTCTTTTACTATCATGTCACTTGAAACAGCATCATCAAAATGGTGATACATCAGTATCGGAACATTGATACCTTCTTCGACCACAGGTTGAACTGTAGTTTCAGGCGGAGCGTCGCTTGTCCCACATGAAGTTAATATCGCCATAAGGCATGTAAGCAGTAGCTTTAATAGGTTTTTCATCGGTTATCACCATCAGGTCCAAAGACCACACTCACCGAGTGCAGCAGGGTATCCGTCTATATGTACGCTCAGCTTAAGAACGCCCCTAAGGTCTACCGAAAAGTCTATGGGCATTATTCCACTGCCTACTACCGCTTCATAAAGAAGTACGTCATCACCATATATTTTTAACTTATAATCTGCATTATAAGATCTGTTTTTATAGTTTAGGAAAAAACATCCGGTCAACTTAGTATATTGGCCGTTTATAATATAGTGATAAGTGGCATCATCTCCGCCTAAAGTTGAAGAGTAGGTTGAGATACAGTTGTTGTGAGTATTACCAAGATTGTCTTGCAGTGTGTCAGAAAATCTAAATCCCGAGCCTGTTTCATAGAAATAATCTAGATCTTTAAGCCATACTGCGGGTTTATCACCTGTATGCTTGCCGAGGTATGCAGAGTTGTTTTTTCCTTCCCATTGAACAGTTTTTCCGACTGCTTCGCCTACTGCGCGGATTGGAAGATAGGTTGTTCCGTTATAGATGAAAGCTTCAACAGGGTTGCCATTTACATCTTTCGCATCAAGCAGTTTGTCGTCTATATAGATGTCGACGCCATAGAATACTTGAATCATTTTACTTACAAGCCCTGTGCTTGCGGCAGTAGCAAAAATCAGTATGGTAGCGATAATTCCTGCCAAAAAAGGAAGTATTATTTTACGTTTCATTTTAGTTCTCCTTATTTTTTAGTTATAATAGCTTGCTGATTTTCGCCGTTCCATTCAACTGAAGCGCCAAGGCTTTCGGCGATGAAGCGTACAGGGAGATATGTTCTGTTGCCTTTAATAAATGGTGCACAATCGAGGGTTATTGCTTTGCCGTTGACATATGCGGATGTTTTGTCAATGTAAAGCTCGATTTTTACATCTGTGCCAATAATAGTTACCTTACGTGTCGATGCGTCCCATTCAACAGCGGCACCGAGATTCTCAGCAACAAAGCGTGCAGGAAGCATTGTTCTGCTTTTTACTATTATTGGCGGTACATCTGTCTCTGCATCTTTACCGAATACAGTGGCATCTGTGCAACCTATGGTCATAATAATGCGCTTGTCATTGCTCTTTTTTGAGATAGCTGTGAGTGACTTTGTTTCTGTATGGTCGCAGATTAAACAAGTTCTTTCTTTACTGCCTTTCTTACCGGGTTTTGAAGGAGTGGTTATCTCCCATTCGCCGTAGGTGTGTTCTTCTTTAGGAATAGAAGTTGAACTGCCCATTTCTCCGCAGTTTATGCAGTGACGAGATTTGCTACCTTTTTCTGTGCAAGTGGGTTCTTTATCTATTTGCCATTCATCAGAGTAGACATGTTTTGCTATGGAGATAGCTTTTCCTCCTCTGGTTGCACCACAATCAAGACATTCTTCAACAGCGGTCTTGCCTTTTTCTGTACATGTAGATTCAATTTCTGCTTGTACTACTGTATAGTTGTGGCCGGATTTGTTTATGCTTTGTGTTTGGGTTTTGCCGCATACTGTGCATGTATAGGTTTCGGTGCCATTTTCTGTACAGGTGGGCTCTTTGGTAACAATTCTGTCGCCAAAGGAATGCGCACTGTCTGCGGAAATCTTCTCGGTTTTAGTGCCTCCGCATGTAGTACAGGTGTAGGTTTTGATACCGTTGCTACCGCAGGTGGCTTCTTGGGTGATTCTTCCGCTGTCATAGCTGTGTCCGAGTTTATTAACTGTTTCGGTTTTGGTAGCAGCACAAACAGTGCAGGTGTATGTTTTTGTACCTGTTGCAGTGCAGGTTGCCTTCTTTGTTATGGTGCCGGAATCATATGTATGTGTGTGTTGTGCTTCAGCAGTAACAGTGCGAGTTTCCTCGTGATACCATGGGATCCCACCTGAATTCTCGTATTTACCGCCTTCCCAAGAAGGGTCGGTGCATCCAGCACTTTTGCATGTTGATGCTGATGTGTGTATATAGTTGTTTGCAACTTTTGTCAAAGGCGTATCAAGCCAGCCTGTATCTTCGCGGTACCATGTTCCACCATACTTGTTCTTGCCATAGTATGCACAAACACTGTAGTGTCCTTTGCCATCTGTGTAGTGATAGTAGCGATATTGCGTTTTGGTGGTAACAGTCGATGTGGAATCAGGTTCATAGTTTTGCGCGCGAGTAATTGCCATTGTTCCTTTATATGAACGCGTTTTGCTACGAACTATGCAGTTGGGATCTGATAGCCACCCATTGCAATCTAAAACGCGATAATCGTTTTTATCACATGAAATGAAAATCATAGAGTGACCGCTTGATGTACGGATAGCATCACCGGGGCGAGCGTGTTTTTTCATGTTATCGTAATTGCAAGTAATGTTCTGGGCTATTATTTCATGCTCAACGTCGTCGGTGATTTTATTTGAAAAAATGTACCATTGTGCAAACGTAGTGAAACCATAACATGATTTACCGCCACCGTGTACACCTTTGTTCCAAACGCCCCAGTTATAGTCGGCGTGGGTAGGAAATTGATATACGCTAAGCCCAGTACCAAATATGTCAGTAAACCATTTTTGCTGGATAATTAATGAATTTGAGCAGTTATCGCACCCATGTGGGTCAACTCTTGAAGAAGTACAAGTTTTTTGATTGACCGTAAAATACTTGCCATCTAATAAATCTATGAGTTTGTTGATTTTAGCTAATGCTTGCGTTTCTGTTACGGTTGGTGGTGTTGTATACGCATTCGCGGTTAGCATGAGCGAGAATATGCTAAGTATTATTGTAATAGTGGTTATCGCTGCTAATAGTCTTTTTTTCATATTTTTCCTCCTTATTAACTATATCCATAAACCAAAATGGTTTATGGATATTATAAACCGATTTGGTTTATTTGTCAATACACCATTTTGGTTTATTGTACAATGGCAATACTATAGTAAAGAGGTGAATGTATGTATAAGCGTATTCGTGAATTGCGTGAGGACAAAGATCTTTTGCAAAAAGACCTTGCGGAATATCTGCATTGCAGTCAGGTTGCATATTCCCGATATGAGCTCGGATTGCGTGATATTCCTACAGATGTTCTTATTGCTTTGGCAAAGTTTCACAATACCAGTACAGACTATATTCTAGGGCTGACAGATAGTACTGCACCATATCCGAATAAATAAAAAGAAGCGACGGAATTTCCGTCGCTTCTTTGCTCTGTTTGGTTAACCTTTTGTGATGATTGCGTGCTTATATTCTCCGTCCCATTCAACAGAAGCTCCAAGACTTTCTGCGATGAAACGCACAGGGAGAAATGTGCGGTCATTCATGATGAACGGCGCACTGTCAAGAGTTGTTTCTACATCATTGACAAACGCTTTCACATTGTCAATGTATAGCTCTAGTTTTGCATCAGTACCGGTGATTGTAACCTTGCGCGTAGCGGCATCCCATTCGACCGTTGCACCGAGATTCTCGGCAACAAATCGTGCAGGGAGCATGGTTCTGTTGCTGACAATCATTGGGGCTACATCAATTTTTTCAGCTTTGCCGAAAACGGTTGCATCGGTACAGCCAACCGTCATAATGATTCGGTTGTCGTTAGTCTTTTTTGGGAGCGCAGCCAAAGATTTTGTGCTTACATAGTTGCAAATCAGGCATGTGCGCTCTTTGCTGCCTTTTTTGCCGGGTTGAGCGGGTGTAACGATTTCCCAATCACCGTATGTGTGCTCGATTTTAGCGATAGAAGTTGAACTGCCTTTAGCATTGCATATTGAGCATCGGCGCGATTTTGTTCCGCGTTCTGTGCAGGTGGGCTCAACATCAACAACCCATTCGGAAAAGTCGTGACCTGTTTTGCTAATACTTTTGCCGCCCCTTGTTTCGCCGCAGTGTATACATTCCTCAACTGCGGTTTTGCCGCCGGCGGTGCAGGTTGGTGCAATCTCCTCGGTAGTTATGGAGAATTCGTGCTCGGTTTTATCTACGGCTTCGTATTTTGTTTCGCCGCAGAGTAGACATGTATATTCTATACTACCGCTTGCTTTACAGGTTGCTTCTTTTACGGTTTTGCCCTCGTCGAAAATGTGGGCGCGTGCACTTGGAATTTCTTCGGTTTTGGTTTCACCGCATCCCTTGCAAGTATAAGTTTTTAAACCGTCGGTATTGCATGTGGCTTCTTTGGTTATCACACCGTCGTCGTAGCTGTGCTTGCCTGTT
Organism: Clostridia bacterium; assembly: GCA_017399305.1. Taxonomy (GTDB): domain Bacteria; phylum Bacillota; class Clostridia; order Oscillospirales; family CAG-272; genus UMGS902. The sequence continues at coordinate 72,167 of JAFQDK010000021.1, forward strand.
TTAACGGTTTCTGTTTTAGTGTCGCCGCAATTACTGCAGGTGTATAGAATTTCGCCTTCTTCTTTACAAGTAGCTTCTTTGGTTACTTTGCCTTCATCGTACGTATGCTCGCTGCAGTCTACACGTTTTGCGTAATCAAGACATATCCAGCCCGATACGCCGCTGTATGTTGTATAACCCCAGTTGTCCTGTATTTTTGTTACGGTTACCGTATCTCCCGAGGTAATAAGACCTACTTGACTGTATGATGTGGACGGACCACTGCGAATGCGAAGATTTGCGGTGGTCTGCCAATGCTCGTTTACTTCGGTAACAGGGGTCTCAACGGTCGGCTTGTCATTTCTGTCCGGAGCTATTGCGGTACCATAAGCGCTGGTAATGGCTATCGGATAAGGGCGCGAAGTGTATTTGATCTTGTGGTATTTTACTCTTGAAACATCACGTCTTACGCCATTTACGTTCAGAGAGTAGTTGCTGTCGATTATCCACACGCCCTCACTGTCATGTGAGATGTATATGTATGAGTGTGTTGTGTCGCGGATGATATCGCCGGGGCGTGCATACTTGTCAAGAACGGCTTCGCATAACTTGATACCATTTTTATAATCCTCGGCAGAGCCGACTATTCTTTCATTTGTGACCTTGGTATTGTTGTCTTTTGCAAATATTGCCCACTGAGCAAAGCTTGCAAAGCCTGAGCATGTCCAGCCTTTGGGGTGGCAACTGCCGCCGTTTGGATAATAATGTCCTGATATGTTGCGTATGCTTACTTCGCCGAATATGTTTTTAAACCATTGTGTTTCAAACACAGAAGTATTGAGGCAATTGCTGCAGCTTGAATGCATTGAGGTGAGCGAACACGGCTCCTGATTGACAGTAAAATACTTTCCTGCATAGCTGGTTTTGCCGTCAAGTTCAGGGATGCCAAGCTTGTTTGCAAAATCAAGTATTCTTTCCATAACTTCTTCTTCGGTATATGCATCTTCAGCCGCATTTATCGGGACTAAAAATGAGAACATACTGACAAAAAGGGCTATAGTTAATATAAAAGCTTGAAAACGCAATTTTAACATAAAATACCTCATTTTTTTGGATTAAAAAACGGCCGCAAAAACGCAGCCGTATGAATATATAGCATAAAAAGTCGTGCTGCGGTGAAATATATCGCATACACTTAAATTATAATAGAATTGTCGAAAAATGTCAACATATAAAAACAGCAACGGTTCCCCGTTGCTGTTTTTATATATCTTGATGAAAGATTATTTTTCTATGTGCAAAGTTGTTACAAATTCGCGCGTTTCTCCGGCTTCAATGCCGATGATATTCACATCACCCATCTTCGCGGGAGCCTGCGGGGCGCTGTTGATCCATGTCTGAGGCTCAACACAGAGGAAATCTTCATTTCCACCGTTATATACCATCCAGTACTTAAATGAGTCGTCTGCATCATAAACCACGCTGTATCCGCTGGCTGTGTCAGTAAGGCGAAGTGCCGCACCGACAGGGCGTGAGAAGTGACGGCTGATAAACTGTTCTGCAGGAACTACATCTCCGTTTGCGAGTCTTTGATGAAAGTCCTTGTCGTCAACAGTTTCCCATGTCATTGAAAAGTCGCTCATGTCACGGTCATATTCTTCGCCAACGGGAAGCGTCATTTTGATGTTTTTGACATCGCCGCCCTCGATAAACGGCATCTGGAAAGTGGTGTGGAATGCAAGACCAACAGGCATTTTTTTGTCTGAGTTGTTTGTGATTGAAACGGTTTGCTTAAGGCCTTTTTCGCAGAGATCATATTTTACAGTCAGAGTAAAAGCGTGAGGATAGGTGAGATATGGGGAGTTGTCGGTCGCGGTATAGCGGCAAAGAATTGTGCTTTCTGTGACTTCTACCACCTCAAAGGGGGTTTCGTGCAATGTTCCGTGAAGAAAACAGCCGGTGCTTTCTTCATTGATAGGAAGGCTGTATTCTCTGCCTTCATATGTAAACTTGCCGCCTTTGATACGATTTGGCGGAAAGAGCAGAGGAGTGCCGTAAAGAAATGGATTGTCAAGCTCTATTGTCTTGTCGGGATCGTATGTGCGAAGTGCGGAAATCTTGCTTGGGTGATGATAAAAAGCAAGGCAGTTTGCACCGCGCGAGGGTTGTATCTTGGCTTCGTATGCGCCATCGCTTGAGTGTAGTGTGATAAGTGAAGACATTTCAAATTACTCCTTGTCTGTTTTGATTTTTTCTTTGAGCTTGCGTACTTCTTCCTCAAGCCAGAAAGCTCGCTTTTCAAGTTCATCTATCTTGCCGATGAGCTCACCTGTGATAAGACAAGCTCCGCTGAAAGCAAGCACGGTTCCGAAGGCGACAGGAAAGAGTATTTCCATGATGTCAACTTTAGGATTTTGTGAGAGTAAGAATAACACAAGGGCCACCATGAACAGAGAAAGCCCAAGAAGTTTAAAAACGTTTTTGAGTTTCATTTTTTCTCCTTATACTGCGAAAGCAGCGCCGATAATTCCGGCGTCATTCCCGCATACCGCGGTGCAAAGACGTGTGCGTTTGTTTGCCTTTCGTGCAAAGTCTTCTTCATCTACTTTAGGCTGAAGCAGGTCGATGAGGAATTGTTTTTCACCTGAAACACCTCCGCCGATGATAAAGACATCAGGCTGGAAAATATTTATAAGTGATGAAATTCCGTTTGCAAGATAAGTGATGTATTTATCGATAACTCTTGCTGCTGCAGCATCTCCTTGCTTGTACGCATCAAACGCAGTGCGCGCGCTGATTTTTGAACTTTCAGCCATCAGCGTAGGTTCTCCGCTCATAAAGCAGGTATTAAGCTCGTCCTTCGTCATGCGTATGAGAGCTGTTGCAGAGCCGTATGCTTCAAAGCAACCGCGTCTGCCGCATCCGCATTTTTCGCCGCCGACCTGAATGACAAAGTGACCGATTTCTGCAGCAAGCCCATTTGAGCCGCTGTATATCTTTTTGTCAATGACGATGCCACCGCCTACACCTGTTCCGAGGGTGATCATTACCGCATTGTCGGCACCTTTTGCCGCACCGCAGAAAACTTCGGCAAGGGTTGCCGCATTTGCATCGTTGGCGATGCCAACACGCTTGCCATTGAGTTTTTCTGAAAGTATTTTACAGATGTTGATACCCGAAAATGGAATATTGGGAGTAAAAAGTATCTCTCCGCTTTTTTCATCGACACCACCCGGAACTGCAATTCCTACTGATTCGATGTCGGAAAAAGGAATGTTAGCTTCGCTTGTAAGTTCGCGACAAAGTGTTGCGATGTCATCTATTATTTGTTCTTTCGGGCGTGATGCGCCGGTTGGAACGGATTTCTTGAAAATGATGGTTCCGTTTTCATCAACGATTCCTGCGGCAATATTTGTGCCGCCAAGGTCGATTCCGATTTTTCGCATTGAATTGCCTCCGAATGGAAATATTACTATAATAGTATAAATTATTAACAAAGAAAAGTCAATAAAAGCACAAAAAACTATAAAAACATGAAAATGTTGAAATTTCGCTTGCATTTCAGATAAATACAGTATAAAATAATATGATGGAATGGTAGCACAGACTAACTCTATTCCATGATAATTTTACTGTTTGCTCCGCTTTTTTGCGGATAGAATGGAGATATATTAATGAAAAGATATGTTTATGCTGACAATGCGGCGACTACCCCCGTTTCCCGCGAGGTTGTAGACGCTATGATGCCTTATCTCACTGAAAAGTGGGGTAATCCGTCAAGCTTGCATGCAAAAGGCCGTGAGGCTGCTATTGCGCTTGAAGATGCAAGATCGAGAATTGCAGCTTGCCTCGGTGCTGACGCAAAGGAGATGTTCTTCACTTCTTGCGGTAGCGAGGCGGATAACTGGGCGATAAAAGGCGCCGCTTATGCAGGGAAAAAGAAAGGCAAGACACACATAATTACAAGTGCTATTGAGCATCATGCCGCGCTTCATGCGTGTGCCGCACTTGAAAAAGACGGTTTCACTGTGACATACCTCGGCGTTGATGACAAAGGCATTGTTTCTATTGATGAACTCAAGGCGGCCATCACTGATAAGACCGCGCTTGTATCTGTAATGCTTGCGAATAATGAGATCGGTACTATCGAGCCTATAGCAGAGATAGCAAAGATCGCACATGAGCATGGCGCACTTATGTTTACAGATGCTGTTCAGGCCATTGGCAACATTCCGGTAAATGTCAAGGAACTTGGTGTTGATATGCTTGCACTTTCGGGTCATAAGATACATGCGCCTAAGGGTATCGGTGCTCTCTATATAAAGAAGGGTGTCCGTATTGATAACCTTATAGATGGCGGCGGACAGGAGCGTTCTAAACGCGGCGGTACCGAGAATATGCCTTACATTGTCGGACTTGCTACGGCAATGGAGAGCGCAATTGCAAGACTGCCTGAAATGGCTAAAGTAGCAGAACTTCGTGATTATCTTATGGATTCTTTGCTTGCAAAGGTTCCATACAGCACACTTAACGGTCCGAGAGGAGATGCAAGACTCCCTGGTAATGTTAATATAGGTTTTGAGTTTATTGAGGGGGAGAGCATGTTGCTTCTCCTTGATTATGAAGGAATTGCATGTTCTACCGGATCAGCGTGCTCGTCTGCATCACTTGACCCGTCGCACGTGTTGCTTGCGATAGGCGTTCCGCACGAGAGAGCACACGGTTCACTCAGATTGTCTATTTCAAATGAAACTACTAAAGATGACGCGGATTATATCCTCGAGAAACTGCCTCCAATCATTCAGAGGCTGCGTGATATGAGTCCGCTTTATGAAGAAGTGTCAAAGGAGGAAAAGTAAAATGAGTATGCTTTATAGCGAACAGGTTATGGATCACTTTGCGCACCCGCGCAATGTTGGTGTTATAGAGAATGCTGATGGTATCGGCGAGATCGGTAATGCTAAATGCGGCGATATCATGAAGATGTATCTCAAAATAGAGAACAATATTATTGTTGATGTAAAGTTCAAGACCTTTGGTTGCGGCGCTGCTGTTGCCACATCGTCAATGGCTACCGAGATGATAAAGGGTAAGAGCGTTGATGATGCTCTCGCACTTACCAACAAGGCGGTTATTGAAGCGCTTGGCGGTCTGCCGGCAGTGAAAGTTCACTGTTCTGTACTTGCTGAAGAGGCAGTAAAATGCGCTTTGGCTGATTACTACAAGAAGCAGGGAATTGACCATCCCGTTATCAAAGAGGCGGAAGAAATCATGGGGCATGACGATGATCATGAACATGAGATTCCCGAAGAATAATACTTGATTTGTAGGCTAACCTGTATCTCGAAAATGTTCGGGATACAGGTTTTTTGTTACTCATTTTTTCTAATTTATATTGCTAAAATTAGAAAAAATGATAAAAAATGCGAAAGCAAGGCTAGCGCCGGGCGATGGCTTTTGTATATATTGTGCAACATGTATATTTGTAGAAAACAAAGCTCGTTTTTTGGAGATGTTGCACAAAAAATCCATTGTGCGCCTTATGCTGATTATCTTCACCAATATCGGGTGGTTAAGTTTAATTAAATTAACTTTATTGGCAATCGATGCTTTTAAACGCGCCAAAAATGCGAGTAAAACTGCGCAAATAAGCCTTTTTGGTTAATATAATTAACATTTTCGCAAAAGAACACTGGTGGAAGTGAATCGTTAATTCGATCGTTTTTTTGGAAAAAGTTTTTTATAATAAAATATAGTAACCCAAAAAGTTCGTTCCGCAGAAATGGTTGTAAATTCCTTTCTTTTGTCACTCTTGACAATAAGGGGTAATCGTGGTAGAATTAACAGTACAAATATGGGTAATATTGCACATACTGCGCGCGGCATTTGTCGAAATGACCGAGAGCATATAGCTTTATGTGCATTTTGCTTTGGGAATTGCCGTTTCGGCAATTCCGCATTCTTTCGTGCGCGCGTGCGCGTGCGTAAACGCGAATCTAATCTTTGGGAGGACAAGATTTATGAGAACAAAGCTGTCAAAAGCGCTGGCTCTCTTCCTTGCTCTGCTCATGGTTTGCGGCAACTTCTCGTTTGCGGTTTTAGCAGATGAGACGACCGAAACAGTTTCGGACCGCCGTACTATGGCACAGTGGAATGAGATCCTCAACACCGGTGAATACGAAGAGTTCCTTGCTGATAATGCGGATACTCCTCGCGGAACCGAGACCATTGTCATTGATGCTACCAAGTTTGATGCTGCTTTATCCAGCAAGGACAACGAGGTGCTCTTCAATGTAGGCGGAGACGGTGAACCTTCGCTGTATACGTCTGACAGAGGTAAGGCTACATGGAAGGTAAATGTTCCGGCAGAAGGACTTTACACTATCACTCTTAACTGCTATCCGGGCGACGGAAAGCTTGCAGAGGGCGATCGCGAGAAGTCTACTGACGTTGAGCGTATCCTCTATGTCAATGGCAAGGTGCCTTTCTCGGAAGCTCGTTCTGTTACTGTCTCCAAACGCTGGGCTGCTCAGTATGAGATGCTCGCGGACGGTAAGACGCACGGCTTCGATGACACCTATGGTTTTCTTAAGGACGTTGCAGGAAACGATATTCGCCCTGACAACATCAGTGCGGTTACATGGACAAACTACACTGTAAAGGATTCTACCGGTTACTATGCTGAGCCGCTTGAGTTCTTGTTCAAAGCAGGTGAAAATACTATTACTCTTGAAGCTACACGTGAGCCGATGAACATCAAGTCCATCACTCTCACCCCTAAAAAAGAGCTTCCTACATATGAGGAATATGTTGCACAGCATCCCGCAACAAATGGACAGGATGTGATTTATCTCGAGGCTGAGATTCCTACATATCAGTCTGACGAATCCATCTATCCTCTTGTTGACAGAACCAGTGCGGTATCCTCTCCTCAGGATCCTCAGCTTCAGATTCTTAACTACATGGGCGGTACTGAAAACTTCAAGACTGTAGGCCAGTGGGTTGAGTATGAGTTTGAAGTAAAGACTGAGGGCTTCTACGGAATTGCTCTTCGTTTTAAGCAGAACGACCTTTCTGGTATGTTCGCTTCAAGAACTATTTACATAGACGGCGAGATTCCTTTTGCAGAGTGCACCAATCTCCGCTTTGACTATTCAAAGGACTGGAAGTGCGCGAATGTTACAGACGGAACTGCAGACTTTTCTTTCTATCTTACTCCCGGCAAGCATACACTTCGCCTTGAAGTAAGCCTTGGACAGTTTGCAGACATTATCCGTCAGGTTGAATCCTCCCTGAACAATATTAACAGCTGCTATCTTGATATCATGAAGCTGACGGGTGCAGATCCTGATGAATACCGTGACTACGGTTTCTCAAGACTGATGCCAAATACTATCAGCACAATGCTTATCGAGTCCAGAAACCTTTATAATGTGTCCAAGTATATCACCGAACTTTGCGGTGAGAAGGGTTCTCAGACCGCTACTCTTGATAAAGTAGCGTTCCTGCTTGAGAAGATGGGTAGAAGCGAGGATGAGATCGCTCCTAACCTTGATAACCTCAAGACCTACATCGGTACTCTTGGTACATGGCTTAACGGTGTTAGAAGCCAGCCTGTACGTATGGACTACATTGTAATCCAGCCTACTGCAAACGAACTTCCTAAGGACAACGCTTCCTTCGGCCAGGCTATCGCGTTTGAGTTCAAGGCGTTCATCGCAAGCTTCTTTACCGACTACAGCACCATGGGCGCTGTTTCCGAAGAAGCTACAGAGAAGAACATTGAAGTATGGACTACTGAAGGACGCGACCAGGCAAAGATTCTCAAGAATCTTGTATCGAGTGACTTTACCACCGAATCCAACATCGGTGTAAACGTAAAACTCGTTGCAGCAGGTACGCTTCTTCCTTCGGTACTTTCCGGACAGGGACCTGATGCGTTCCTTGGCGCAGCGGGTGTTGATGTTATCAACTATGCTATTCGTAATGCGGTAATTCCGCTTAACGATTTTGAAGGATTCGACGACATTATCTCTGAGTTCAATGATGACTCTGTTACTCCTGTTACTCTTTACGGCACCACATACGGTCTGCCTGAGCGTGCAGGTTTCTATATGATGTTTGTCCGTATTGACATTCTTGCAGACCTCGGCCTTGAGATCCCCAAGACCTGGGACGACCTGCTTGCGATGCTTCCTGTACTTCAAGCAAACAACATGTCTATTGGTCTTAATAAGGAATATGATATCTTCCTTTATCAGATGGGCGGCGACAGATTTGCAGATGACGGCCTCCGTTGCGGACTTGATTCAAATGTCGCACTTGAAGCATTTGAGAAGTACACCAGATTCTTTACTGACTACTCCTTCCCATTCACCTTTGACGGTCCTAACCGTTTCAGAACAGGTGAGATGCCGATTCTTATTGCAGACTATTCAACCACCTACAACCAGTTGACCGTATTCGCAACCGAAATTGACGGTCTTTGGGAGATGGCTCCTCTGCCCGGTACATACAGAGAGGACGGCACATTTAATAATGATGCGTTCAATACTGTTGCGGCAACAATTATGCTCCACGGTACATCCGACCAGGCGAGCACATGGGAATTTATGAAGTGGTATTGCGGTCATGAGGCACAGGCTGCTTACGGTAGCGACCTTGTTACTACCATCGGTCAGGCGGCTAAGTATAACACGGCTAACCGTCTTGCTATTGCAGAGATGCCTTGGACCACCAGCGAGTATGAAGCACTGAGCACTCAGTTCGAAAACCTCTCCGCTGTTACAAACTACCCCGGCGCTTATATCTTTGCACGTTATCTCAACTTCGCACTTCTCTCTGTGGTTAACGAGGGACAGGATCCCGTTGTTGAACTTCAGGGATATGTAGCGACTATTAATAAAGAGATTACAAGAAAGCGTGAAGAGTTTGATCTTCCCATTCTCGAAGCAGGTAAGACCTACGAGACTTCTCCTGAAGTTAAGGCAGAGATGGAAGCATGGCTCGCAGCAAACGCAGCAAAGTAAGCGGATAATTGTAAATATCACTATATATTAAATAAGGAGAGAAATTTCATGTCAAACAAAACGGCAGCAAAGAGCTCGACATCTAAAAAAGAGATGAGCAAGCTGCAGTGGACTTGGAAGGAAATGAAGAAGAATAAGACCGCGTACTTCATGCTCGCGCCTTTCATGATTCTTTTCTTCACCTTCACTGTATGGCCTGTAATTCTGTCGATCGTGCTCAGCTTTACAGACTTCAATATGCTGGAAATGCCGAATTTCCTGTTCCTCGATAACTATATCAGACTCTTCCTCGATGATGATATATTTATGCTCGCAGCGCAGAACACACTTATTTTCGCGTGCATTACAGGTCCTGTTTCTTACATCCTGTCATTGCTTATCGCGTGGTTCATCAATGAGCTTGGTCCCAAGCTTCGTTCGGTTGTAACACTTGTATTCTACGCACCTTCTATTTCAGGTTCTGTTTACCTCGTATGGCAGACACTGTTCAGCTCTGACTCCTACGGCTGGGTAAACGGTACACTTCTCAACCTCGGACTTATTGATGATGCAGTACTTTGGTTCCAGGATGCAGATTATGTTATGGGTCTCTGTATCGTAGTTGCTCTTTGGACTTCACTTGGTACCGCGTTCCTGTCATTTATTGCAGGTCTTCAGAACGTACCGCGTCATCTTTATGAGGCAGGCGCTGTTGACGGTGTTAAAAACCGTTGGCAGGAGTTCTGGTACATCACACTTCCGTACATGCGTCCTCAGCTCATGTTCGGTGCAGTTCTTTCGATTACCCAGTCGTTCGGCTTTGGTGCAATCGTTACTGCGCTTTGCGGATTCCCCTCTGTTGACTATGCTGCTCACACCATCATGCATCACCTCGATGACTACGGTGGACAGCGTTACGAGATGGGTTACGCATCGGCGATCGCCGTTATCCTGTTTGTGGTAATGATCGGCGCCAACACATTAATAAAGAAAGGATTATCGAAGATAGGACAGTAATATGGCTAAATTAAGAACTCGTAAACATAAAGTTGTCCTCAGCCGTGGCGCCGGCGGAGACTTCGGCATTAATCTTTTCCTCGTTCTTATGGGAACATTTATGTTCCTCCCGATGTATTATGTAATTGCCCAGTCTCTCAAGCCTCTTGACGAGCTTTGGATGTTCCCTCCGAGATTCTATGTTGAAAGTCCCACACTTTCAAACTTCGGAGACCTCTTCACTCTCATGAGTGAGAACTATGTACCTTTCTCAAGATACATTTTCAACACTGTATTCATTTCAGTAACCGGTACTTTTGGTAACCTTTTGCTTTCATCTATGGCGGCATATTCGCTTGCAAAGCTTGTATTCCCCGGAAGAAAGTTCTTCTTTGAACTTGTTGTAAAGTCTCTTATGTTCCACCAGACTGTTACAGCGATTGCAAACTTCCTTACCATGAGTAACCTCCGTTGGTTGGATACATATTACTCGATCATCATTCCTGCTTTCTGTACTTCCATGGGTCTTTACCTTATGAAGCAGTTTATGGAGACCGGCGTTTCCAACGAGGTTCTTGAAAGCGCACGTCTTGATGGCGCAAGCGAGTTTAAGACCTTCTGGGTAATCGCAATGCCTATGGTTAAGCCTGCTTGGCTTACCCTTATGATCGAGTCTTTCAAAGGACTTTGGAATGCCGGAAGCTCAATTTACATTTATTCCGAGCAGCTTAAGACCTTTAACTACGCTATCAACCAGATCGTTACCGGCGGTATCGCGCGTGCGGGCGTAGGTGCTGCAGCAACCGTTATTATGATGATCGTTCCGATCACTGTATTTATCATCTGCCAGAGTAACGTCATCGAGACCATGGGCTCGAGTGGTATGAAGGATTAAGGAGGAGATATTAAATGAAGAGATTTACAAGAATACTCCTTCTTTCGCTTGCACTCATCATGGCTCTTGCACCTATCGTTGGTGCGGTTGAACCGTATAAGACTTATACTTATGCGAAAGACGGAACCCCGCGTATTTCCCCTACAGCATATACTCCTGTAACAAATGTTGACTCTGAGTATATGGGCCTGCTTGATCTTGCAGAGCCTCATAATGTTCCGATTGACGACCCTCGCGATCTCTTTGTTGATCCTGACGGAAATGTTTATATTGTTGACGCAGGCAACAACCGCGTAATCGTTCTTGACGAAAACTATAAGGTGTCCTTTATCATCTCTGATTTTATTAACGATCAGGGTGTTCCGGATGGCTTTACTAATCCTTCCGGTGTATTTGCAAACGATAAGCAGATTTTTGTTTGCGATACCGATGCAAACCGTCTTGTTGTATTTGACAGACAGGGTAACTTTGAGAAGATTCTTGGCAGACCTACTAGTGCGCTTTTCGGCGAGAGCTCTATCTATAAGCCGGTTGCAGTTGCAGTAGACCAGTATGACCGAATCTTCGTTATCTCCTCCACTAACTATCAGGGTGTTATCGTTCTGACAAGTGAAGGTGAGTTTACCGGATTTATCGGTGCTCAGGCGGTTGTATACAGCGCATGGGATGTTATCTGGAGAAGCTTCCAGACAGCAGAGCAGAGAAAGGCTACTGCACAGTATATTCCTACAGAATATAACAACATCACTGTAGACGCTGACGGATTTATCTATGTAACATCCGACTCTATCGAGGCGCCTCAGCAGTTTGCACAGCTTAAGAGCAAGTCTGATAAGTATTCACCTGTAAGAAAGCTCAATGCAGCAGGTGACGAGATTATGAAGCGTCTTGGTTATTTCTCCCCTGCCGGTGAAGTTAACGTAGAGCGCGACAACGTTTCGAGAATCATCGACGTTGCTGTAGGTCCTGAGAAGACATGGTCCATCATTGATGAAAAGCGTCAGAAGGTTTATACCTATGATGATAACGGCAACCTTCTCTTTGCTTTTGGTGACAGCGGCGGACAGCTTGGTAACCTTACCAGCATCGAGGCTGTAGCTTACCAGGGCAACACAATGCTTATCCTTGATAAGAGTGATGACCTCTTTACCGTATATAAGCGTACCGAATATGGCGATATCCTCATTTCTGCTCTTGAAAACGAGAATGACCGTCAGTTTGATAAAGCTATTACTTATTGGGAAGAGATTCTCAAGAGAAACTCCAACTTTGACCTTGCATACATCGGTATCGGTCGTTCATATTACAACGCCGGCGATTATGAAGAAGCAATGGAGTATTATAAGGCAGCATACGACACTGCAAACTATTCCGCAGCGTTTAAGGAAGTTCGTAAGCAGTGGATGGAAAAGTGGTTCCTCCTCATTCCTGTTGCTGTAATCGCATTTGTTCTTCTTTGGGGTAAATTCTCCAAGTATTACAAGAAGAAGAACAAAGATACCGCACTTAAGGTTGGCAGAAAGACATATTGGGAAGAGCTTCTCTATGTGTTCCACCTTATCTTCCACCCATTTGACGGTTTCTGGGATTTGAAGCATGAAAAGCGCGGCTCGGTTCGCGGTGCTATTACAATCCTTGCACTCACTATTGTAGCGTTCTATTACAACTCTATCGGTCGCGGTTATATCATGAACCCCACCGACGAGTATTCAACAATCTTTGCGCAGGCGGGCTCTGTACTGCTTCCGCTGGCACTTTGGGTAGTTGCAAACTGGTGTCTCACCACCCTGTTTGAGGGCGAAGGCAGCCTTAAGGATGTATTTGTTGCAACCTGCTATGCACTCTTCCCGATGGTGCTCACACTCGTTCCCGCAACTCTCTTCTCCAACATTGTTCTTGCAGAAGAGACAGGTATCCTTACATTGCTTATCAACATTGGATATATCTGGACATTCATGCTCATCTTCTTCGGCGCACAGACAACTCATGACTATACGCTCGGCAAGAACCTGATCATGACAATCGCAACCATCGTTGGTATGGCAATCGTAATGTTTATCGGTATCCTGTTTACCAGCCTTATCAGCAACATGGTATCATTTGTAACCAACATTATTGTTGAGTTGCAATACAGAATGTAAGAAAGGAGTGTTAGAATAAAATGAAAAGAATATTATCTTTGTTCCTCGCACTCCTGCTTATAGCTGCGACTATGTTTGCTTTTACAGCTGTAGCATATGCAGACGAGACTGCCGAGGAGACCGAAGACGGCGAACTTGAGTTCCCGAACTACACAACGATCCCCTTCACTTATCAGGAGCAGAAGATCGAGACCATGGAAAAGAAGCTCGACATGCACGGCTATGAGCTGTATATCGAGCCTAAGACCGCAGAAGTTGCAGTTATTCACAAGGCAACCGGTCAGGTTCTTCTCACCAACCCCTATGATGTAGCTACATCCAAGGGTACAGAAGCTACTAAGAATAAGCTTCTTTCTCAGATCATTGTAAACTACAAGGACAATGGCGTTGCTAAAGAGTACAATTCATATTCTGATTCTGCAGCGCTCGGTCAGATAATCATCAAGGACATCAAAAACGGTGTTCGTGTTGAGTATACTATCGGTCGTGCAAACGCTAACTACCTTGTACCGCGTATGATTTCCAAGGATAGACTTCACAGCGAGATCCTTGATCTCATTGATTCGAACTTCTATTATCAGAAGATCTATTCATATTACGATCTTAAGGATCCCAGCGACGAAACTCTTCCTCAGTCTGTAAAAGACGAGATGCTCAAGGCTTATCCCGTATCAAAGGATATGCCTATCTACGTACTTAGCTCGGACATCCGTAACCGTGAGCTTGCTTTGATGGAAGATATCATCAAAACTCATGCTCCCGACTATACATACGAGGAGATGGAGTATGACCATCAGATGACTCAGTATGAGTCCACCACACTCAGCACTCCTGTATTTAGAATGTCCCTTGAGTACACTCTCACTGAGGACGGCCTTGAAGTAACTCTTCCTGCAAACGGTATTCGTTTTGATGAAACTCTCTACACACTTGAGAGCATCACATTCCTGCCTTACATGGGCGCAGGTACCTATACAAATGAAGGCTATACCTTCATTCCTGACGGTAGCGGCGCACTGATGGACTTCGCTAAGTTTTCTGAGAAGAACACATCTATTGCAGGTACTGTTTACGGCACCGACTTTGCATATCAGACACTTGAAGGTTCTGCAAACCAGGATATTATGCGTATGCCTATTTACGGTTTGCGCGAAACTATCCCTGCAAACAAGACCAGCGCAAATGAAGCATATGATCGCGGCTTCTTCGCAATCATCACCGAGGGTGACGCGCTTTCCAGAATCACTGCAAAGCATGAAAACCAGCTTCACAATTACAACACCGTACAGCTTTCGTTTAATCCCAGACCTAAGGACTCATATGTTCTTGCAGATACTCTTTCTGTTGGCTCCAGCAGCGCAATCGAAGTAGTTTCCGACCGTAAGTATGTTGGTAGCTACACCGTTAAGTATATGATGCTTCTTGATGACAACAAGGCAGAGGCTGCAGGCGTTGATAATTACTATGAAACTTCATGGATGGGCATGGCAAAAGCTTACCGTGATTATCTCACCGAGAACGGAGTTCTCTCGCGTCTTGAAAATGTAGATGCAAACATTCCGCTTTATATTGAGACTTTCGGTTCAACAAAGACCGTGGAAAAGGTTCTCTCTGTTCCTACTACTGTAAGCAAGCCTCTTACTTCTTTTGAGGATATTGCTACCATAGCTGATGAACTTGCTGCTGAGGGCATCACCAATGTAGACTTTAAGCTTACCGGTTATGCAAATGGTGGTATGTACCCCACCATCCCATACAAACTTAAGTGGGAAAAGGCAGTTGGCGGCGCAAGCGGTTATGAAGATCTCGTTGAATATGCAGCTACAAAGGGCTTCGGTATTTATCCCGACTTTGACTTTGCATATGTAAACAATCATAAGAACTTTGATGGTCTCAGCTTTGATAAGCACATCGTTAAGACTATCGACAACCGTTACTCCAGCCTTCGTGAGTATGATGCATCTCTTCAGGAGTATGTTTCTTACTTTACACTTTGCGTATCTCCTTCGGTTTATGCTGACTTCTATGAGAAGTTCTCCGACCGTTATGCAAAGTATGATAACACAAACATTTCGCTTTCAACCATCGGTTATACCCTCAACTCTGACTTTGACGAGGATGAGCCTTATAACCGTAACGACTCCAAGGACTTCACCGCTGATTTCCTTGCACAGGTTGATGAGAATATGGAAAGCGTAATGAGCCAGAGCGGCAATGTTTATACATGGCAGTATGTTGACAAGATGCTCGGCGTATCTCTCCAGAGCAGCCGTTCACTTTATGCAAGCGCTTCTGTACCTTTCATGGGCGTAGTGCTTCACGGTTCTGTTGAGTTTGCAGGCAACGCAATCAACATGGCCGGCGATGTCGATTACGAGATTCTCAAGGCTATTGAAAACGGCGCAGGCATTTACTTCATCCTTTCTTATGACAATACAGAGCTTCTTAAGGAAGATTATTCTCTCTCAAAGTATTACTCTGTACGTTATGACATTTGGAAAGAAGAACTTGTAGAGCGTTACAATGAGCTTAACGGACTTCTCAAGGATGTTCAGACATCTCTTATCGTTGATCATGAGTTCCTCATTGGTGAGCGCGTTCCTACCGAGGCAGAGCTTGCAGATGATGAAGCTCAGGCTGTAATTGACAAGGCTGACGCTGATGCAGCTGCAGAGGCAGCAGCAAAGAAACAGGCAATGTCCGCAATGCGTGAGCAGTATCTCGCAGGCGAAATTGCTGCAGGTCAGGAAATCGTTCCTGTCATTGAAGAAACTCCCGCAGTTGAAACCGAGGGTTACCAGTACACTAAGTACACCTCCGATGATAATTCTATCGTACGTGTTACTTATGAGAACGGTACATCCTTTATCCTCAACTACAACAACTTTGCAGTTACCGTAGAAGGTGTGGCAGAAACTATTCCTGCATACGGTTATGTAGTAATTAAGTAAGGAGGGAAGAACAGATGGATAATACAAAAGTAAATAGCGTCTCTTCTCCCGCTCCTAAGAGAAGAAAGAAAGCCGCTTCGCTTGATAAGCGTAAGGCGCATGCAGGTTGGGTGTTTGTTGCCCCCTTCCTCATCGGTTTCGTCTTGATCTATCTTCCGATTATTTTCGACTCGATCAAGTTCAGCTTCCATGAGATCGACCCTGTAAGAACCGGTGGATACACTCTTACCTGGGTAGGACTCAATAACTATCAGGAGGCACTCTTTGTAAATCCTGACTACGTTAAAACACTTATTTCCGGTATTCAGCAGCTTATCTTAGAGGTTCCTTCAATCGTTATTTTCTCGCTGTTTATTGCGGTTCTGCTCAATGACAAAATCGCAGGTCGTGCAGCGTTCCGTGCGATTCTGTTCGTACCTGTTATTCTTTCAACAGGTCTTATCGAGTCCATTGATGCATCGAACAACCTCAGTGAGTTTATGGATGCTGAAGCAGGTATCGAAGATGGTACCGGCGCAAGCGCTGCGGCACAGCTTTCCGCCGCTATCGACCTTGAAGCACTGTTTGCTAACATGAAGGTCGGTACAGGACTTGTTGAATATGTTGCAAATGCAGTTGACGGTATCTCCGATATTGTAAACCGTTCCGGCGTACAGATCCTCATCTTCCTTGCAGGTCTTCAGTCTATCTCTCCTGCAATTTATGAGTCTTGCCGTATGGACGGTGCAACCACATGGGAAACTTTCTGGAAGATAACCTTCCCGATGATTTCTCCTATGATTCTTGTAAATGCATTTTATACGATTATCGACGCATTCACTTCCGAGTCAAACGCTGTTATGAAGCTTATCGACAGCGTATACTCACAGCCTGACGGTAACGTACTCAGCTCTGCAATGGCATGGATGTACTTCCTCATTGTTATCCTGATACTTTGCGCAGTAGGCGGCATCATGTCTGCGTTCGTATTCTACCAGAGAAGAGATTAAGAAAGGAGGAGTAAAGATGAATTCACAACCCGTAGTTAAAAAAGACACAAAAAATAAGATTCGCGTTGAATTTGACCGCACTCCTCTTAAGGATCGCCTTAAGGCGAAGTTCGGTAACATGGCGTTTTATTCAAACGTAGTTTGGTACCTCTTCCGCTTCATCATTCTTCTTGGCGTTTCTTATATCGTGCTTTATCCCTTCTTCACAAAGATCGCTGCTTCTTTCATGAGCCCCGATGACTTTATCGATGTAACGGTAATGCTTATTCCTAAGTATCCGTCTCTCGATCAGTATAAGGAGATCTTTATTGAGAACGAGTATATGTCTGCGTTCTTCAACACACTTGCACTTTCGCTGATCTCGGCAGTGCTTCAGACCTTTGTTTCCTGCCTTGTCGGTTACGGTCTTGCAAAGTTCAAGTTCAAGGGAAATGCGCTTATCATGGGCGCGGTTATCCTCACTATGGTAGTACCTCACGGTACAGTATACCTTTCGATGTTTATGCAGTTCCGCTATTTTGATATTTTCAAGATTGGCGAAGTTGGTATTATCCAGCTGCTTACAGGCAATTCACTTCAGCTTACCGGTTCGTTCTGGCCCATGGTTATCCTTTCGATAACAGGTCTTGCGTTCAAGAACGGTCTTTACATCTTTATGATGCGTCAGTTCTTCCGCGGCGTTCCCGATGAGCTTGAAGAAAGTGCTTACATCGACGGTTCAGGTACATTCCGTACCTTCCTTCAGATCATCATTCCTCTTTCGATTCCTATGATGATCACAATCTTCCTGTTTGCATTCTCATGGCAGTGGACAGATAATTTCTATACCGAAATGTTTATGTCAAGCAACAGAAAACTCATTCTTATGCCTGACATCGTTGGTGTACCTAAGACTCTGGAAACTACATATGCAGGTCAGGAACTCTACTATTCTGCGATTAACAACACATGCGGTATTATGATTATTCTTCCGCTTGTTGTACTCTACCTGTTCTGCCAGAAGTACCTTGTTCAGGGTATCGAGCGTTCCGGTATCGTAGGCTAAAACAAATACAAAAAGCACCGCTTTGCGGTGCTTTTTTACTGCAATAATTGTTAAACCAAGACAGCAAGAATTGCTATTGTTAACAGTTATATTTACGTGTAAAATATAATCAGAATAACAAATGGAGCGTGCAGATATGAAAAAACTTTTAAAAACAGCAATTCTTTTTATAATTTCGGCGACTCTTTTAATAAGTATATTTGCGGCAGATAAAACGCATGATGTGAATGACAGTGGCCAGGTCGATTTGCTTGATGTTCTTGCGATCATGAGAGAGCTGCCAAAAGAAACTCCCGACACCTCCATGGATATGAATGGTGATGGAACTGTTAGTGTGCTTGATGTATTGTTATTGCTTCAGGCTATAGTCAACGGCGGTAGCGGCAAAGTAGATGTTTATTATTCTTACACCGACATTGTTTCGCGTATGACTGACACCCCTTATTTAAGTATGAATAACACCGACGAGGAGAGCGAGATGTTCACCTCGTATGACCGAAAGTCGCAGTATGTTGACGGTAAATATACAAACTGGCGTGCTAATGGAGACGGAAGCAATGTTATTGGCACTACCGAAGACGGCGGACATCTTATTGCCGATATTACTGGCGCGGGCTTTATTTCGCGTATCTGGTCTGCAACAAGCGGTCCCGGCCACGTTAAAATATTTATCGATGGCGAAGAAGAGGCCACTATTGATCTTGCATTTGCGGATTTTTTTAATTGTACTTCAGAGCCTTTTGTATATTCAAATCTTGTGTATGAGGACAGTGCACGCGGCAAGAATAACTTTGTTCCGATAACGTTTAACGAGTCTTGCCGTGTTGTAGCATACGGTGGTTTTGGTGATGACGGTTGGGGCAAATACTATCACATAAACTATACTTTGTTCCCGGAAAATGTTACTGTAGAGTCTATGCCCGATGCATTTTCCAATGAGCAGAAAGCGGCACTTGAAGAGATAAATACCTTCTTCGGTGAGGGTATTGGTACAAATCCCGAAGGTTGTCAGGATGCGGCCTTTGAGACATTTACTGTTTCAAAGGATGCTCCCGCTGTTAAGACTATCACTGGCAAGGGCGCAATAAGCGGTCTGCTTGTAAAGATTGATTCGCTTGGCGACGTTTATGCAAACTCAAAGAGAGCAGTAGATGCACTTAAGAATCTCCGCATTAGGATTTATTGGGACGGTGAGACCGTGCCTTCGGTAAATTCACCTCTCGGTGACTTTTTCGCAAGCAGCTACGGCTTTACCTATGTACGCACGCTTTTGCTCGGAGTGCGTGATGACCGCACATTCTATAACTACTATTACATGCCATATCTCAAGGAGGCAAAGATTGAGATTTACACAGTAGGTGACTCTGCCGAAACAGTTTCACTCTCTGTAAACGTTGTGGAAAATACCGTTCACGAAGATGATATGATGTACTTCGGTGCACTCTTCAACCTCGGAGGCTATCATTCCGACGCGCTTATTGACGGTGAGTATAACACCGCCGCAGAGCGCAACCCCGACTATCACTTCATCACCGTAAACGGCGCGGGCAGACTTGTGGGACTTACACTTCACCACAACAAGACTATTGACGGCGTTGATCCCCTCAGTCACCCCGGCAACCCGTGGTGGGGCGAGGGTGATGAGAAGTTCTTTATCGATGGCGAAAAATTCCCTTCATGGTTTGGCACAGGCACCGAGGACTTCTTCGGATATGCTTGGTGTTCACCTCTCCTCTTTACAAAGGCTTATCACGCACAGTCCTACTGTGAGGGCTCGTCAAACAGCATCGGCAACCGCGTTGTTACGCGCATTATGATGGGCGACAGCATTCCTTTTGATGAGCGCTTTGAGGGCTATATCGAAAAGTATTATACTGATGAATACACAAAGTATAGCTTTACATCCTACTTCTACCGTGCCAAGGGCGGTACTGTAGAGGGCATCAACTACGACGATAGCGCAGTTCTTGACTATTATCAGCCGGATGACTCAGGCAACGGCCTTGTCGAGGGCGAAAACCTCTATGTTGAGGCGATCAACTCTGCAAATGGCTATATCGATCATCAGCCAATGGTATCTTACAGCCCTGCTTGGAGCCGTGATACTCAGATGTATTGCGGAGGCTTTACGGTAGGCGATTCTATCGACTTTACACTTCCCGCACCTTCGGACGGTGAGTATATGCTGCTTGCCTCCTTTGCAAATGCTGTGGACTTCGGTATTTTGCAGGCTTCGGTCAACGGTACTTCGGTAGGCACTCCCGTTGACACCTACGGTAAGATTGTTGCGGCGGATTACCTCACCGAGCTTGGCAAGGTAACTTTGACAGAGGGATATACAAACACGCTAACCTTTGAAGTTACCGGTAAGAACGCGAGTGCGACCAACTATCGCTTTGGCATCGACTTCGTGCTTCTTGTTCCCGTAAGTGAGTATAAGAGTCTTGCAGAGCTTGACCTTACCGCTTATACTGATGTAGTACGTTTTAATACCAAGCGTGACATAAACACCACAGGCACGTACACCTTTGAAGCAGTATAATGTAAAGGGCATTGAACAGATGTGTTCTTTACCTAATACATTATATATGGCTGCGGCTCATTTGCGATAATTTGAAAAGTGGTTATATATAAACAAGGCGGTGATAATCCAAAACTTGAAACCATAACCACAAAGCAATTTTATCACGAATGGAGGTCGAAAACAAGATGAAAGAGAAATTTGTTAAAAACGGCATTGAGTATGTAAGACAAGGAGATTACTACATACCAAATCTAACCGTACCCGATGAAGCTACATATAATATCGGCAAGTACGGAAACCTACGCAAAAGATTTTTGAAAGAACATCACAGGGCATTATATACCGTAATGTTTATGAATGGCTCATTATTCAAGCACCTTGCGGAGATAGACGAAGCCTGTCATAACTACTTAAAAGATGTGATACCAAAAATGGCAGAGCAAGAAGGTGTTACAGAACAGTTAAAAGCAACAGACCAAATGGCTTGGGTACAGAAAATGAACTCAATTAAGCACAGAGCCGAAGAATTTATATTCTCGGAATATGTGTATGCGGTGGAGGGTGCAGAATGAATTTTATTGAAGAATTATATTATGGGAATATAAATCCCAATGAAAAACGCTATAAAAAAGCGACACCATACGACAAGGCATTAAGCACATTTACCGCTAACGAGGACAAGCTGAAAGAAGCACTATCCGGCGAACAGTTGAAATTATTTAATGAGCTTGTAAATGCAAGTGATGAAATAAGTGCTACAAGCGGAGTTGAAAATTTCAAAATCGGTTTTAGACTTGGTGTTAAGATGATGTGCGACAGTTTGTTATTTGAGGAAAATAAAGTATTCAAAGATGTTTTGAAAGAGAGGTTTTGACGAATGAAAAAGTTATCAATAATTTTAATAACAATATCAATATTGGCAAGTGCAGTTACAGTAAATGCTGCTCCCGTTCCGAGAGAATCAGCACCCTGTAATGCAACAGAACACAAAATCATAGTTGCAGAAAGTTTTATCAGCGGAATTTTGGACGAGGTTAAAAATGGTATGGGATATGCCGATGCAAGAGCTAAATCAAACCGCATATTCTTCAATGCTTGGCTTAACGGACAGACAAGCGGTTACAGCTACGGAGAACTTACGGCTATTGCAAATAACGCAATATTCCAATACAGAGATATGTATTTAAGACCTAATTTCTACATAGAAAACGAAGAAAAGGTCAGAGCCATAATTGCAGATGTTATTACACAGTATGCAAACGGCGAGATTGACTATACCAAAGCGGAATTTAATGCAAGAGTAAAAATTTATCAATCTGTCAATCCTGCATTTAACCCCGATGAAGAATTTGCAAAAGACACTTGCTACCGTGATATTCCATCAGTTGACAATAGCTTATTTACCATAGCAAGAAAACTGATTTTAGAAGCTAAAAAGTAAATCATATCTTATCCTATCCAAAATAATCTAACAGTAAAAGGTGTAGCCGTCAAAGCTACACCTTTTACTGTTTTCGGGTTGGTTTAACATTTACATCGGGATTTATATTTCCCTCAATTACTCCGTTTGCTTCTTCAAATGCCTTGATGTTTTCTCTGATTAAAACGAGAACATGACTGTTTACACTCCGCCCCTCATAATCAGCAACATAGGCGATTTTGTCAAGCATTTCTTGCTCTATTCTTATTGATACACTCTTGATAGCCATAAAATCACTCCAAAATAAATATATTATGTATTTATTTTATCGGAATTATGTGTTATAATGTTATAAATAGATATATAGTATATCTATAATATTTTGGTGGTGATTGTGTGGAAAATAATAAAATGTGTACTTGCTGCTTCTTCGGGCATAGAAAAATCAACGAAACGCCTGAACTGACGGAAAGGTTGACAAAAGCGATAGAGAATTTGATTTTAGCAAAAGATGTTAATACTTTTCTTTTTGGTAGTAAAAGTGAATTTGACAGGCTATGCCATAAAGTCGTTACAACCTTAAAAGAAAAGCATCCTCATATAAAAAGGATTTATGTTCGTGCAGCTTACGCTGACATAGATGATAGCTATACAAAATATTTGTTAGAGAGCTACGAAGAAACCTATTATCCCGAAAAAATGAGAGGTGCCGGAAAAGCATCTTATGTGGAGCGTAACCAAGAAATGATAAATCAATCGAATTTCTGCATAATTTACTATGACAAAAATTATCTTCCGCCGAGAAGAAAAAACAGCAGACGGGATTTAACAGACTATCAACCTAAAAGCGGTTCAAAGGTAGCCTATGATTATGCCGTGAAGAAAGGCAATGAAATTATCAATGTAATGTGAAAAACCCCTTGCAGACTTTTATGATCTGCAAGGGGCATTATAGCATTATAGACAAATTTATTTGTATCTGATGCAAATGTTGGAAAATATCTTGAAAATTATCGAATTATAGTGTATAATATACCTTGTCGGAGTAATCCGATAAGGCAAGATTTCTTAACGGTGTTATTCACCGGCGGTTATGCCCACCTTTACATATACAGGCAGTAATGCTGAGTCTATGAAAGGAGGGATGCTTATGAAAAGTAAGCATATTGCTAATGGTAAAGAAGTTGCTATTTGCGATTTTAGAGGTTATCATACTTCTGATAATCTTCTCCATAAAAGCAGAATGACCGCCCTCGCCAAAGTTCGGTCATTCTAATATGATTTCGTTCTAAGGCATAACCGTTTGAGGTCTTGCCTTTTTTCTATAATCATTATACACCTAATAGGTGCGTTTGTCAACAGAAATAGCGAAAGTTTTACGATTTGCACAAAACTATGAGATTTTCAATAGCTTTGTGCTTTTTTTATTTCTGTTCCTCTTTCGACCTGCTCTTATACACATTATATTGATTTTTGCACTTTGAACTGCAAAACAGAGCATTGGGACGAGTTGGGATAAATGCCTTTGTACAATGCTTACACAGACGGATGGGTGTTTTATCATCTGTCATTGACAAGCTCAATAACATTTGTGCTGCTATTGCAAGTGAGCCGAAATTCCATACAAGAGTTGGTTTGTCGAGCAGCTTTATGTGATATGTGGGGGAATTGGTGCTAAATACTGTCATCATTTGCTGATACAGTTCCTTGTCCTTATCTTCAAAGCTATTTTCATAATATAAAGATGCAGTTGTAAATAATAATGCCCAATCGAGAAATTGAGTTTTAACCCACTCATAGGATTCTGCATAGTTTCGCTGAAAGCTCATATTTACCGCCGTTTCTCTGTCGGTAAAGGTCATAGCAAGTGCCATCATAGTATTATCGCCGGAAATCTCCCATTTCATAGCAAGACCGTCTTTTTCGACTTGTGGCATTTCAAAAGGATAAAAATATGATATATATTCTATCGTATCCATTGTTTCAGCTTTAATATATCTGTTCTTAATAAAATGTACTATCTCATAATCCATAAATGACGGAGTGGTTGTAATTGTAGTCATAAGACCGAGCAGACCATAACGGGAAACAAATCCCATTATGGCTTCTTTCTGCTCGGCTTCTTTTTCTTTATCCCTATTCATACAGAGAAGTCCGATATTTAATGCTTCTACCACAATATCCTCTTTATGTTTTAGAATATTGTATATATCGGGCATAGCATCATCTGTCGGCTTAATGTATAAAATCCCGTCTTTTTCTTTTAATTCGTATTCGCTGTATCTAACCCAATTAGATTTTGCGTGTTCAAAAATATCTTTCATATAGTTTACCTCAACATTCTATATATAATTACCTCTATTAGCTTTTATCTAAAAATGAGCATACCAAATAGACATCTATTTTTCGCTCATATTATTCTCAAAATCATTTTTAGTCTTTTTTCAAAATTATTCATTCTTTTTATAGTTTTCGACAAATTTCTTTTCGGCAAGTGTCATATCGTGCTTCTTGCCTTGTTCTGATGTAAGGAACTCATACATTTTTTTGCGTATGTTCTTCAGGAATGTTTCTCTGTTGTATCGTACTGCTCTGTCGCTCTTACCGAGTATTTTTTCTACTTCTTTTGTGCTGTAACCTTTTACTGCTAACAAATATAAGATTTCTTTATGCTCGTCTTTTAATCCTTTTAATATTTTACTCAAATATTCTTCCGTTACAAGCTCGTGTATCTCATAGGGATTGTCAAAGATAACATCTATGAAATCTCCCTTGCGTATCTGCTTTGCGTTATAGGTATTAAGATTTTTCGGGAACACAGTTCCCCAAGAGGCTTCGCACCATTCAAGAGGAAAATCCTCATCATTACGGCATATCTCCCAATATCGTTCTTTTCGTTCTCTGTTTTCGTCAAGGCTGTCCCACCGTTTTATAATCGCTTTGAAATCTTCGGGAGTTTTTGCAGCTTGTTCAAGTCTTTCTAAAGCTGCTGCTTTAATATCCCGTTGCAGTTGTTTCTTCTTCGGTGTTACAACCTCTGATACAATATCGGCTTTAATATTCGGCGGAGCGTTGGCATCTTCACGGGCGAGTGCTTCCTGCATCAGTTCAGCTTCCTGCTGTTCTGTCATGTCATAGTCAAATTCATTATACACCGTAGTATCACCACCTGTCTGTATTGAATTTTCAAGGTGCAAAATAAATTTTCAAAAACCCTTCCGATTTTATCACGATTTTTCTCCTACTAATGAGGGGTGTAATCTGCAATAAAATAAAAGGATTACAAAAACATTATACACAAACCCCTTAAATCTGTCAATAGTTTAGGAGGAAATAATTTATGAGTAATACAATTTTAACAAAAAGGATAGGAACTACTACCTACAAAGTAAATGTGCATTTTAACCAAAATGCAACGGAAACAATGGAAGAAAAATTTATGAGGGTAATTTCTAATTACCCATTGGCAAACGGCGAAAAGTGTGGTATAATAGATGTATCGCAAATGAGCCGTTCAGCCTGAAAGGAGTTTTTTTAATGAAAGTCAGGCAGACGGAAGAAAACAAAATAACAGCTTTATACGAGAGATTGTCAA
>JAFQDK010000022.1 GCA_017399305.1 Clostridia bacterium
AAGACAGCGATATCGCCAGAAGATATACTTGACATACCTAATAAGGTCGGTACATATACAAAGAAAGTTTCGCTTGATGATGACCTTGCGGTTCTTGTAAAGCACAAGGTTATTACAACACCTGAGTATTGGAAGCAAAATGCAGGCAAGCTTCAGTATTTGCCCGAGCTTATCCACAACATGGCGGAGGTGTTGCGATGATAAAGATATCTTTTGAAAAAAAGACCAACAAGAAAAGCTTTGTGCGCTTTTCAAAGAAGTGCATAACCGCAATGATTGTGCTGTGGTTCGCTGCGGCGCTCACCTGTATATGTGTGGTAACTACACAACTTGTACGCGGTGATATGAGCGTAAACACCTCTGACCTTGTTACATGTGTAGGTATGCCACTCACCGGCGGTGTGCTTGGTTATATGATTAAATCCGCTTTAGAGGATAATGTAAAGAGAAAGGATAACAGATATGAAAACATTGAAACAGAAATTGACAAGCCGTAAGTTTCTTGTAGCTGTTGCAGGAATTGTGAGCGGTGTTGCACTGATTGTGAGCGGTAATGTTACTGAAGGTGTCGCAGCTGTTATAGCATCGGTAATCGGTTATCTTGTTGCCGAGGGGTACATAGATGCTGCGGCGGTTAAAGCAACAACCGAAAGAATTGATGCAACGGTTGATAATACCGAAGAGAGAGAAGAACCAAACTCTATAGGTTTTACAGATTAAATAAAGAAGGAGAAACAAAATGGCGTACAATCCTTATACAGCGGTTAATGCTATATACAATTTAAAAGGGCAATGGACCGCAGCCGACAAAGCCGGCGACACAGCAAAAAAGAACGAAGTTGCGAAAGCCGGACAAAAGTATTATGAAGAGTTGCGTGCTAACGGCTACGGTGATGTAGCAAATGACCTTTCTAAATCCAACTACAACGATTCAAAGAAGATACACGACTTTTATGCAAAGACAGGCAGAACTGCGACAAGACCGTATTTCTATTCGCTCGGTAAAGCTTAT
This sequence comes from Clostridia bacterium, assembly GCA_017399305.1. Classification (GTDB taxonomy): domain Bacteria; phylum Bacillota; class Clostridia; order Oscillospirales; family CAG-272; genus UMGS902. The sequence goes on from JAFQDK010000022.1 coordinate 1,013, forward strand.
GGAATGTCTGAATCTGATGTAGACAAGCTTCTTGGCTATGATAACACCACAGGAGAGATTACATTTGGCGGAAAGAACATAGGAAAGCCTGATGCGGTGGTTGACGGTACTTCATATTGGAGCGATACATCTACTATGGACAGCGCATTCAGTGACTATGTACAGCGAAGCGGCACTACACGAAGTCCTTCTGCAATGGTTAGTCAGGAAAATGAAAATCTGTTTAAAAGGTACGGACAGGAGCTTGACGACCTCAAAAATACCAATCCCTTCACAACCGAGGAAGCAAAAGCGATTCTTGCCAAGTACGACCTCGCAGGTCTGCAAGGTCGTGACAATGCAGTAGCGAGCGGAAGCGCGACAAACGGCGGTAACATTGACAGTTTTTCGGCGGCAAATGCGCTTCGCCAGCAAGCATCACTTGTTTCTCAGGGACAAGAAGCGGTGCTCTCGGCTCATCAGCAGAAGATTGATAATGCTATAAATATCTTAGAGGGTATTGGTGTACATATTGACCGAGTTTACAATCAGGATGAGACCTCGAAAAATAATAAGGTGGCTCGTGATGTTGAAATAAGCAAGGTTACAGGCGTTGTTCCTGAGAGTATGTCTTATGAAAGCAATCCTTATCTTAACAGTGATGGAACTGTTAAGGATGTTTATTTGTCCAGTGAATTTGACGCTAAAGGTGGATTCAAAACCATTATCGACAAAGCGAAAGAGCAGCTTAAAACTGTTACAGATCCCGTGGAAAGAGCTAATCTTGAAGCTACTATCAATGCAGCTACGCAGGCGCGTGGAATAAAAGCTACAAGTAGCCCTGCTTATGATAAATGGGCAGATACCATTACAGCATATGCTCCCGAGGCAACTGCAGACTATAAACTTGCCAATAAAGAACTTGATACAGACTTACAAAAGAATGCCAATAACAACAGTACTACCAAGTATGTATCTGATAATGAATCTAATACTACCAAGTATGTATCTGATAATGAACTTGCAGCTACCAAGGATACTAACGATAGTAACGAGACTATCGCTGCGGGCAATAATGCAACAACTGTTGAAGTTGCGAACATCAACTCGGAAACTGCAAAATACGGTGTAGATGCTGATGAACGAATTGCATATGACACCAATGCAACCAATTTGGAAATTGCTCAGGGCGATAATGCAACAGATATTGAGATTGCAGGCATGAACAAAACGTCTAAAACTACAAATACTACAGGAACAAGGACTACTACAGGAACAAGGACTACTGGTCCTACCGGTGAAACTAAACCTACCTTATCAGCGGCTCAAGCGAGGGATGCTATAAAAGCAGGTGAAATAAATGAAACCACAATAGCTGCATATAACTACCATTATGGTGGAAATTATACCGTTGATAATCCACCGTCAATAGCGCCTAAAAACGAACCACCTGAAATAGAACCGGAAGAGTCGGAAATGACAACTGATCCTACTAACGATGATAGTACTTCATCAACGGCAGCAATGAGCCACACAATTGTTGATTTTGCGAAAAATTTGATTTCATCAGGGATTTCTAATGTGAACGAAATTGCCAAGTATTTAGCAGATTTGAAAAGAGCAGGAGCAACAGATGAGGAAATGCTGGTATACATACAAGAATTAATAGATGCCGGAATACCGGAAGAATGGCTTGCCGGAATAAAAAAACAATATTCATGATGGGGTATTGATATGTCTAAAATAAGTTCAATAGTTGAAAATCTAAGAAAAAAGAATTTACCAGAGACGATAAATAAAACAACATCAAGCAATACTGCTACTACGAAAAACAGTTATCCGAGCAGTTCTGTAAAACAAACCGTAGATTATTTGCGTGATAAAAACTTAAACACAGATACTAACGATATAGTACTTGTGACTGACACCTCAAAGCCGGATGCGAAACCTGTTGAAATGACGCGTGGCGAGTACGAAGATTTGGTTGCGGAAGAAAAGCGGAAGTTTGATTCAGAACGCAAAAAAGCCGCTGAGGAGTTTGCAAGACTACAGAAGCTTGCCGTGCAGGAAAACCGCCTGCACGGCGAAGAGCTTTTGGAAAAAAGGCAACAAGAGGCAGAAGAAAGAATAGAAGCTAACAAAGAAAACGGTATTACATCTACAGATAACCCATTAATAGGTGCTGCGCAGGTTGCCATTTTCAACGGCGATTTCGATTCTGCCAAAGCGGTGATTGCCAGCGGCATTGGTCTGTATTATACTTCGGATGAGGCTGACAAGATTTATCAGGAGCTTGCGTCAAATCCTGAAAACACACAAGCGGACCGCATAAGTGGTCTTAAAAAAGCATTCGCCAATGCTGAAGCTGAAATCCCGGTTTTTCAGTCGAAATATGAAGAGATTGTTGCTAACCATGCTACAATGGAAGATGAGACAGGATATGATAAATCAGCTGCCGAAAAGAGGGCGTTGTCTGCTGTTGAGTCAAAGAAAAAGCAAGCCGAACGCTATCGCAATATGTATGACAGAGCATACAACGATCACTATATAAAACCGTATGTGGAAAAAGCAAAGGAAGAGCGTGATGCAAAGTATGCTCTCCCTATAAGTGAGCTTGAGACGCGTATAAAAGAAACTACTGAAAAGCAATCGGCATTAGAAAAGGCTGAAGCCGAAGCGTTGAAAAACTGGCAAGCTGCCGTTAACACACATATGGTGGCTGATTTTAGCGCTTACGGAGACGCTGCTACAGATGTAATGTCAGATACTGCGAAGGCTGCAGATGCGACAGATGCCGCTCGTGAAGCCTATGAGGCGGCAAAAAAAGCTAACCAAGATAATAACGCCGAAATCTTTTATTCATCTGGTTTGCTGTCTTTTGCGTCTTTAAGCGAATCTGACCGCACAGAAATGTTGAGATATATTCGCAATGGCGGAAACAAGGATGCATATAACCGAATCAAAGGCAGTATGTCAGCTGATGACTTTGAGCGCATGGTCGAGACATTGAAAGCGTGTGAAAACACCGTAAATGGCGTTCAAACTGATCTTGAAAACGCAAAGTTTGCAAAAGAGCATCCTGTAACAGGAAGCATTGCAAGTATATTCACAAGTCTTGTCGGCGGAGTTACTGCTGTGGCGGGAACTGTAGCTCACGGTATTGATAATATAGGCGAAAACGAATACTATGTAAAACCTATTGACACAAATTCATGGGCATATGCGCCGACAAAATTTACAACAACGGTGCGCGGAACGGTAGCGAATGATATTGAAGAAAGTGTTGGCGGCACAGGTGGCAAAGTCGCATCTTTCCTTTATCAAACCGGTATGAGTGCTGCCGATTCTTTAACAGCTTCATTTGCCGGAGACTGGGGCGGTGCACTGCTGCTTGGTAGCTCAGCGGCTTCAAGTGCTTTTCTTGATGCTAAGGAACGCGGTGTCAGTGATTCGCAAGCAATATGGACAGGTCTAACAGCAGGTGTGTTTGAGACATTATTTGAACGTGTTTCTATTGGCAATCTCAATGCATTAAAAGAAACTCCTGTTGGCACTATAAAGGACATTTTCAAAAATTTAGGTAAGTCAACTTTTGTTAATACAACCGAAGAAGGATTGACCGAAGCGGCAAATATGGTATCAGATTATCTTATCAACGGTGATCTGTCCAAATACAGCACTATGTATAATGAGTTGCTTTCTGATATGCCTGAAAGCCAAGCTAAGGATAAGGTATTTTGGACTATGTTAGCCGACATAGGCATTGCTTCCGCAAGCGGTGCTTTTATGGGCTTGGGTTTGTCGGGACCTATTGGTGGCATAAACTATGTAACTAATCGTAACGCCAATACCGAAGTGGGTTCGTTATATCTTAATGAAAACGACACATTAAATGTTGATGCGGTGAATACTCTCATCAGTGACGGTCTTGTAAGCGAAAATGATATGCTGCGTTCTTATGCAATGCAACTGCAGAAGATGCAAGAAAAGGGTTCACAGATTGACGTTAAGCAGCTTGGCGCATTGCAACGCGGACTTGCGGCGGAGCAACTTGCAGATGTAAAGAAAGCTGAAAAGACAGCAAAGAAAGCAGACAAAAATGACGCAAAGAATGCCGCACAAGGGAACACAGTACAGCAAACGCAACCACAGAGTGCGCCGATAAACGTAATGTCCAATGAAGCAGTAGCGGAAGTATTAGGCGTTGATAAGAGTAAACAGACAAGCAATTCAGCCGATAACGCTATTGAACATAGTTCAAGTGTCGACAATAATGCTTCAACAAACACAGATGCACAGCAAGAGGTATCAACAAACAATACTACTACGGAAAAGTCATTGGAGAAAAGCGGTTTTGTGTTTACCGATGAACTTGATGAATTACAAAACACTGAAATGCCAACTGTTGCAGTGGGAGATGCATTTGTAGACAGCAAGACCGGTAACACTATCCGCGTGGTGAGCAGAGATGCTGATAATACCACGATTGAGATAGATACAGGCAAAACGGTTGAGACGAAGATATATACAAACGCACAGGCTGATACTTTGGCAGTGAGTGAACAATATGAGCCTGTAAAGGTGTCTGCGAAGTTCAATGCAGCGGAAACAGCGACAGATACAAGTAGCAATGCGATAGAATCTTCTAAGCCATCTGTTGCAATAGGGGAAGTATATACAGATAGCAAAACAGGCAACACAATTCGTGTTGTTAGTCGTGATGACAGTCACACTGTAGTTGAAGTGAGCAACGGTACATCCACATGGACAAATACGTTTCCTAACGGTTTTGCGGATACTTTAAAACAGCCGAGATATACTCAGCTGACACAGGCTACAGACGCTGATATCATACCGGAAGTAAAAACCAATACAGACAAAATCAAAACTGTGAGAGCTAAAAAGAGCGATTGGGCATCTGATGATGTTAGTTGGTGGGCACCAAACAGTAAAACTGTAATTGCTTATAGCACCGTTGCAACAAGTGATTTAATTGAAACAATAGCCGAAAGTAACCCTAAAATGACTATTGCGGAAGTGTATAACTCCATAAGATTTGATGCAGAAGCTAAAAAGGTTTTGCAGGCTTATATAAATTGTGGATTTGGCAATGATATTGCAAGTCAGCATTTTGTTCGTAATAAAAATGCTATTGCATCTGTTGCAAATGAAAGCGATGTGGAGTATAATGAAGATACTACACAGACTGAAAATAACGAGGTGAATGAAAGTGGACTTGCTCGAGAACATGACTTGGGGCGAGAAGAATCTGTACAAGCAGATGAGAAAGGACGGATATACGGACGAGGAAATCAAGAAGGAAATTCTGGGAATCAGGGCGATTCCGAAGGAACTTCGAGAGAAATGCGTCAAAGCGATGGCGAAAAGCATGATAATAGTGCATCACAACGAAGAATAGTACGCGGGGTATTTCACGGAAGCAAATTTAAGTTTTCTCATTTTGCAAAGAGCTATGTAGATTTAGCATTGCATTTTGGTACTGAAAAGCATGCCAAGGCACGATTGGCTGACGGCGAAGGTAACATAGTAAAATATGATCTTGTTTTAAACAATCCCCTTGAGACAGAGGATATTTTCGGTGAAAGAACGCCGGAACAATATTTTGATGCACTCTTGAAACAGTCTAAACTGACTAATTCAGAGAAAAATATGCTTTCAAACGGTTTTAACGATTATCTGGAAACAGATATAAAGGCAGAAGCTACAATTTCACTGACCGAAAAAGTCACTAACGGTGGTTTGCATATCAAGGTCGAGACAGAGAAAGATGGCGTTTATATATCTCTTGAGATATATGACGATGCCGGAACCGCAAATGAAATTCCATTAACTGAATTCATTGGTAAGAATGAATTAATGGATATGCTTGGTTTCGACGAGACGGCCAAACTGCTTAGTGGAAAAAACATATCAAGTGAAGCAGCTGAATTTTTGAATGCTGAGGTCTTTTCTCGAGCTATTGCTTTTGAACAGAATTATCTCAAACTGCGTAAAATCGAAGATATATTAAAATCGCTTGGTTATGACGGTTTTAAATATGAAAATCAGAATGAGGGCGCAGGTACATCTTTTGCAGTCTTTGATGATAGTCAGATAATCAGAATTGATGGCGACTTATCCAAGCCGAACGAAAACGCATCAATAGAACATGATACTGTCCAAGGTGAAGTAAGTCTTACAAACAAATGTGAACTGATAGAAACAAAGCACACGCAGACTGGCAAACCACTTTGGGTAGTCAGTGTTAAGGAACGGCTGGCTAAAGATGAATATAGCCGTTTGCTTGACATCGTAAAAAAGCACGGAGGATATTTTTCAAGTGCCGCAAAGTCGCTTGACGGCAATAAGCTTTCCGGCTTTATTTTCAAAGAGCAGCCAAGCGGCGATACTATAAGCGCAATAAATGAGTTCTTCGGAGAACCAGAAAGTGTTAACAACGAGAGCGAAAGCAGCGAGACTTCACATTTGCCTGCACTCAACAACAATTACACTTTTGTAAAGACAAAGAATACAAATACTGGCGACGATACTTGGCTGATTAAAGTTAAGGATAGAAGTCAAGCGTATAAACTCGGAGAGTTGAAAGAGTTTATAAAGGATTATGACGGACGGTATGCTCCTGCTTTGAATAGCTTAATATTGAATAAGGAACCGGGCGCGGATGTTATAAATGCTCTTAATAACCTTTTGTCCGAGGATGAGCCTGAAAATGTTAGGTCTGCAGAAACCGAAACTACAACTACAAAGGAAGGTAACGACAATGTTCACGATGGATTATTGGATAGACCAAGCACAGACGATGATGCGGGACGAGAACCCGAGCCTGTACAGGAAGTTAAAGAAGAACGGAACGCTGGAGACGAGAATAGAAAGTCTAGCGAAGATGTCGCTCGGTCAGGTGGAGAACTATTACAGACTACTGAAACAGAGTCATCTGCCAGCGGACAACTCGACAGCGGAGATAACGACAACAGAGTTCGAGAATCAGACGACAGCGAGGGACATGGCGCAGAAGGAGCTTCTGTCGATGATAATGTCGATGTAGCCGAAGGCGGCAGTAAATCTAAAGATTTTGTTATTACAAAGGCTATTGCAGAGGATATAGACACTTCTGCACCGAGCATGAATGATAACATAAAAGCTATAGAAACGCTACATACTATTGAAAGTAGTGGCAAGGCTCCAACAAAAGCGCAGCAAGGATTGCTTGCAAAGTTTAAAGGTTGGGGCGGTCTCGCAGGTTCGTTTTACGGCGCAAACAGAAGTAAGCTCTCTGAGCTGATGAGTGAAGATGAGCTTAAAGCCGCACAAGGTACTGTAAACGATGCGTATTTTACCCCGACAAGCATTATTGACAGTATTTACAAAGCACTTAGCCACCTTGGGTTTGAAGGTGGAAATATATTAGAGCCGTCAATGGGCGTAGGTAACTTCTTTGGAAGAATGCCTAAATCCGTAAAAGACAGCTCTTTTTTGTTTGGTGTGGAGATTGACACTATTTCCGGCAGAATTGCAAGGCAGCTATATCCCACAGCTAATATTGAGATAGCCCCATTCCAAGATGTTGCGTACAAGGACGGTGCATTTGACCTTATAGTGGGTAATGTACCTTTCGGCGAAGTAAAATACAAGTATAAGGGCAAAAAATACTTAATTCACGATTATTTCTTTGTCAAAGCAATGGACAAGTTAAGTGACGGCGGTATTCTTGCTTTTCTTACTACTAAGGGTACGCTTGACAAGCTTGATAGTGTTGCACGCACAGAACTCGGCAAGCATGGCAAGCTGATTGCTGCATACCGTCTGCCTTCTGATGTATTTTCGAGAAGCGCAGGGGCTAATGTTGTAACCGACCTTATCATTATGCAGAAGGCTGCCGACAAGGGCGGGGAAAGCTTTATAAACCTCGGAAATGTTTCTGTAGGTGCAAATGAGTTTTCTATTAATGAATACTTTGTAAATCACCCTGAAAATATTATTGGCGAGCTTGTTTCCAAAAGAGATTGGAGAAGCGGAAAAGAAGCGCTTGATGTTAAGTCAACGGGAAATGTTGCGGAGCAGCTTTTAAAGGCGATTAAGAAATTGCCAAGGAACATGCTAAGCGGCGCACAGACAGTGGGAACGGTTGATGTTACCGAAAGCAGCACAGCTATGCAGACATTTGCCGTCACGGATAGCGGTGATGTTGAATATGTCGATGTTGCCACGGGTGAGGTGAAGCAACTTAAAGGGAAGCAGGCGACAGTTGCTAAAGAATATATCAAACTGAAAAATGTATATGAGGATTTGATTAACGCAACACTCAGCGAAAATGAAACAAGTGTAGTTGAAGGTAAGCGCAAAGACCTGAACACTGTATATGACGGATTTGTAAAAAAGAACGGTACACTGGGGAAAAACAAAAAAGTCTTGTCGGCTGACAATGACTTTTATAAAATATCCGGTCTTGAGGTATATGACACCAAAGCGAAAAAAATCATAAAATCCGAAATGTTTACAAAAGACACTCTTGGCAAGAGGACACCTAAAAAGGCGGACAACGCACTTGATGCTTTGAGTATTTCTATCGGCGAAAGCGGCGGTGTAAATCTCAACCGTATAGCGGAGCTTACAAGCTTGTCTGAAAGTGAGGTTATAAAGCAGCTTGACGGAAGAATTGTATATACTCCTGAGGGTGTATATGAACTGAGCGAAGTGTATTTGTCAGGTAATGTCAGGGAGAAATATGAAGCGGTAAAAGGCAAAAAAGGATTCGAGAAGAATGAAGAAATGCTGAAAGCTGTTATACCTACCGATATACCCGCAAAGAATATTACACCGCAATTTGGTGCGCCGTGGATAAAGTCTGATTACGTGGCGGAGTTTCTTAAAGAAACACTGCGTCTTTACCACAAGCCTACAGTAAACTATGACCCGACAACAGGTACATGGTCTATATCAGGTAGCACATGGGGAGATAATACTCTTTTAACAAGCAAGTACGGTACAAAATATATTGATGCCATTTCGCTTGCGGAAAAGGCACTTAATATGCGCCAAATTGTTATAAGGGACAAGGACAAGAGAGTTCTTGTCGGCGAAACGAGAGCTGCACAGCAAAAGGCAGAGGATATAAAATCCGCTTTCGAGGAATGGTGCTTTAAGGATAGTGACCGCAGAAAGGATTTAGTTACTACATTTAATGAGAAATTCAATTCCAACAGGAATATGGACTTTTCGGAGCTTGCGAAATATCTTGCCTTTGACGGTCTCACCGATACATTTAAGCTTAGGGACTATCAAAAGCGAGCCGTAGCGAGAGCGATTTTTAACGGCAATACATTGCTTGCACATGGTGTTGGCACCGGCAAGACCGCAGAAATGATTGCGGTTGCAATGGAACTCAAGCGAATGGGTATGGCAAAAAAGAATATGATGGTGGTGCCCGGGCATAAAGTGGCGGACTTCCGTAATGATATTCTTAAAATGTATCCTTCTGCAAAAGTTGCTATGCTTGAAAAAGGTGCAAATGCTACTCAGAGACAGAAGTTTTATGCACTTGTAGCGGCTAATGATTTTGACATTGTTATAATTCCACACTCGTCATTTGGAATGCTTGATGTTTCTCTCGATACAAAAAAAGCATTTATTAACAATCAAATTGCAGAGCTTGAAGAAGTGCTGACGGCTGCACAAGAGGAAAAGGGAAAGATAGACGGCAGATTTATAAGACAGCTTGAAAATCAGAAAGACCGTCTTGAAGAAAAACTGAAATTTGTCACCGAAACCGCAAAAGACAGTGGAAATATCTTTGAGGAGTTGGGCGTGGATAGTCTGTTTGTAGACGAAGCGCACAACTTTAAAAACCTTCCTTTTTACAGCAAACTCAGCCGTGTAGCGGGAGTGTCAATAAATCAGCCTAACAACAAGACAAGAGCAAGTCGTGCCGAAAATATGTTTATGATTACCGACTATCTTAACCGTAGTGGCGGCAGAATAACATTCGGAACGGCAACGCCTATTACCAACTCTATGTCTGAAATTTACAATATGATGAGGTTTCTCCGTCCTGACATTTTAGCTGATGCAGGACTGCAATCCTTTGATGCGTGGGCGAGCATGTTCGGCTCTATTGTAAATCAGGCAGAGGTTGACCCGTCAGGGCGAAACATGAGAATGAAAGAGAGATTTTCCAAGTTCAAGAATGTTTCGCAGATGATTGAACAATTTCGCAGAATGGCGGATATTCTAAAGACCGGAGACGTAATACAGGAACTCCCAAAAGCGGAGCGAATAGATGTAATCAACGAGCCAAATGATATTCAGGAAGAATTTCTCGACATCATTGACAGTATGATTGATGATATACGCGCAAACGGTCAAAATGCCGACCACAACATGCTTGAAGTTACCACGGCGGGACAAATGGCAGCGGTTGACCTGCGTTTTGTTGCATCGTATTTTGACGGCAAATATTCGGAAGATGATTTAAATCTTCCGGGCAACAGAACTACACAGGTGGCTCAGAGAGTATACGATGAATATGCAAAGAGCACTGCAAGCAAAGGAACGCAGTTTGTATTCTGTGACGTTGGCGTAAGTGATGATGCAAGTAAGAAATACAATTTCTATGTATACGGCGACCTTATAAATAAACTTGTGGCGCACGGTATCCCGAGAAAAGAAATTGCTATTGCACAGGAGTTTGAGGATAAAGCAGACCTCAGCGCAAAGGTAAACACCGGTGAAATAAGAGTGCTTATCGGTTCTACTGCTGTTATGGGAGAGGGCATGAATGCGCAAAACAAAGCGGTTGCTCTTCATCACATGACCGTACCGGCTCGTCCTTCGGATATTGAGCAACGAGAGGGAAGAATTATTCGCTACGGTAACGAAAATAAGAATGTACGCATATATCGATATATTCAAGAAAAGTCCTATGACAGTTATCAGTGGCAGATGCAGGAGAGAAAAGCAAGTTTCATTAATCAGGCATTGTCCGGAGGTACGGTTGAGGAACTCGAAGAAATGAGCGATTTCCAACTTTCGGCAAGAGAAGCAAAAGCGATTGCTTCGGGCAATCCATTGCTGCTTGAAAAGATTGAGCTTGAGGATATATTAAGCAATCTTAAATCTATCCGCAATAAATTCAACACAGATAAACTTGACATGCAGGATAGATTGGCAAGGCTGCCAAGTCAAATTGCACAAAGGGAGAGAATTATTGCTGACACCTCAGCAGACGCTAAGACTGTAGCAACTAATGCGCCTGCGGACTTTGAAATAACTATCGGTAAGACAAAGTACACCGAGAGAACAAAAGCGGCTGATGCTCTTAAAAAGATACTTGCAAATGCACCTCGCAACGGTACACGTATAAAGATTGGTTCGTATAGCGGACTTGACATCTATTACACATCATCTTTTGACAAGGGGACGCATTATATACTTAAAGGCAGCGGCGAATATTCGGTTCTCGCCGGTGAGAGTGCATCGGGCAATATTACCCGCATTGCAAACTTGGCTGAAAAAATTGGTGCTACTCTCGAAACCGACAAGGCACGAGTTGCAAACTATAAAGCTGAAATTGAAACCCTGAGGAATGAAGTCAATGCAGAATTCCCCAGAGCAAAAGAGCTTGAAGAGCTGCAAGCAAAGCTAAATGATATTGATACACAGCTTGGTATCAATGTGAGTACCGTTGACATGAGCGAGGTTATCGTTGATGACGGTACCGATGATAGCGAAAGTGCAAATTATTCGTTGGAAAGTGAGGGTATTGATTATGAACGAAACGCATTATCTGATGGAAGCGGCGGACGGAACTTTGGTTCGCGTTCCGGCAAGCAAATTGCAGGACTGGATAAAGCAACAGGAGCAAGCGAAAACCGCAGTCTTGAAGCAAAAGACCGAAAAGCATATACAGAAAAGCTAACTGCCAATCAGCTTGAGCAGCGTACCGAACGCGACAGCAAAGGCAGGATGCATCGTTTCTTTGCAATAAAGCGCAGTGCGTGGAATGACAATATGCGTGATGTAGCTGATTATTATGAGCAGAGAGGGCTGAACGTTCAGTTTTTAAAGGGGAATATCCAATGTGCTTTTGTCGGCAGTGAATACGAGGCGAGGGCGATGCAAAAAGGTGATACACTTTATGTTCGTTACGACCACGAATACTATTATCCCGAACAGCTTGCAGAGCATGAGTACATTGAACACAATTATTCATCCGATGATGTTCAAGCGGCACATACACAAATCCTTGACAATATGACCGATGCTGAGTACAATAAAGCTATAGAGATGCTCAAAAAACACTATAAAGGCGTTACAGACAATGTAGCCGACCTTGAAAGAGAACTTGTGTGTAACATTCTTTCAGGAATGTACCAAGGCGCTGCGGCGTATTCTGATACGGTAACGGAGTTTTGGGCAAAAGATAAGAGCATTTCACAAGGCTACAGTGCAGCAAGCTATTCTGATATGTCTGATGCAGGCGGCAATGCCGTTTTTGTTGATGCTATCGGGTATGGTAGTGAGAGTGTTGTCGAGGAAGGCGGTAACATTTATGAGCGACATGATACGAGACACTTCAGTGGAAGAGTTCACGAAGATTTTGAAAGAGTGCAAAATCAAAGAGGAAGGAATACAAGCGATCTTGACAACATGTCCGATGGGAATACAACGTTGGAAGTTCAAGTGGGAAATAGAAAAGATGCAAGCGAAAGGCGAAGTAACCAAAGAAGATATTCTTCGCCTGTGGATGAACATGCATCACGTGTTTCTGACGAGATGTTGGAAAGCGGGGCCGGAGCCGACGAAAGAAGATATATTGAAGCTGTAGGAAATAAGGACGAGAAAACAGCACGTGAATTATTAAATAAATATGCGGTTAAAAATGGTTATTCTCCTATTATACTTTATCACGGCACACATTCTGACGAAGTCTTCACCGAGTTTAAGGGCACCGGGGCAGCGTATTGGATAACGGATGATTTAGCTTACGCTAATGAATATTCCTTCGGATATTGGGGGACTGATGTAAAGGCTGAACAGCTCTATACTGAAAAAGAAAGCGGAATTTATGAGTTGTATATCAAGCTGGGTAACACGCTTGAATTGGGCGATATAAATCGTAAGCTAACAACTCCTGATCAAATATTTGAATTCGGTAAACAGATTGGTTTTTCTTCAAAAGAAATACTTGCCTGCTGGACCGCAGGTCGTGTTCATGAAAGCAAAGCTATATGGACAATGACAGCAACTCCTGAATTTGCAAACTTTGCTCGTAAATACGGCTATGATACGTTGTTGGCCACGGAACGTGACGGTGTAAGAACATTTGGAGTTCTTTATCCCGAAAATATTAAATCGGCAAAAACTGTTACTTACGACGACAAAGGCGTGGTAATTCCGCTAAATGAACGTTTTGATGATACCGAGACGGATATCCGCTACTCCCTTGACACATACGACAAAGATGCGGCTTCACTTACTTCAGAGCGCAAAAAGGAAATATTTGAACAATTTGATAGGGACAAATCAGGTCCCGAAAAAGTATCCATAAAGCAGATGTTCGGTGAACGTGCCGCTTGGGTTGCTCATAATATGACAAGAGTATTCCCCGACATTCCCGAACGCGGCGAAAAGGGTACTTTTTTTGCTGAATTCCGCAAAATGATGATACAGTGGAAAGGGCTTCCTACCACTGCTTCATTTATGGTTCAGGATAAGCTCAACAAAATGACCGAAGGTCTTACTCCGGCTGAGTTTAAAACCTTTGAAAAACTTGTTTATTTTCTTGATTTACAAGAAGAGGCGCAGTTGCAAAAAGAACAAGGTAATGAAGAGATATTGTTACCTAATGCAATTACAACGCAGGAAGTAGACACAATTGTCAACGAGCTTGACGCTGAAGCTACTGAAAAGGTAAAGCAGGCACTTGTTAAGCGTCAAAGTATTTGGGATGAGCTGAAGGAAGAGTATATTGCGCTGAATCAGTACATCGGTTTTGATACCGACAATAAATTCAGACGCAAAAACTATTATCATCACCAAGTCATAGAATATATGAACAAGGATAGCAAAGGTACTGGAAAGCGTGAAGTAGGAGTTAAAGCGAATCGCGGGTGGCTTAAAGAACGGCACGGTTCCACAAAGGCTATCAATACAGATTTTTTAATGGTTGAGTACAAGGCAATGTTGCAAATGCAATATGACGTTTATATTGCGAATATGCTTGGAAAAATCAAGCGGCAATATGATATAAAGCCTCAACTTGAGAAAGAAGCTTTTCAGAGTAACAAGCAAGCAATCAAAGACCTTATACTATCCGAGAGTACTGATAAAGACGGTAAGCCTATCCTTAAAAACGGTAAGCCCGACAGCGAAACATATCGTCAAGAACAATGGTATAATCAAAGGATAATGTTCGGATTTAACGGTTTGTTTGATTTGGCTGAGCGTGGCGAACTTCCAACCTTCGGTGGCGCATACAGAGGAGTTGTACGTTCACTTAAGATTCATGACCTCAAGGTTGCCGGCTTGTACAAATATGTTGGAGCACTTGCGGCTACAGAACTTTCTGAAAATGCAACCGAAAATGAACATCAAGCTGTCATAAGTGCTAGAACCGTTTTGAAGTACACTTCTCAAAAGAAAGCATGGATAAAGGGCATTCTTGGCGAGGATTACCAAACGTGGGAAACTCTTGCAAAAAACATGAAAGATACTCATGTTATTCATCAACCGAGACGTGGTAATTATTTCTATACTAAAACCACCATTGATGAAGATGCTTTTAATCGTGCTTTTGAAGAAATGATTTCTACACTTGCTGCGGGGGAAAAAGGATTTGCAAGCCTGAACGAGGTTAAAAATCTCTTTTTACAGTATTCAGATACGATTCGTCTTACCGGTGCTGCATATGAGCAGTGGGTATTGCCCAAGGAAATTGTTTCCACTATGGATAGCATTGCAAATCCTAAACAGGCAAGCGAAGGTGCAAAAGCGGCAAAAGCCGTGGTGTCTGCATGGAAAGGATGGGCTACAAGCGTAAATCCGTTGCGTACTGTTAAGTTCGGTTTAAGAAACATGGTCGGAGACCTTGATGCGGTTATAGCGGGTAATCCGGGAATTGTTAAGTATTCTGGGCGTGCTGTTGGTGAGATATATCAAGCTATGCGGCATAAAAGTTATTCTGCCGAGTTCATGGAGTGGGTAGAACGCGGAGGATACACTTCAATGATCTTCGCCAATGAGATGGATGAAAAAACGCAGAATGAGTTGTTCGCACATCTTAAGGAAAAGAAAGGCACTAATATCTTTAAGGTTCTTACGAAACCTTTCAAGGGATATTATGATAGTGTAGAGGCGGTTCACAATTTCCGTGAAGCGATACTTCGTTATTCCGCATACCTTTATTACAAGGACCGTATTCAACACCGTAATGGTGACGTGAAGGATTATGTTGCTTCAAATAGGTATATTGTGAAAGGACTTTTGTCCGTTGAAGACAAGGCATATCAGCTTTCAAAAGATTTGCTTGGAGCTTATGATGAAGTTGGTATGATGGGACAGACTTTGCGTAGGTATTGGATTCCGTTTTATTCTTTTACGGAAACCAACCTAAAGCGTTATTACAGGATGTTTGAAAACATAATTGTATCTGATGCAAACATACCCAAGAAAGCCGGCAAATTACTTATGAAAGGCTTGATGGTCAATCTGATTGGTTTGCTTATGATTGCTTGGAACAAGTTAGTTATGGATGAAGAGGACGAAAAACTTCCGCCTTCAGTTCGTGATATTCCGCACGTTACGCTTGGCCAAATTGGAGATAATGTTTATGCATTCCGACAACTGGGTAGCTTTTCTGAATTGCTTGAGTGGGTAGGGCTTGACGATTATGAGTGGACGAGCGAAGACTTGACCGCTCCTCTTGATAAGGCTTGGGGAATGATAACACCGTTTATTAAACTCCCTGTAGAGATCGCAAGCGGATTGAATTTTTACCCCTCGCTTACTGAACCACGTGCAATCAGAGATAAGGTGCAGCACTTCTTTAATTCTCTTGGTGTAGATGATATTTATAACGAGTTTACCGGCAAGCCTACTCGTGGAGTGAGTGAGATCCTTAAGGGGGCTTTTGTTTATAGTTATGATTATCAAGAAAGCGCATATTATGAGATACTTGACATCAAACGTAATTATCAAGGTGCAAATGACAATACGATTTATGGTGCTAACAAGAAGTCAAATGCTCTGTATTATATGAAAGCAGCTATCAGGTATAAAGACAAAGAAGCTGCATTGAAGTATTTAGACGAGTATTTTGAAAACGGTGGTACAGGAAAGGGAATTAAACAATCGTTTGCCACTCTTAATCCTATGTATGGCTATACTGGCAAGGATACTATAGCTAAAGGTGAAGAATTCATTGCTTCTCTCTCGGTTGAGGAGAAAGAGAAATTAAGAATTGCACAAATGTATTATGAAAATGAATTAATGTTGCCTGAAAATGTCTCGGGTTTACTTGGGAAAAAAGGTATAACCAATGAAGAGGCAAGAAATCTTTTGATTAATTACATTAATTCTCAATGCAAGTGATGCACAAATGAAAAATGAGGTAGGCAACAAAAGTTGCCTACCTCATTTTTTACTATATAAACTTGCCGAAAAATCCCAACTTTGGTGGGGTATGATGGAAGGAGGAGGTGGAAGCCATTTTCAAACTGATTAGATAATTGTTTAACAAAAATATTAGTTTTTTTGCCAAAATATCGACAAAAGCAAAAAAATGTGTTAACATATAGATACTAATTATAGTAACTACATTTTACGGAGGCAATAAGAATAATGGCATCACCAATTGATAAGACTAATAGAGAAGCAATGCAAAATGCATTCAATGCCCTAGAAGAAAAATTGGATGCAGATGTTTTCGTTTATTATGGTGGATTGAATGACGGCATCGAATCACGTGTAAGAAAAATTATCGAAGATATTTGCAATGATGGCAAAAAGCATGACAAACTTTGTGTAATTCTCACCACTACTGGCGGAGGTCTTAGTCCTGTAAAAAGAATGGTTAATATTTTCAGGAATTTTTATAGCGAAGTTGATTATATTGTTCCTGATTATGCATATAGTGCAGGTACTGTGATGTGTTGTAGCGGCGATAAGATTTATATGGATTACTATAGCGTTTTAGGTCCAATTGACCCTCAAGTCAGAAATAAAGACGGCAATTTTGTAGCAGCACTGGGATATCTTGATAAGATTAATGAGCTTATCGCAAAGGCGCAGAATAACACTCTTACGAATGCCGAGTTCATAATTTTGAAGGATTTTGATTTGGCAGAATTGCGTGCGTATGAACAAGCTCGTGACCTGGCGGTTGATTTGCTTGTGGAATGGTTACCTAAGTATAAGTTTAAAACATGGAAGTTTCACAAAAGCAGCAACACCCCTGTTACTTTAGAAGAAAAACAAATTCGTGCGAACGAAATTGCACAAAATTTGAGTGATAATAAAGAATGGAAATCTCATGGAAGACCAATTAGTCGTGAAGAATTGGGAAAGCTTAAACTTAAAATTGATAATTTGGAAGATATACCAGAAGCATATAAAGCAATTTCTGAGTACAATGAATTAATGAGGGACTATATTGGTAAATATAGTATGAAACAGTTCATTCAGACGAGGAGGTTTTTGTAATGTCTATTTGTATGGAATTGAAAAAAGTTGTAGCGCAACAACAAGAAAGCCGAGAAAACGATGAAACTTTCAAGAACTATGAGTCAGCGAATAAGCATTTTAAAAAGCTCGTAGAGGTAGGTGTCGCTTCGAAAAGAGGTTATCAACTCCTACCTTTGGAAAGCCGAATGGAGGATAATATTAAAATTAATCATAAAATATAACAGTGAAAGCACCCCTCGGGGTGCTTTTTCTTTATAATATACAAATATAAACGTTTGACCACATTTTTGACCACATTTGACCACGTTTTTATGTGTTTTATTGCGATTTAAAAAAACGCTATAAAAAGCAAAAAGCCGCATAAACACTGAGTTTACACGGCTTTTTGCTGGCGCAGAAGGAGAGATTTGAACTCTCGCGCCGGTTACCCGACCTACACCCTTAGCAGGGGCGCCTCTTCACCACTTGAGTACTTCTGCATACTTTGCGTATTAGGTGATGTAACACGCACGATTTATTATACATATTTAAGTGGTGCTTGTCAAGCCTTTTTTGAAAAATAAATAATAAAAAGGAAAGCCCAACGGCTTTCCTTTTTTGATAGATTACCAATGCCATCTTGCCGCCTGATAATCAAAGGCATACGTGCTTCCAATACCGCTTGGAAGTGCTTGCGGTGTTACAGATGCTCCTGCAATTTCCAGGATATCCGCACCGCCATTTGGATTGGGAACAAAGCGTATCCTATCAATGCAAGTATTGAGCGGTCTTGCAGTAGTGGGCGAATTGTTGCGCAGATAGATGATGAAATGCTCACTTGTGTCGGGAGAAACAAATACGCTTGCGGCGCCGTTGCCGAACGCCTGGTCGTTTGACCACATAATCGGATTGTGCGCGTACTTGGTATACGGACCGTAAATATTATCAGCCGTAGCATAGCCTACACCGTAGGTTGAGTTGTAGTTACCGCCGGCATAGATGAGGTAGTATGTCCCATCGTGCTTCACGATAAAGCCGCACTCAAGCACCGAAGCTTTTGCATATTCCCACTCTGCTGAAGGCTCAAGCAAAAGCGTCTCTGTCGTGAGATCAAGCTCTGCCTTGCCGTCGTCAAGAATGAGTTTTGAAATATATGTTCTGTTTCCGCCGGTAGTTCTTGTGTAAACTAGGTATGCGGTGCCGTCATCGTCAATGAACGGTTGTCCGCCGATAAGGTCGGTTTCATTGGTAAGAGGAACCTTTTCACTATTTGTGAAAGGACCTGCAGGCGATGTGCTTGTCACATAACCTGTCGTGCTGTATCCAAGGGAGTTGCTTTCCTGAATATAGAACATATAGTAAACATCACCGTATTTCACGATGTTTGCTGCGGTAACTGATTTGTCGCCAAAGCCGTTTTCAACAGTAAGAACTTCGCCAAGCGCAGTGAATGTCACAAAGTCGGTGGTAGTGTAGCAGATAACACCGCTGAGACCGCCGCTCTTTGTACCGTATATATAATATGTACCGTTTTCATAGTATATTTCAGGGTCGGTAAATGTGGGGATTATATAGTTCTGATATGTAGCTGTGTTTTCCGGAACACTTTCTGTGATAGCAACGGGAATGGTAGCGGTTGCATTTTCGACATACATACCGACACCGTTTCCTTTTTTGTCAAGAACAAGGTCAAAGTCAAAATAATGGTCAGTGATAAGAGGATTATCATTGAAATAGAATTGCACGGCGTCTGAAACCGAGCTTGCGCCGTAAGTGACTTTAATTACCGCTTCGTCAGAAAGTAGAGCCAGCTGCTTTTCTGCTATTTTTCTGTAGCTAAAGTTTTCTATTCTGTATACTGTGAGTGTACTGTCAGCGGCGTTTGCTTCAAAATAGTAGCCGTTAGCGGTGGACGGGGAGGAGGAGCTGCATCCGAAATAAAGGCCGACTATTCCGTTTTCTTCAAACTTTACTTTTGAATAAAGCGTATATGCAGGATCTGAGATAGTGCCGAAGATATATCCTGTATTCATCTTGTTGTCGGTGACAATTGCATCTCCATAACGTATCAGATTCTTTGAGATGTTGTTTTCAATGGGATATTCTGTTATAAGATTGCCGTCCGAGAGCGCTTTTTGCAGTATGGTTAAAGCATCGGATACGGAAACGATTTTATCTTCATTTATGTCTGCCGATGCATTGTAATTGATTCCTACCATCGACTTGAAAGCTTTAAGCGTGTCTGCCAGAGTGATTTGGCCATCTCCGTTTAAATCGCCGCCTGCGGCATCCTTAATAAACGAAGTCGCTTTCGGGGTAATGCCTTTGTATGTTGTTTTGCGTGAAATAAGCGGATTCTCTGCGTATTCAGGATATTTTGCATCTTTTGCCGCTGTTAAGTTTGCGGTGTCAGTTGTTTTAAGCTCTTTCAATGCATCGTTTGAAAGATAGGATGTTTCAAACGGACAAGTGGGAGGCGTAATTCCGCTTGCAAGCTTGATTTTAAGGTTTCCTGTTATACTTCCGCTATCAATATTGTAAACGTTTCTAAGGTTACCGCCGAGTATATTAAATGTGCAATTGCCGCTCAGTTTTCCGTTTGTGGCAGGACGTATATATGAATCGGATTCGTTAAATGTGCCACCGTAAACAGATACATAAAGGTTTCCGCTGATATCAGAGGAAGCCGCACCCACGAGCCCTGCGTTGAATGTACCACCGTAAATATATATATTTACATTTCCCGTCGCCTCGGTAATACCGGTCATATAAAACGTATTGTTGAAGGTACCGCCGTATATTGCGATGGTGGTATCACCGCGTTGCGGTGCAGAATTTACTCCGATTGCACCGCCATAGATGCGTGAATATGTGCCGCTGTGTATTTCTGCATATCCTCCGTCCGATCCGACAAGACCGATTGAACCTACAACGATCAAAGGATATGTAAGTGTGCTTGAAGTGGGGGTGAAAGTGAGACCTTCTCCAAAGCATACATAGTTTCCATTACATATAAAATTAATGTTCGATTTTGAAAATTTGAAATCAATGTTTTCAAATTTTACTGCACTTTTTAAATAAATGTTTTCGCTAATTTCAAGACATGCATCGCTTGTCGAGCGATAATCAGTATCACCGCTGACCGAGGTTATGGTGACAAGTCCTTTTGATGTAGGGAACTCTGTTGATTCAAGCGGAATCTCATCGCATACTACTATTGTGCCGCCATAAGGAAGTGCTCTGAATGCAGCATAAAGCGATTTTATCGGTGCTTGTGCAGTGCCAATGGCAGTGTCATCGCCGCTTGCCGAAACATAAATAGTTGTTTCGGCGGCGAGCGCAGATACGCAAAGTATAGAAACGATCAAAGCCAAGAGTAGCGAAAATATAATTCTTTTCATATAATTCTCCTAAAAGAGGAAAGCCTGCGCTTTCCTCTTTTTTTTGTTACCAATGGAATCTTGCTGTCTGGTAGTCTGTTATAGTGTTTTCGCCGAGACCGCTCGGGAGCAACTGGGGATTTACAGTGGGACCGTACATCTCTATGATGTCTGCGCCGCCGTTTGGATTGTCAACAAATCTTACGCGGTCAATGCACGTGAGAAGAGGACGAACAACAGTTGGGGAGAAGTTGCGGAGATATGCGATAAAGTGTTCGCTTCCGTCAGGCGAAACAAAAATTGTTGCCGCACCGACACCAAATGCCTGGTCGTTTGAAACAAGAATGGGGTTGTACTCATATTTTACAAACGGACCAAGTGGGCTTTGCGATGTGGCGTAGCCTGTGCCGTATGTGGAGTTGTAGTTGCCGCCTGAATAGAGCAGATAATATGTCCCCTCATGCTTTACAAGGTATCCGCATTCAACTACAGATGCTTTGGCGTTTTCCCAAGGCTCGGTAGGTTCAAGAAGAAGCTTTTCTGTGGTGAGGTCGATTGTAGCTTTACCTTCATTGAGAGTTATCTTTGAACCGTAAAGCTTGTTACCACCTGTTGTTCTTGCGTAGATAAGGTATACCTGACCGTCATCGTCAACAAAAGGCTGACCTCCGATAAAGTTTGCATCGCCTGTGAGTGAGGTTTTGTCCGCGTTCTTGAACGGACCGACGGGGGATTTTGCCGATGCGTATGCAGTGACAGACGTGTCAAGTTCATTGCTCTTTGCCATGTAGAACAGATAATAATAGTCGCCGCATTTAACAATATTTGCGGCCTTATAAACACCGTCGCCGAATGCATCGCCATGCTTTAGTATCAGACCTTCGTCGTCAAAGGTTTTAAAGTCTGTGGTAGAGAAGCACTGTACGCCCTGGTTTTGTGTGGATGAACGTGTACCGTAGAAATAGTATCTTCCGTTTTCGTAGAACACTTCAGGGTCTGTGAACTGCTCAAAGAGATAGTTTGTATAATATCCGTCTGTGGATGTGGGGATGTCTTCTTTTACAACAACCGGGAGCGTTGCGGTTGCGTTTTCAACATAAATGCCTACCGCGTTGCCTAAAGATGCAAGAGAGAGATCAAATCTTGGGTATGATTCATCGACAAGAGCATTGTCTTCAAAGTAGAGGACAGCGGCGTTTTTGTTTGTGCTTGCGCCATAGGTAACTTTGATGCGCGCGCTGTCGGAAAGAAAGTTCACATTCTTTTCGCCGACAATGCGGTAGATGCCGCTTGTCACACTGTATAGTGCGGCAGTTTTTTTAACAGTGTTTACTTCAAAGTAGTAGCCGTCAGCAGAGGGATCCGCTTTGGATGCGGCAAAATACAGTCCTACAATGCCGCCGTCGCCAAGAACAACGTCAGAGTAAACCGAGTATGCATTGTCACTGACAGTTCCAAAAGCATATCCGCGATTTATCGAGTTGTTTTCAACGGTAGCACCGCCGAAAAGTGAGATAGTGTTTGAAATCCGATTTTCGCCGTTTGTGCGAGAGATGTCTGCCTGATTTTTAAATGCTGAGTCTACCGCAGCGATAATATCTTTCAGCGTAATCTTTCCGTCCGCGTCAGCATCAGCTGCTTCGCTGTATTTGTCAGTGCGGATAAGCCCGATCATGTGTAACGCATCAAAAAGAGAAACTTTGCCGTCTTTGTTTATGTCGCCTGCAGTTGCACCTAGTGCGTTTATAGAAGCTTTGGTGGTTGTTCCGCTTGCAGTTGTATCACGGTCGCCGAGCGAAGCGCCTGTTTCTTTCGGGAGCTTTGCGGCAGCCGCCGCTTCAATAAACGCAGAGTCTTTTGCCATGAGTTCTTCAAGTGAATCGCCGCTTACATAGTTGATGATAAGGTCAGTGTTGACATTTATAGTTCCGTCAACATTTGCAATAGCATCACCTGTGATCACAGATGCACCGAGAGAAAGCTTTTTGTCGGGTACTGCAAAGAGATTGGCGGTAGCGTTTCCGCCGATAGCACCGCCGCGCCCCAGTCTGAATGAGTTTGTATTGATGGTTCCGCCGTAATAAGAAATATGAACATTTCCTGTAACTTCGGCGGCAGAAGCGCCGTTGACACTTGCGTTGAAGGTACCGCCAAAGATAAACATGTATACATTGCCGTCTGTGGCCGAGTCACCGCCGCCGTCAATAGTAGAGTTAAATGTACCGCCGCGGATAACAAGACACGCATCTCCGGTCTGCGCCGCAGATGATGTACCTCTCGAACCACCGCGAACGCGGTTCCATGTTCCACTGCATATCTCAAGATATGTACCGTTTGCAGGAGTGGTGCCACTGCGACCTGCAACAATACCGGGAAGTGTTACTTCGTCGCTTGCGGTGGTAACAGTAATACCTTCACCAAAACAAGCATAGTTTCCGTTGCAGATAAATACAAGGTTCTTCTTGGTTACAAGAATATCCAGATTTTCAAATTTTACTGCGCTTGATAACGTGATGTTACCGCCCATATAAATGATACCGCTTCCGCCTTCACCTGCACTTACACGATAGTCTTCAGCGTCAAGAGAAGAAATGGTTATAAGTCCTTTTGATTCGGGAAGAACAGTTGCATCTGCGGTGATAGAGCCGCATACAACAACCTTGCCGCCTTCAGGCAGAGCGCGGAATGCCGCATAAAGAGATTTTAACGGCGCATCAAGCGTGCCGGCGGCATTGTCGTTACCAAACGGCGTGACATAAACTGTCGCCTGGTTGGATGCAAGTGCCGGGATAAGGCATGCTAAACTTATCACAAGCACTGTGAGAAACATGATCAGTTTTTTCATATTACTCTCCTGTTTTGTATAAAAATTACAAGTAAAATATATCACAAAAATGTTTTTTTTTCAATAAGTGCATAAGAACTAACTTATAAAATATTTAACCTAAAAAATTTTTTATACAGATATGGATTTTTTGTACAAGTCGCAAATGGTTTTTGCGGCTTCAGCCGGTAGCTCGCTTGCGAGCACACCGTATTCTGAGTAAATTTTTGCAAGTCTTTCGCCGGAAAGCCCGTGGATATATGCGCCGATTACCGCCGCGTCAATCGCAGAACATCTCTGCGCCGCAAATGCGCATATCATTCCGCATAGCACATCCCCCGTACCGCCCTTTGCCAGAGCACTGTTGCCGGTAGGATTTACAAAAAGCGCATCGCCATCGGTAATAACGGTGCGGTTGCCCTTAAGTAGAAGCGTCACGCCGTATTCTTTGGCAAAGGCTTTAGCGATACTCTCGCGGTTGCGTTGTATTTCTTCAACCGATAACCCTGAGATGCGCGAGAACTCAAGCGGATGGGGAGTGAGGATTATGCTTCGTTTCGCTTTTTTTAGAATGCCTGTGTTGCCGCTGAGCGCGTTGATGCCGTCAGCGTCAATTATCAAAGGTGCGCCGTCACGCAATATGAGAGAAGGCATATATTCTTTAGCGTCGCGCCCCATGCCGCAGCCTATTCCAACCGCGTTCATCCTGTCGGAGTCTTTGATAATGTCGCATGCATCTCTGTCGGCATATATTGCTTCAAAAACAGAGGACGAAAGCGAATCAATGACTTCCTTTGTGCTTGCAAGCGTCACTAATCCTGCGCCGCATCTCAACGCGCCAAGCGTGGCAAGCGCCGCCGCGCCGCGCATATTCTTGCTGCCGCATATCAGCATAACTCTGCCGTATGTGCCTTTATTTGAGTCAGGCAAACGCTTTGGAAGCTTTGATATAACGTATTCTTTAGTCGTTGTCATATTTTCCCTCTAGTACGTCGGCTGCAAGTTCAACGCCTATTTCAATACAGGTGGGGCAGGGGATAAGAGGCTTACCGCTCTCTATGCCTTTCAGTTCGGCGCATATAAGTGAACTGCATTTTTCTTTGAAGTCGGCGCATATCTGCTTTGCAATCGCATAGGTATGCTTTTTTGTTTTTGGTGCTTCGATGTTTCCGTCAGCATATTTCAGCCCCACAATCATAAGCGCGCCTGAAAGTGCGCCGCACATACCTCGCATTCCACCGCCGCCAAGGCCGAAGCCTTCTGCCATTTTCATAATGATATCTTCACTTATGTCGCATTCGCTTGCAAATGAGCAGGCAACGCTTTGTGCGCAGTTGCAACCTCTGTCGTGAAGCATGATAGCATATTCTTTTTTAGTCATAAAAAATCACTTCCTTTTCATTTAGTTTAGCATAAAACCATATTATAATCAATAGAAAGGAGTGAACATATGGAATGTTGCAGCACAACAGGAATAGGACATAAACAGGTTATAAACGTATGCGATGGGGCAATTATCGGTTATGTAACGGATATAGAGTTTGAAATGTGCGACGGCAAGATAGTTGCGCTGATAGTGGGGGAGTGCTCTGCACTTGGACTTGCGAGGGGAGAATCGATACGTGTGCCGTGGTGCAAAATAAAGTGTATCGGCGAGGACACCATACTTGTGGAGATTATCATTGAAGAATGTAAATGTGTCTGCCGGGATGATAAAAAGAAGAAAAAAGGATTTTTTAAATAAATAGAACAAAATTTGCAAAAAATACTTGCATTAATAGAAATGTTGTGATACAATAATTCAGCCTGTGATAAAACAGGCGAAAAATATAACACACATATGGGTACTTTCCCGCTCGGTCCGTAAGGTAGCGGCGACAGCCTATATGGTGGAAAAACCGGAGGGACATAAAATGTCTGTAATTTCTATTAAGCAGTTGCTTGAAGCAGGTGTTCATTTTGGACATCACACAAGAAGATGGAACCCTAAGATGGCAGAGTACATCTTCACCGAGAGAAACGGTATCTACATCATCGACCTTCAGAAGACCGTTAAGAAGTTTGAAGAAGCTTACATGTTTGTTCGTGAGCTTTCTGCAAACGGCGGCAACGTTCTTTTCGTTGGTACCAAGAAGCAGGCAGCAGATACCATTAAAGAAGAGGCTGAGCGCGCAGGTCAGTACTATGTAAACGTACGTTGGCCCGGCGGTATGCTTACCAACTTCAAGACCATCCGTAAGAGCATTAACCGTCTCAACCAGCTTGAGAAGATGGCTCAGGACGGCACATTCGACCTTCTTCCCAAGAAGGAAGTTGCTGCTCTCCAGAAGGAGATTTTCGACCTTGAGAAGAACTATGGCGGTATCAAGACCATGGAAAAGCTTCCCGATGCAATCTTCATCGTAGACCCCCGCAAGGAAAAGATCGCTGTTCTTGAGGCTAAGAAGCTCGGTATCCCGGTAGTTGCTATCGTTGATACCAACTGTGATCCTGATGATGCTGATTACATCATCCCCGGTAACGATGACGCTATCCGCGCTATCAAGCTTATCTCTTCTGTACTCGCTGACGCTGTTATCGAGGGCAGACAGGGCGAAGCTTTCGCTCCTGAAGCTACCGAAGAGGCTCCCGCTGCTGAGGCTGCTACTGACGCTGAATAATTAAAATAAAATAAAGGATAGGTATATAAAATGGCTAATATTACTGCTAAAGACGTTGCCGAGCTCAGAAAAAAGACCGGCTGCGGCATGATGGAGTGCAAGAAGGCACTTGTTGAGGCTGACGGTAATATGGATGAGGCTGTTAAGGTTCTTCGTGAGAAGGGTCTCGCAGCATCCGCTAAGAAGGCTGACAGAATCGCTGCTGACGGTCTTGTTGACACCCTTACTGTTGGCGATGTTACCGCTATTATCGAAGTAAATACCGAAACTGACTTCGTTGCTAAGAATGAGTCTTTCCGTGAGTTTGTTCGCGGACTTCTTACCACTATCGTTGAAAAGAAGCCTGCAGACGTTGAGGCTCTTAAGACTTGCCAGTATCTCGACACTGATATGGATGTAAACGCAAAGCTCAACGACATGGTATTTACCATTGGTGAGAAGCTTGACATCCGCCGTTTCGACGTTGTAAACGGTACTACCTCTACCTACATTCACGGCACAGGCGCTATCGGCGTTGTTGTAAGCTTTGATGCAGACGATGCTGCTAAGAACAATGCAGGTTTTGCAGAGTTCACAAAGAATATCGCTCTTCAGGTTGCAGCATATCCTGTTGAGTATCTCAATCGCGCAGCTGTTCCCGCTGCAAGAATCGACGAAGAGCGCGCTATCATTATGTCTCAGATCAACAATGATGAGAAGAACGCTAATAAGCCCGAGCAGATTAAGGAAAAGATGGTTGACGGTAAGATCGGCAAGTTCTATGAAGCTAACTGCCTTCTCGACCAGGCTTACGTTAAGGATGACGGCATGAGCGTACAGAAGTATGTTGATGCAACAGCTAAGGAATTCGGCGGCAACATCACTGTTACCGGTTTCATTCGCTATGAAAAGGGCGAAGGCATCCAGAAGCGTGAGGAAAACTTCGCGGAAGAAATCAATAAGATGGTTAACGGCTAATAAGCTAATTAAAAGACCGAGGTGTTTTGCCTCGGTCTTTTGCATAAGTGTGTAAATAATTATTGAAAAAATATGAAAAATGTAAACTTTAATTACTTTTTTGTATTTACTATTTTGAAATATAAATATATAATTAGTATAGGTTATTTCCTAAATAATATTTATGATAATAAGGAGACAGAGTGATGATTGCACGCCCTGAATATCCGCGCCCTCAATTTGAGCGTAAGAATTGGATCAACCTCAACGGTGAATGGCAGTTTGAGATCGACCATGGCAGAAGTGGCCGCGAAAGAAAACTTTACGAAGCTGAGTCTTTGGCTCAAAAGATAATTGTTCCTTATTGCCCTGAAAGTAAGCTTTCGGGCATTCAGAATGTTGACTTTATGGAGAGCGTTTGGTACAAGCGTTCGTTTGATATTTCCGAGGAGTGGGCTGCTGCCGGAAGACGCACTATTCTTAACATCGGTGCATGTGATTTTGCAACCGAGGTTTGGGTAAACGGTCAGTATATCGGCAAGCACATCGGCGGATATGTTTCCTTTGCAATGGATATTACCAAGGCTGTAAAGGCCGGTGAAAATACTGTTGTTATCAATGCGGTGGATATAGCTCGCAGCGGTAATCAGCCTGTCGGCAAGCAGAGCCGTCTTTATTATTCTCACGGTTGTGACTATACCCGTACAACAGGTATCTGGCAGACCGTATGGCTTGAAAACGTACCGGATCATTACATAAAGCGCACAAAGTACCGCGTTTCGCTTGAAAACGAGTGTGTTTATATTGAGGCGGTTTGTGAAAACGCAGACGGCAAGACTCTTACTGCAAAGGCAACATTTGGCGGTAAAGAAGTTGGCGCAGCTTCTGCTATCGTGTCCAACAAGACCGTTATGCTTCAGGTAAAGGTTTCCGAGATGCATCTTTGGGATGTAGGTGACGGTCAGCTTTATGATCTCGTTCTCGACCTTGAGGGTGATACCGTATACTCCTACTTTGGTATGCGCAAGGTAGAGTATAAGAACGGCAAGACCTATATCAACGGCAGAGTAGTATATCAGCGTCTTATCCTTGACCAGGGCTTCTATCCCGATGGTATCTATACTGCGCCCACCGAGCAGGATCTTATTGATGATATTCAGCGTTCTCTTGATATGGGCTTCAACGGCGCAAGACTTCATCAAAAGGTATTTGAGCCTCGCTTCCTCTATCACTGTGACCGCATGGGTTACATCGTTTGGGGCGAGCATGCAAACTGGGGACTTGATATTTCACGTCCCGAGGCTTGGAGAGGCTTTATGCCTGAGTGGCAGGAGATTCTCGAAAGAGACTTTAACCATCCTGCAATCATTGGTTGGTGTCCTCTTAACGAGACTCAGACAAACCAGAACCGTGACTTTGTAAGAGAGCTTGCAAACATGACACGTTCCTATGACCCTGACCGTATGTATATTGATGCATCCGGCTGGACACATCAGGACGATATCAGCGACATGCTCGACGTTCACGACTACGAGCAGGATCCTGCTATATTCCGTGAGCATTATTTGCCTCTTGAAAAGGGCGAACCCGTTGTATTCAACCGTTATAAGCAGGGCGGCCTTCCTACATTTATGAGTGAGTTTGGCGGCATCTGGTGGAATCCGAAGGATCTCGAAAATGGTTGGGGCTACGGCGGAGTTAACAGCCGTCCCAAGAGCGAGGAAGAGTTCATTGAGCGTTACCGCGGACTCGTTACCGCAATGCTTGAGAACAAGGCAATATGTGCATTCTGCTATACTCAGCTTACCGACGTTGAGCAGGAAGTAAACGGCCTTTACACTTATGACAGAAAAGCTAAGTTTGACCCCGCAATTATCAAGGCAATCAATACACAGAAAGCTGCTATCGAAGAGTAATAAAAAAACAACCTCGGATTTTTCCGAGGTTGTTTTTTATATTTCAAATTTTAACAAATCATCGAACCGTTTGATTTCTGCTGTTTGTTTATGCGGCTTGCCATAGCCGTATGCTGCATGGATAAATGGCAGACCTGCAAAGCAGGTAGCGCGGTAGTCGCCGTCGGTATCGCCAACGTAAATGGCACTATCAAGACTGTTGCGCTCTACTATAAGTTTGATGTTCTCTCCTTTTGAAAGACCGGTTCTTCCGGGACATTCATAGTCTTCAAACATGTTCCAGAGCTTTGTGTATTCGAGGAAAACTTCGATATATCCCGACTGGCAGTTGCTTACTATATAAAGCGAGTATTCTTTTTTTAATTTTTTGAGAGTAGCAACGAGATTTTCAAATGTTGGTGCGCCGAACTCAAGTAAATACTTGTGCTGATAATCTGTGCAGTGCTTCATTATCTCGTCTTTGCGAGTGTCACTAACACTTGTCGGCAACATCATGTCGCCAATCTTTTTAAGCGGATTGCCCATGAAACGCATCATGTCGCGTTTGTCTATTTGTAAATTAAATTCCTTGATATCTCGCAGTGCAATATTCCAAGAGCGCGTCACTGCTTCGGATGCATCCCACAGCGTGCCGTCAAGGTCAAATATAATTCCTTTTTTCATTATAAACTCCCAAAGTCATTGTTGAAATAAAAACTTACAAGCTCGTACCAAAAGCCACCGGGGATGAAACATAAAACATAAATGACAGCTCCGACAAGCAGAATGCCGATAGGCGATAACTCTTTTATATTTTTTCTGCTTATGCATTTGTATATAGAATATGCGGTTGATAGCAAGACACAAATGGCAAAAGCTATAAATATTAGTGGCGTTGCCATGCCTAAAACGATTTCTGCGCCTAAGCTGAATGTGTCAGCCCATCCAATGCAGAAGTTGAAAAAAGGATCCAGTATGAAAAATAATGCAAGGAGTCCTAAGTTGAAATATGCCGTTTTTTTCATTTTTGTTACCTCTTAATTCTGTTAACTGTATTCTACCATATCAAAAAAGACTTGACAAGTTAAAATGCTTATGTTACCATAATTAAAGCGATGAAGGGAATAGTAAGCGCGTATTTGATATAAGAGAGAAGTCGGTTGGTGCAAGACTTTGAAAAGAAACGCCGAACCCA
This sequence comes from Clostridia bacterium, assembly GCA_017399305.1. Classification (GTDB taxonomy): domain Bacteria; phylum Bacillota; class Clostridia; order Oscillospirales; family CAG-272; genus UMGS902. Next base: position 31,561 of record JAFQDK010000022.1, read on the forward strand.
CCCCTGAGCTTGCGGTGATGAGCCGTACGGGTATGCCCGTTATAGCAGACAAAGAGTGCAGCGCGTGGCGCTGAATTCGGGTGGTAACACGGAAAATTTTTCGTCCCGAGCCTTATGGCTTCGGGATTTTTTTATTGGAGGCAATTATGAAACTCACAAATCTTGTTGGTGACCGTTTTAAGGAAAGACCTGCGGGCGCCGTTATTGATAGCCACGCGCTTATGCTTCGCGGTGGCTACATGAAGTTTGTTGCAAGCGGTATTTTCTCGCAGTTCCCGCCGCTTCTTCGCACATCCAAGAAGATTGAAGCAATCATCCGCGAGGAGATGAATAAAATCGACGGTCAGGAAGTTCTCTTTCCTGTAACTATGCCTGCTTCCCTTTGGGAGGAGTCTGGCAGATATTCCTCTATTGCATCCGAGCTTCTTCGTTTTAAGGACCGTAACGATGTTCCCATGGTTCTCGGCATGACGCATGAAGAAGCGGCAGTTCAGCTCGTTCGCGAGTACGGCACCAGCTATACAAAATATCCTTTCATGATCTATCAGATTCAGACCAAATTCCGTGACGAGGCAAGACCGCGCGCAGGTATGATCCGCGTCCGCGAGTTTACGATGAAAGATGCATATTCTTTCCATACCTCTATGGAGGATCTTGAACAGTATTACGCTCGTTGCCACAGAGCATATGAACGTGTGTTTGCGCGTGCAGGTGTACCTGAGGTCGTTTCTGTTAAGTCTGACTCCGGCATGATGGGCGGTAGTGTTTCGCATGAGTTTATGCTTCTCACTCCTATTGGTGAGGACACCCTCGTTATATGTCCTGAGTGTGGCTATAGCGCAAATATGGAAGCTGCTGATTGCATAATCCCTGCATATGCAGATGAAGAACTGAAAGAACTCACACTCACCCATACACCCAATTCTCATACTATTGAAGAAGTTGTAGACTTCCTTAATGTTGATATAACCAAGACCGCTAAAGCTGTTGTATATCAGGAGAACCTCACTGACGATTATGTCATCGTGTTTACACGCGGCGACCTTGATGTTAATGAGACTAAACTCCGCAACTTCCTTGGCAAGGAGATTCATCCTGCAGTAATTACCGAGGAGAGTGGCATCGTTGCCGGCTTTATCGGTGCGGTTGATTTTGCCGGCAAGGCAACACTTCTCTTTGATAAATCACTTGAGGGTGCAAAGAACCTTGTGTGCGGCGCAAATCAGGTTGATTATCATTATACAGGTTTTAACATTGAGCGCGATTACGGCAAGGTTGAGTACCACGACTTTTCAAAGGCGTTCGCTGGCGGAATTTGTCCTGCATGTGGCAAGCCCCACCTTACTGTTAGCAATGGTATTGAAGTCGGCAACATATTCCAGCTTGGCACAAAGTATACGAAAACCATGGGTATGAATTACCTCGACGAAAATGGCGAGAGCCAGTGCCCTATTATGGGATGTTACGGTATCGGCGTAGGACGTCTTGCAGCTTCTGTATGTGAAGCAAGCCACGATGATTACGGTCCGATTTGGCCTATCTCTATTGCTCCTTGGCAGGTTCAGCTTTGCTGTGTACGTGCTGATGACGCAGAGTGTAAAGCTGTTGCGGATAAACTCTATGATGAACTTCAGCGTGATGGAGTTGAGGTTATGTATGATGATCGCGATGTTCGTGCAGGCGTTATGTTCTCTGACGCCGATCTTCTTGGTACACCTCTTAGAGTAGTAGTCAGCCCTCGTAACCTTGGTGACGGTGTTGTCGAGATTACTTCCCGTGATAAGAGTATTAATATCAAGGCTCCTGTTGCAGAGGCACTTGAAACTGTCAAAAAGACAATTGCGGATATGTTTGCCGCAATCGATGCAAAAGTTCCTGAAATGCTTTAATAAAAACAGCACCCAATACGGGTGCTGTTTTAAAAAAATACGTACACCATTTGTGGTGTGAAATTGGTGCGATATATCAACTGCGTGTTATACTTCATTTAAGAAGGGGCGGTGTGACATGGGCTTTTTATGTGAAAGAATGCGTAGTCTACGTGAAGATAGGGATTTGTCACAAAAGGACATCGCCGCCGTTTTGAATACTACACAGCAGGTCTATTCTCGTTATGAAAATGGTAATAATGAAGTTCCGATACACCATTTGATAACATTGTCGCGCTTTTATAATGTCAGTATAGATTATATTGTCGGCGAGACAGATGTGAAAGATAGATATAAATGAAACGCGTTAGTTGGTAATACAGCGACGCGTTTTTTGATTAGATACTCATTTACAACACGTTGTCCGCACTCATGCCAAGCAGTCCGCGAATGTGTCGGAATTCTTCTTCCAAAACGAGAGTGGCATCATGCCACTCAGCAAACTCGTCAGTGCTTGCATATGCTGTCAGTGTGACGAGTTTTTCCTTTACCTCGTCAAGGTGATGGTGCGGTAGCAGCATGCTTATAAAAAAGACATCCTCCTCCCACTTTTTGCTCAGCTTTTCGACAACCTCAACTGCGTTTTTCGGGACAGCTTCACCATGTGGAGTTGCTTCACTCATAATGTTCAGTAGAGAGTCTATCTTTCTTGTACCCGCAATGGTACCCCACGCACAAAGTATACCTATTATAATTATAATTACAAGTGCACATACAAAAAACTTCACTCAACATCTTTCCTTTTTATAATATATATATTGTCGGCGTCATCTATGGATAGCAGAAATATATCTTCAAGTTTGAGCTTGGCTTTTTTTATTTCTTGATCAAGCCATCCTCTGTCCTTGCCCGAACCTTCAAGAGCTTCTTTTTTTATTGTGCCGTCGATGACAACCGCGTGTGCTATGCCTGTTTCGTCAGCTTTCAGTTTTATATCCGCATTTGTAACAGTGCGAGCGTGCGCTTTTGGAGTGACCGACAGCTTTCCGTTACTTTCCAAAATGGCATAGTCAACATCCTCAATTGTATTGATGCCGCATACGCGCAGTTCGCAAAGCAGTTCTTCAAGTGACATCCGTGCTTTTGAAAGTTCCTTCGGCTGAACCTCTCCGCGTTTGATAAGAACCGAGGGCGAACCGAGGAATATCTTTTTCATTATATTAGAACGCGTTGCGAGAAATGATATTATCACTTCAAGCGAAATAATAAGCAGTATCGGGATAATCGCAAACGAAAGGGGAACATCCTGATTGCTTACAGGTGCGGCGGCTATTTCTGAAATGAGAATTGTAGAAACAAGCTCGGATATTTCAAGCTCTCCAATTTGTCGTTTGCCGGTAAGTCGTATTGCAAGTACCAGTAATATGTATATAATACAGGTACGGATAACGCTGGTTGTCATAGTATATACCTCCGGGTATTTGGGCATTTTATCAGTAGAATTGTTGCCTTCTCGGAGAGCTTTTATGCGTTTTTTATGAAGTGACAAAAATCGCAAAAAAACTGTTGACAAAAGAGTTAAAGCGTTATATAATGTAAAAGCTGTCACGGAGAAGCGCGGCAAGCGGTTGAAAAACTTTTTTAAAAAAGTTTTAAAAACCTCTTGACAAATGCGTTCGAAAGTGATATCATAACAAAGTCGCCGCGGGGAGAACCTCGAGGAAGACAAAATTCGGTCATTGAAAATTGAACAACAAAGAGAAAGAAAACACGAACAAAGTTTAGTGTAGAGATCTCGAACAATTCTTTAGAGAAACCAAGTAAAAAAACTTATGCGAAAGAGCAAGCGATTGCTTGAGTAGAGATTA
>JAFQDK010000023.1 GCA_017399305.1 Clostridia bacterium
CATAACTTCTCGGTTGCCTCCGGCGGCGGCACCGGCCGTACCCTTCATCCCGATAACATGGATGCAGGCCCTGCTTCCTACGGCATGACCGATACTATGGGTCGTATGCACTCTGATGCGCAGTTCGCAGGTTCTTCCTCCGTTCCCGCACACGTAGAAATGATGGGTCTCATCGGCGCAGGTAACAACCCCATGGTTGGTATGACTGTTGCAGTTGCAGTTGCTATCGAAGAAGCTTGTAAATAATAATTGATAAGATAAAGGACTCCTACTTTAGGAGTTCTTTATTTACATGGAGGATAATTATGAGCAAAGTGTTTAGTGAAGAGCTGTGTTTTATTACTCCCCAGTCACTGTCAGACTGCCAAAAAGTGCCGAGAGTTGCAGAAATTCTTTGGAGTTGGGCACGTATCCTTGAAATTATAGGCATTGTTTTGTTTTGGCTTTTGACTGTTGCTGGCATTATAACCGGTATGGTTATTGGCTCTGATTACGGCGATATCCTACCATTCTTGATGTTTGCCGGTGGCGGAGTGCTTGCCGGCGCTATTGAATACTGTACTTGTTTTATAATAGCGCTTGGGCTTGGTGCCATTTCAACAATCGTATATAACACTTCTGTAAGTGCAAAAGCTGTGCTGTACCAGAACAACTGCGAAAAATCTGCTAACGTTACCGAAGTTGCGGTAGAAGAACCAATTGCAGATAATGTTACCGTAGCTGTAGCCGAAAAAATAATTGCCGAGCCTAAAAAAGCAAAGACTAAACCGAAAGCAGAAGCAGACACTTCCTCTACACAAGAAGCAGCAACCGTAGTCCCCGAAGTCACTAAATTACCTTGCCCTCACTGCAGAGAAGACATAGGCTTTATGGAGTTTTCTGAGGAAGATATAAAAAATGGTACTGCGGTATGCCCGTTTTGCAATGCTTTGATAAAAAGTAATTAAGTTAGTCATTTTATCGGCGCAGGTAATAACCACAGGCTAGGTATGACTGTTGCAGTTGAAGTTGCAGTTGCTATCGAAGAGGCTTGTAAATAAGCGGTAAAATAAAGGTTTAAGACCATTTTTTAAGACTTCTGAATCTCGGTTCGGAAGTCTTTTTTGTTCTCATTTCTGCTTTTGTCCACAATTTGTCCACGTAAATTTGTCCACATAATCCCACCTGTTGGAACTGCGGTATTGAAAAAACAATCTAAAAAAGGCACCCGAAAGGGTGCCTTTTTTGCTTTATTGTGTGAAACTTGGATGCTTATATGCCATAATACTTTTTCACTTGTGCTTGTGTTGTAATAACATTATCCTCAGAATTCAACTTAAACCAATTATAGTTGTTTTCGTCACGCGAAACTCTCAGCAAAATATCACCATCATATTTTTCGGTAAGTATTGCAAACACGATTCGAGAAGATGCACCAGGATATAATTCGACTTCATGAGTATGAAAACCTGCAAGTACTGAGGTGAATATTCCTGTATTTACAACAGGCATACGCGCGCCATTGTCTTTAAAGAAGTTGTTGCCTCGAACAATGTCGCTACCGTCCAAAAGATCATCCGCGCCTTTGCTTGAAGAAATATGTGTTAATTCCATATCAAATACGATCCACTCTTGCGATGCAGTAGGTGTGTCATTAAAGATTGAATTCGCTTTTTTCATCAGAAACGCTGCGCCTTCGCCTTTTACGACTTTATTGCATTTTAACTTGTATTGATGAAGCGGATAGTAAGACGCCATACTATATTCCACTATTTGATCTACAGTTGCCAAATACGGATTTGAGCGAGTACCTGCTTCTTCAACGGCACTCGAAGGCTGTTTGCCAAGGAAAACAGTAGAGGTTGCGCCATCCCAAGTTACCTCTTTGCCAAGTGCGGAGGCAACTGCTCTTACAGGCAAATAGGTAGTACCGTCAATGATAAACGGCTCTACAACATTGCCGGCTGCATCTTTGGGCGTAACATAGTTGCCATCAATGCAAATCTTGATGTTGTTATAATTCAAAGTGGCATTTTTGGTCATCTGTGCTGCGGACATGCTCACAATTGTTGCAATAACAAGGATCGAAAAAAGAATTCCCTTGATAAAGCCTTTGGTCTGCGCTTTTTTGTTCGAATTTTTCATAACAAACTCCTTTTTAATGTATGACAAAAATGTCTACGTTTGATTAGAATTATACTACGCACCCAAAGCATTGTCAAGAAAAAACGCACTGTAAAACAGTGCGTTTTTTTACATCTTCTTAATCTCTTTGATGAGTCTGGGAATAATATCTTCTTCTCTGATCTTTTCGACGACTTCGCCTTTTTTAATGAGGACGGCTTCGCCGATGCCGCTGGCAATGCCGATGTCGGCTTCGAGCGCTTCACCGGGGCTGTTGACCGCACAGCCCATCAGTGCGACCTTGACATCCTTTTGCAAAAGCCCTGCTTTTCCGGCTGCGTCCTCAAACGTGCGGACAAGCGCAATAAGGTCAATCTGCATTCTGCCGCAGGTGGGACAGGAGATGATATTCATGCGTCTGCGTGTATCGAGGTTGAGCGCCGCAAGAATATCATGCGCAAGGAGAATGTCGACGTTTCCATCACCGGTAACTCCACTAACCCCACCCATTTCCAGCACCCCGTTGCAGGTACCTACAAGAAGTGGTGTAACGAGAACGGTGTTAACTACTTCTCTGTTGCTTCCGGCGACGGCACAGGCCGTACCCTCCAACCCGATAACATGGCAGCAGGCCCCGCTTCCTACGGTATGACCGATACTATGGGTCGTATGCACTCTGATGCGCAGTTCGCAGGTTCTTCCTCCGTTCCCGCACACGTAGAAATGATGGGTCTCATCGGCGCAGGTAACAACCTCAGGCTAGGTATGACCGTAGCCGTTGCAGTTGCTATCGAAGAGGCTTGTAAATAAGCGGCTTTCCGCACTTTAACCCATAAAAATCAAATCAGACACATCATTCTAAGAGAAATCCACGATGATGTGTCTGATTTGTTTTTCGGAGAAAACGTGAAAATACGGTTTTAAAAAGTGCAAAAAAGCAGGTGCTTTTTTGGTGGTCTTGAATCATAAATGCAAATATGATATTATATTGTTTTGAAATAACAAATCAATGTTTAGGCAAGGAGACAGAAGATGAAAAGGCTTTTTTCGGTATTAACAATACTTTGTGTCTTTATATTTACGCTTGCTATTGGTGTAAGTGCGGCAACTACCATAAGTTCAGCAGAGCAGTTTGCCGCGATTGCCAATAATCTTAGCGGCGATTATGTTATTGGCGGCAATTTTACTGTCACAGCGCCGGTTGGAACAACTTCAACTCCTTTCACCGGAACGATTGACGGTGCAGGACACACTATTACAGTAGAAGTATCGCAGAGTTCGCGTGCGGCATTGTTTACCCATGTAAGCGATGGTGCAGTTATAAAAAACCTCACTGTTGCAGGTGTTGCAAGCGATAGCGACATTACTGACGGCTATAATTGTCCGGCAGCTTTTGCAGGCGAGACCAAGGGTGATGTTACTTTTACCAACTGCACAAGTAATGCTATTGTAAAAGGCAATAAATATACAGGAGGATTTGTCGGCTACATAGGAGCAGGCAAAGTTACTTTTGAAAACTGTGTAAACAATAGTATTGTAAACGGCACAGATACCATAGGAGGATTTGTTGGCTACATAAGCGCAGGTACAGTTTCGTTTAACAACTGTATTAATAATAATACTGTCACAGGCAGCAAGTATATTGGTGGATTTGTAGGACAGATCAGCGGCGGCACTGTTGCTTTCAGCGATTGCACAAACAACGGTCATATTCTTGGCTACGGTACAACCGGTCGTGTCGGTGGTTTTGTCGGCGGTGCTGTAGTAACAGCTGATAGCGGTTTATGCACCTTTAACGGTTGTATTAATAAAAACGATGTTACCGGAAAACAGATGGTGGGCGGCATTGTAGGTCGATTTGAGACAAGTTCTGAAAATACAAAGGCGCATTCAATTAAAAACTGTGCAAACTACGGTGCTGTTTCGTCTACTTCTACCGCATCAGGTAAAGGCATGGTAGGCGGTATTGCAGGCATTGTGACCATGGGCGCGAATTCAACTTTAGTCATTGACAATTGCTACAACCAAGGAAATATTACCTCGTCAAGCGTTGGTTATGCATATGTAGGCGGCATTGCCGGCTTTATCCGTGCATATGCTGCCGAAAAGCTTACTCTGTCAAACTGCATGAATGCCGGTGCTGTTATTGCTACTAACGGAACCGATTGCGGTGGTATCATCGGATACGGCAATACCGGTTCAAATGATTATTCATTCTTCAATTGCTATAACTGCGGTTCGGTTAAAACTGTAGACGGAACGCGCGTCGGTGCAATTGCAGCATGTCACGGCGCGGCTGCAATAAATGCCGGAAAGGTTTACGGCACATATTATCTTGATATTGGAGAAGCCTATGCTCCTGTTAATACCGGAAGCGAAAACAGTCAAACCAAGGTCACCACTGCAAATTATGCTTTAGCAAAGACCTTTTCCGGCTTTACAACTGCATATTGGAAGTTTACAAGCAGCGGTCCTGTCCTTAAATCCTTCGTTGGAATTGACGGTGGCGTAAGCATCGCTTCGGCTCCTGTTATAATTTCTGCAACTTCGGCAGTAGTAACTGATGGCGTTGCAACTGTTAATATAAAAGTTAAGGCGACAACTCCTATTCTGACAACACATTTTTCTGTAGATGCCCCCTATGGTTTTACACTTACCGAAACCAAAGCTATTGTTGATAATGCAAACGCATCTTCAACCGGATTTGCCATTGTCGGTCAGAAGTCTGTTTCGATACCTTATGATGTTATACTACTTAATATGGATCTTAAAGATGCAACAGTAAATGCCTCGGTGCTTTCCCTCAAATTTGCAGTAGCAGATACAGTTGAAGCAGGTACATATTATGTAAATGTAAAAGCGATTGAAACATATAATCTTGCAGAAGAATTAATTGAAACTGCAACCGCATCTGCAGAAGTTACCGTCAAGCACAACAGCAGTCATGTATGGGAAAAGGTGGACGGCATATACTGCATTCCGTGTACTGACTGTGATGAGTATTATGCAACGCATTCAGGCTCGCTTCCTACTATATATGTAGACAGCGTAAACGGCGATGACACGGCTAATGACGGTCTTTCAAAAACTAAAGCGGTCAAAACGATTAAAGAAGCAGTTCACCGTTTACACAAGGTTGGAGGCCATATCAAAATCGTAGGCGAATACAATCTTTCTTCCAGCATTAAATTTGCCGAAGATTGGATAAATACTGTCTACATCGAGGGCGGCACTATTAATATTGCGACAGATGCCGTAAGAATTATTCAGCGCGGCAACCTGAAGTTTAACGGCGTTACCTTTGTAGGCACAACTTCCGGCAAGTCGGACATTATTTTTGAGGCTGCTTATCATAATCTTACAATGCAGAATATCACGGCAAAGACATATGCACGCTGTATAGTTTGTGCCGGTGAGTATTATCCTACAGCCGATAACACAACAGCATCAACGTCTATGATCAAGTTGTACGGTGTAACAAGTGGCGATGATACAGTGGATTATTTCTATGAGTATGTCGTCCTTGGAAGCTGGATTAAAAAGGACGAAACACGAAAGGTAGAGAATAAGATAATAGAGCTTAAAACGGTTGACGGTGCAGAGGGCGTTTCCACAAAGATAAAAACGCTTCGTTCGATGTCATGCTCGGTAGATGAAAATGTAACAGGTGTTACTACTTCAAACTGCAATTCAACCGTAAATCTTAATGACAATACCGAGCTTTATCAGTTCCGTACAGGCTCGTCAAATGTCAACGGATATAATAGCGATACTACGGCAGTTACAGACAGACTTACCTCACTTACTCTGAGTTTCAACGACAATGCACATACTATCGGCGGCACAATTGACATTACCAATGCTGTGACCTCTACCGTTAATGTTTCATCTGAAAATGACGGGAGAACCACTCCTCTTGCAAGCCGTATCAAGTTCTTTATGAACGGCACTGTCAAAAATGAGGTAACTACTGCCACGGTTAACTACGGTAATCACAGCTTTGAAAATACAATCACCGATTGTGTGCAGCAAGGCACAACGGCTACAAATCTCACCGTAACCGAAAATGTTACAGAAGAGTGTACTGACGGATATAACGATAGTTTAACTGCTTGGGCAGATGCCGATGGAACAAACCATTCCCGTACATGCAAGGTTTGCGGAAACGTATTAACCGCAAAACACAGCTTTACAACATGGGCACCTGTAAACGGAGATAACACAAGCCATAGCCGTTCATGTAAGGCCTGTAGTTATGTTCAATCAAGAGCACATACTCTTACTAAGGTAATAACTGAGGCTGTTGCTCCCACATGTACCGCTGCCGGCAAGACGGCTGTAATGGGTTGTATTCATTGCACATACACCGAGGGCGGCGAAACAATAGCAAAAACAGGACACACTGAAGTAACAGACAAGGCAGTAGCGGCAACCTGTACAACTGCGGGCAAAACCGCCGGCAAGCATTGCTCAGTTTGCGGTGTCGTAACAGTGTCACAGACAGAAGTGGCAGCCATAGGTCATAGCATGAAGCAGACAGCGTCCGAAGTTTCTGCAACATGCGGAGCAGCAGGAAAAACTGCGGTTTATACCTGTGCAAACGGATGCGGCAAGACCGAAGGCGGCGTAGAAATTCCGGCAACAGGCGAGCACGTATATACAAACTGGGCTGATAACGGAAACGGCACTCATACAGGCACATGTGTGTGTTGCAAAACATCTACTGTAGAGCATAGCTATGATTCGAAATATGAGCATCAGTTTATAACAAAGTCTACATGGACCGACCACGATGAAACTCAGCATAAGCGTATATGCAGTGATTGTGGTTATGTGAATTACAGCACACACAATTATACTAAGAATTACGTTGTCACCCCCGAGGTGAATGCAACTTGCACCACAGAAGGCGTAACCGCAGTTGTCATGTGCAATGTATGCCTGCACACAGATGGCGGCGAACCCGTTGAAAAAACTAGTCATAGTTTTGTAGATGGTGAATGCTCGGACTGCGGTACCTCTGAATTCTTGCTTGGCGATGTTGACCGTGACGGTAAAGTAGCACTTACAGATGTAATACTGGCACTTGATGCTATGAATAATTCTCGTACGCTTGACAACGCTGATATGAATGGTGACGGAAAGATTACACTTATTGATGTATTGCGAATTTTGAAACTGTCAGTTAAATAAAAGTAAAATAAAAAGGAACTCGAAAGAGTTCCTTTTTATTTTACTTGGTTAGTATAGCAGTAGAAGTTGCACCGTCCCAGATTATGTTATCGTTTGCCACTCCAAGAGCGTTAGCAATAGCACGAACAGGGAGGTATGTGCGGCTGCTTTCAATGATAGCCGGAGAGTCGAGTGTTACTGTCTCGCCGTTTACCGTCATTGAGGGAGCGCCGATTACGATAACGATTGTAACTTCATCATTTGTAAGTGTTGCGGTTGAGGTTGCGCCGTCCCAAGCTACATTTGCGCCGAACGCATCAGCAAGGAAGCGAACAGGGAGCAGAATGCGGCTGTTACGGTTAATTGGAGCAGCGTCAAGAGTTTTTGCTTCACCATTTATGTATGCTGTGTTAGAACCAACAGTGAGTTTAACCTCTGTTTTTTCAGCCACGGGAGGCTCGATAGGTGCAGAAGGCTCATATGTGATGATATCGCCGTTGCCCTCGATTGTGAGAACCTTTTGAGCCTCTTCAGAGAGGATCGCAACTGCGCCGGATTCAACTTCAATCTTGAAGTGATAGTCGTTGCCGGGCTTTGTCAAAAATACAACAGTATCAGTGATAATAAGGGTAGCACCGGGGTTTACATGAATTGTGTTCTGGTTGTTTTCCTGGAAGAGGATGATGTTATCAAAGATAACATCGCTCGATATGTTGAGCACGGTACCAGAACCAAGCTTGAAAGCGCAAGCGGGGTTGTTTGCAGGTTCGGGATTCTTATAATCAACGCCGTCATAAACCGAAGTGATAGTGAGAGGACCGCCGAGTACGGGGAGAGAGTATGCATTTGCGTTGCTGGTGCCGGACATATAAGATTTACCGGAAACAACGAGAGTACCGCCGGTCTTAAGAATCTTTGTTACACCGTTTGAGTATCCTTTTACTGCAGTGCTGGGAGAAGAGCCGTCATTCTTATCGCTACCTTTAGCATAATCAATGAAACAAACTTTTGCCGCACCGTCTTCAGGACCGTCAGTCGGTGTGCCTGATCCACCGGAAAGAATGGTTGCTTTTTCACCAATTGTGATATAGCCATCACCTTCAACGGTAGAGAAGGTACCACCGTTGATAACAGCAGTTCCACCTGCTTCAACTACGATTCTGAAGTAATAGGACTGCTTTGTCATGGTGACAACATTCTCATTGATAGTAAGCGAACCTCCGTTTTTAACAACGAGAGTGTTTTGTCCGTTTTCCTGGAACAGAATGATGTTGTCGAATACTACATTACCTTCAATGTTGAGCTTTGTTCCTGAACCGAGCTTGAAAGCACAAGCAGGATTTGTAGCAGGCTCGGGGTTCTTGTAGTCAACACCGTCATAAACTGATGTAAATACAAGCGGATTTTCAAAATAGGGTAATGTGAATTCATTTACACCTTCAGTGCCGGCTACATATGATTTTCCGCTTACAACAACTGTACCGCCGTTCTTGAGAACGTCAAATACTCCTCCTGTATAGCCTTTTACAGCGGTGCTGGGGGAGAAGCCGTCATTGCTGTTTGAGCCGTTGTAGTCAAGGAAGCAAACGTTATCTTCGCTTGTGACAACCGTCTCTTTTACAGGAACATCTGATCCGTCATTGAGAATATTTGCTTTGCCACCGATTGTGATATCACCGTCGCCGTAAACTGCGGAGAAAGTACCGCCATTTACAATTGCCTTGCCACCTTTTTCAACAATTATTTTAGTGTAATAAGCGTGTTTTGACATTGTAACAATGTTTTCAGTGATTGTGAGTGTTGCGCCGTCTTTAACAATAAGTGTATTCTGAGCGCCTTCCTGGAAAAGGATAAGGTCGTCAAGAGTAATGTCACTTTCAATCGTCAGTGTCATTCCGGAGGCAAACTTCATTGAGCCTGATGCAGGATTTGTAGCAGGTTCAGGGTTCTTGTAGTCAACATTGTCATAGTTTGCGGTTATGGTTACATGACCGCGAGTTTTCCATGTGTAGTTTGCGCCGATGTGGAGTTTTTCGCATACAACAAGCGTTCCACCGCCGTCAAGCATACCGATTGCACCGGAACCGCCGGCATTGCCAAGAGATTTTTTAGGTGTATTTGCAGAAAAACCGTCGTTGGCATTATTGCCTTTATTGAATGAAATATAAACGGCGGATTCATTTGCCGTTACAGAAACAGAGAGAACGCCGAAGATAAGCAGTGCTGTCAAAAGCGCACAAATAATCTTTTTCATGTTTTTCTCCTTTTTATTCAGCTACAGGCTGAGTAAACTTTTTGTTAAGTGCCTCAGCGACCGCCTTGTAAGTGTCATACACAGAAGCAGGCGGTTGAGCTGAGAGCGATAAATGCCGATATCGTAGTAGATACCTACGTCAAATATACGGTTGCGTATTGTTCCACCGGAATTAATTCAAAACAACCTTTGGCCAAAGTTTGGTTGAGAATGACGAAGCGCCGGTAAATGTGTCAGAAACCGAGCCGGTGCCGTCTTGATTCTCAATTGCAAATCTTACAGGGAACTCGCTTTTTCCTACAAGTCCAAACTTAGCTTTAGGAACCGCAATTTCGATAATTGCGCCTTCATCCTTGTCCTCGTTGTTGTTTACTGTTCCAATGGTAGTTACTTTAGCATCTTTTATAGCGAAAGTATCGCGCTTGATACCGCCGCTGTAGTATTCAACCGAAGCCTTGCCGTTTAGGTTGATAGTAATGCGGTAGTCGGCGGTGTCGCCTGCACCAATGCAGACCGTAGCAGTGTCACCGTCAGTGAGGTAGTAGTCAAGACGTGAGATGAGGAAGTATACATTTTCATCATCGTGTGCTGTGCGCAGCGTTGCCTGCGCCTGAGATTCACTTCCTACAAATAGTGCATCGGTGTTGCCATCCCAGTCGTTGGTATAGCCGTCAACAGATATGTTTGCCTTAGGCGCATTAACACGGTGATTGAGGTATGAGTAATAAAGATTGATACCCTTTGCACCGCCTACGGTAGTTTGCATAGCGGTGATTGCTCTATGAGAATCAACTACAGTGCAGGAGCCCCAGATTCCGTTAGCACCGGGCGCATTCTGGAATGTGTTGCCGAATTCGCTGCCGTCAGCGGCACCGATTCTGCCAACAAGAGTTCCACCGTAGTTGTGTGTCATATATACTTCGCCGGAAGGAAAACGGTCAACATAAGGACTTGAGTTAGGCGCTATTGTGAGTTTGGTGTATACACCTTCCTCGTCTTCGCCGAGTTCTTTCCAATGGCCGTTTTCATCGCTTACAGCATATGAAACACGGAACTTGCCGTCAAGCTGTTTAACCTCAACTGCAAGAAGGGTTCTGCCGTTTGCAAGCTCAACCGCAACCGGCATCTGACCGTTATAGTGCGGTCTTTCTGTATTTGAATACTGGTCAAGCAAATCGCCGACATATTCCTGATATACTGTGTATGCGTGGTAATAGTTAGTGTCACCGGGCTGAATATCGGGTGTCCATGTTGCACCGTTGTCTTTTGATACTATCATCGCTGTACCCGTGGAACGGTGTGATTCGTCATAGCCGAATTTTACGATGTCAGGACCAACTTGAGTGAAATAAACTTCGATATCGCCATTGGAACGTCTGAGAACACCGGGCTCCCATACCTGGCCGGTATAGATGCGCTTATGTTCACCCCATACAAGCTTGCCGCTTGCATCAACAGTAGCCGTTACCGAATAAAGACCGCTGAGTTCTGGATAATAACGGTAACCGTTACAGGGGCGCTTAGCATAAACGCAGAATAGTGTACCGTCTTCAAGCACACAGCCGTCAACATTCACACCCCAATAGGAATCGTTTTGACCTTCAAGCTTGCCGTAGGTATATGTGAATTTGTTTTCTGCGTGTCCCTGATTGAAAAGAACTTCGGGCGCATTCCAGTTTATGCCGTCATTGCTTGTCGCATAATAAAGGTGCGGACCGGTCTCGTTAAAATGATAGAGAAGAACATAGAAGTCATCGCGCAGCTTCTTCACTCTCGGATAATAAGCCTTGTCATAGCGGGAGTAACCTGTAGCAGCGGAGGTGAGAACTACATTTTCGCGGTAGTTGATTTCGAGAGATGCAGTACGGTAATCATCGTTTGCATGGTCCCCGTCTACACTGTTTTGCTTGAGGTCGGTTATAGAAACAAGCTCTGTTTTAGCATCTTCCGGAACTGTAAGAGTATTGTTTTTGCATACCTCGTTATACTTTTCCATAGTAAAGAGTCCTTCCGTGATAAGCTGCTCGGCTATGCTGGCACCGCCACTCTTGGTGGTGGCGCTCAACGCTCTATAGCAGATGACAAACGCATCGCCACGTGTAAAGTTATTGTCAGGAGTGGTGTCATTCAACAGGCCGGCCTCTTTTGCAAGGTCATAAGGCGCATTCCATACAAAGTCACCTGCCGCGTCATCATATTCAAGAACACGGAGTATAGCCGTCAGAAATGCAGCTTCAGTCATTGCATTGTCGGGGGCAAATTTGGTGTTGCTTACACCTTTGGTAACACCGTTAGCATATGCATACCCAACGTACGGAACTGCCCAAGCAGGCAAGTCGGTAAAAGGATGTGCAGATTCATTTGAGGTTGCTGCTTTTTCTTTTCCAAGAAAGCGGACAACCTGTGTTATTGATTGAGCGCGTGTCAGGCTGCCGTTTGTGTCAAAGTTGACAGAGCCGTCGGCGTTATTGCCAACGCCTGCGAGGAGTCCAAGTGCGTGTAAGCGTTCTGCCGCATCGTCTGCAGTGATAGCTTCTGCATCTTTACCAAATACAGAAACGACCATAAGTATTGAAAGCAACAGCGCGAGAATAGCTATACACTTTTTCATTGTTGCATCTCCTTTTTGTATTTAATTATGTAAAAAACTTATTTGGTTTTTACGATAGGCATTTCGGTCATACGAAGCTTTGCACAGCCGTAGGGGATGAGAACCTTTTCTTCAGGCTCAGCAATAGCGTTTCTTGAACGTGGAGTAACGTCAGAAACAGAGTCGTAGCCGTCCTTATAATCCCAGTTAACTCTTGCGAGCTTTGTCTTAAGTCCGATACGAGGCATATTCTGGCCGAAAGGAATGTCGCCGCCTTCCAATTCAACAACTTCAAAGTTACCGTCAACAAAACCATAGCGCCACTCTGACTTCGGGAAAAGCTCGTAGTCGCAGTACGGGAATTTGCGCTCAACGCCCTTGCGCTCATATTCATTCATCTTGTATTCGGTTTCAATAGGAAGCGAGAATACAAGGGGACCGTATTCAACAGTGTTCATCTTGCGGGGACGGTCAACAAGTCTTGCAAAGTCGGTGAAGGCAACTTCAACAGTCTCGCTGCCGCTCCATGTCTTGGAGATTACAATTTCGCTTTCGCCAACGTTCTTTCCATTGACCGTTGCGCTTTTAGCCCAGGCGGGAACGCGAATGTGAAGTGCAAATTCAACCTTTTCAGGAGCAGTAACTGTAAACTTGCCGCCAAGACGGAAAGGATATTCGGTGTCGATCTTAACTGTAACAGCTTTGCCGTTGATCTTAGTGTTGAGCTCGCTCGGGAGCATGGACATTACGCGGATGCCATCATCAGCCTTGTGGAAGATTGATGTAGCAAACTTAGGCCAGCCCTGACCGTGGTTAGCGGTACAACATCCAAAGTGGGGTTCAAGACCAAACAGATGCGCCTCATTGTTGTTTGTACGGAAAGGCGCTCTGCCGGGGAACTTGATGCATGCAATCTGGTTGACCATCTGCACATATTGATGAGTCCACATATCATCGCTGATAGTTGCGGGGAGTGCATTAAATGCCATCTTTTCAAGACGGTCTGCCCAGATAGAGTCACCTGTGAGTGAGTAGAGAATCTCGCAGGAGTACATAAGCTCAACGATAGAGCAAAGCTCAAAGCCCTGGTTGTTGTATGTACCTGCAAGACATTCGTCGCCGGTGAATGTGGCAACAGCAGTGCCGTTGTATTTGTCGAGGAACTGCCAGAACTTTTCAGCCTTGTTGGTGATTTTCTTGCCAAGAAGAGTGTTAATAACAGCCTCTTCTTTAAAGGTCATGCAGAGGTTTACAATGTGGGTGTAGAGAGTCCATTTAAAGAGAGGACGCTTCCAAGTTTCCTTGTATTTTGAATAGTCCTCGCCCTGCTTGCAGAGAAGTCTTGCAAACGAGAGAATCCACTTTTCGGGATTCCTGTCGTACATATACTGGAGAGGGATCATGCATTCGTAGTAGCGGAAAGCACCCCATGAGAAAATTTTGATTTTGCCGTTCTTAAGAAGTCTGTAAAGGCACTTCATTGAGCGATAGAGAGCGTTGTATGCACGTTCATCGTTTGTGAATTCGCAATACTGTGCTAAAACTTTACCGATAAGCATAAAGCTCCATGTGTCGTATTTAGCGCGTTCTTCTTCTGTGCAAGGACAAATCCAACCGTCTTTTTGCTGACGGTCGATTATCGCGTTCATATATTTCTTTGCGCGTTCGATGGCATCCTTGTCGTCAAGAAGGTATGCAAGCGGAATAAAACCGTCAAGCCAGTATGGTACACGCTCCCAGCCTTCACGGTCACCACCGATCCAAGCGCTGTCGCGAACATCGGGCCACATTTTGTCAAGGTTTCCGTTAAGACCGGAAAGCTGAATTTCAAGCTGACGCTTAAGCCAGCCCTGTGGCTTTATTTCTGTTGGATTGAAAAAATTATACATATTAAATCCTCCCATAGTTTTATTTACATCTTTATTTTATCACAATAAATATATAATTACCATTAATAATATTACAAAATATATGGTCAATATAATGAAATATATTGCAAATATCACAATTTGGTGCTATAATTGTCGCGAGGTGATATTAATGGAACACACTCTTTCATTTGATAAAGTACCGATATATTACTCATCCGCTTTCAGATTCTTTGAAGCGCATGAAAAGCATATGACGCGCATTTGTTCACAGGATGTTTTGCTTATGGTGTTTGAAGGCACGCTTCGTTTTGTAGAAGACGGAGTACCTGTAGAGGTTTCTGAGGGCGAGTATTATATACAGTGTCGCGGACATTTGCATACCGCCATAGAAGAAAGTGATAAGCCCAAGTATTTCTTTATTCATTTCTTCGGTGAGTTCGACAGTGGAAACAATACTATTCCGCTACGCGGCTATGCAGATTTTTCCGAGTTATTTCCGTTGTTTCGCAAGCTCAACACTTTGCGACTTGCCGATGCGTCAATAGTTGAAAAGACAGCGGTGTTTTGTGAAATACTTTCTGTATTGAAAAAAGGAAACGACCGTGCCGAGAAGAGCACAGTCGTTTTAGAAGTTATTTCTATGGTGTCCGAAGATATACAAAAGCCATTTTCTCTTGATGCTGTTGCGGCAAAGTGCGGATATAGCAAGAACCATGTAATTAACGTGTTCAAACGCGAAACAGGGAAAACGCCGTACGCATATATCACCGATATGAAAATCGATATGGCTAAGCAATTGTTGCTAAATTCCGAAAGTTCCTTGTCGCAAATAGGTGTTGAATGCGGATTTGGCGACTATATTAATTTTTATAAAGCGTTTGTGAAATCGGAGGGCGAGCCTCCGCTTGCATGGAAACGCAGAAAGCTTAAAGAAAAATAAAGTACGCAGCCGCGGTAAGAACAGCAAGGAAAATAAGGTTTATAACGGTAAAGAGAATAAAATACCGCTTTCCGTCTCCCGGATGCAGAATTCTGTATTCACTGAAGGTTATAAGACTTGCAAGTGATGCGATAATCGTGCCTGTACCGCCGATGTTTACTCCGAGCAAAAGTTCGCGATAGTTTTCGGTGAATTGTGTCAGCAGTATCGCAGAGGGAACGTTGCTTATTATTTGGCATGAGATTATAGAAATGAGCAGTGTGCTTTTTTCAAGAAGAGTGCTTGCAAGCGCATTTACCGCCTCTATCTTTGACATGTTTCCTGCAAAAATAAAGAACATAACAAACGTCAGAAGAAGCGGATAGTCAACAGCTTTAAGCGCATCGCGATCCATGAAAAAGAGTATAATCGGTATAACAATAAGGCCGAGCCAGTAGGGAATCGTGCGGAATACGATGAGTAGTGACAGCGCAAACAGCACAAGGTATATTACAGTGCGACGGCGATTAAGCTTTTCGGGAAAGCTTTCTGTTATTGCGAGCGGTTCGTTTTTCAAAAAGAAACAAGCTACCGTCAGCATTGCAACTGCAAGGAGGAATGGGGCAAGCATAATGCCCATGAATTCCAAAGTCGGTATTTCAAATGCAGTGTAGAGATACAGATTCTGTGGATTTCCGAAAGGCGTAAGCATACCGCCAAGGTTTGCTGAAATGTTTTGCAGGATAAATATATATGCCATGTGTTTGTCCTGTTTTGTGACCGACAGTGCAAAGTATCCAAGCGGCAAAAATGTAATCAGCGCCATGTCGTTTGCGATAAGCATTGAGCCTATAAAGGTTATGTAGACAAGGGCGAGTGCAAGCATACGCAGATTTCCTGTCAGCATTACAATACGGCGTGCAAGTATCGTGAAAAACTTGATATTTCTGAGCGCGCATACAACGGCAAGCGTCAAAAACAGACAGCTAAGAGTTTTGAGATCAAAATACTCAATGTATTCAAGCGACGGCGGTACAAAGAAGCATGTTATAATCGATGCAAGCGTTGCAATGCACAAAACCGTGTGCTTTTTAAACAGTTTTACAATAGGCATAAATCAACCTTCTTATATATAAAATATCACACCGAAACAATATACCACTTTTTTTAACAAATTACAATAGATAAATTAAAGTTTACGGTTTTCAAGTGAGTAAAACATT
This sequence comes from Clostridia bacterium, assembly GCA_017399305.1. Taxonomy (GTDB): domain Bacteria; phylum Bacillota; class Clostridia; order Oscillospirales; family CAG-272; genus UMGS902. The sequence goes on from JAFQDK010000023.1 coordinate 16,133, forward strand.
AATTTACCCACCTATTGATTTTGTTAATATAAATTGCTATAATAAATATTATTTATTTACGAGAGGCTAATAAAGTGAGCGAAAAGCAAAAACACATACGAAATTTTTCGATAATTGCGCATATTGACCACGGCAAGTCAACACTTGCCGACCGTATTCTCGAATATACCAGAACGGTTACTACGCGTGAGATGGAAGAGCAGTTGCTTGATAATATGGATCTCGAGCGTGAAAGAGGCATTACTATAAAAGCGCGCGCAGTCCGCCTTGACTATACAGCGCCAAACGGAGAAGAGTATGCGCTCAACCTCATTGACACCCCAGGCCATGTTGACTTTAATTACGAGGTATCGCGAAGCCTTAATGCGTGCGACGGAGCGCTGCTTGTCGTAGACGCAACTCAGGGTATTGAGGCGCAGACTCTTGCAAACGCATATCTTGCAGTGGATGCCAATCTTGAGATAGTTCCGGTTATCAACAAGATAGATTTACCGAGCGCAGATGTTGAACGTGTGCGCAATGAGATTGAAGATGTCATCGGTATTCTTGCCGAGGATTGTCCCGCAGTATCGGCAAAGACAGGTCTCAACATCGGTGATGTGCTTGATAAAATCGTCAGTGACATCCCCGCACCTGAGGGCGATCCCAATGCACCACTAAAGTGTCTTATCTTTGATTCATACTATGATAGTTATCTCGGAGTAGTTGTATATGTCCGCGTTATGGACGGTACACTTAAAGCGGGTGACAGAATCAGACTCATGAGCAATGATGCAGAGTTTGATGTTGTCGAGGTTGGCTCAATGGAGCCTTTTGGGCTTAAAAAGCGTGATTCTATCTCCGCAGGCGAGGTTGGATATATCACCGCGAGTATCAAGTATGTTGGCGATACACGTGTCGGTGACACCGTCACCCATGCCGAAAATGGCGCGGCAGAGCCGCTCCCCGGCTTTAAGGCAGTTCAGCCCATGGTTTATGCAGGTATCTATCCTGCAGACGGCGCACGTTACGGCGACCTTCGCGATGCACTAGAGAAACTGCAGCTCAACGATGCGGCACTCGTTTTCGAGCCGGAAACCTCTGTTGCACTTGGTTTTGGATTCCGTTGCGGATTCCTTGGGCTTCTCCATATGGAGATTATCGAAGAGCGCCTTGAGAGAGAGTTTAACCTTGATCTTATCACAACAGCCCCGGGCGTTATATATAAGATAACCATGAAGGATGGCGAAGTTCGCATGATAGAAAACCCTGCAAGCTATCCTTCGCCAGATGAGATAGATGTTGCGGCAGAGCCTGTTGTGAAGGCTACAATTATCACGCCCACCGATTATGTTGGCGGCATTATGGAGCTTTGTCAGGACAAGCGCGGTACGTTTATTGATATGAAGTATCTCGACCAGACACGTGCAGAGCTTCACTATATTCTGCCGCTTAACGAGATTATCTATGACTTTTTCGATGCGCTGAAGAGCCGTAGCCGCGGATATGCTTCGCTTGACTATGAATTCTCGGATTATGTTCCGTCAAAGCTTGTCCGCCTTGACTTCATGCTCAACGGTGAGCAGGTAGACGCGCTTTCGTTTATTGTGCATGAGGAAAAGGCGTATGCAAGAGCACGCCGCATCGCTGAAAAACTCAAGGAGAATATTCCGCGTCAGCTTTTTGAAGTACCGATTCAGGCGGCTATAGGAAACCGTATAATAGCACGTGAAACGGTCAAGGCTATGCGTAAGGACGTGCTTGCAAAGTGCTACGGCGGTGACATTACCCGTAAAAAGAAACTGCTTGAAAAGCAGAAAGAGGGTAAAAAGAAGATGCGTAAGCTTGGTAGCGTAGAGGTTTCTCCCGAGGCGTTCATGGCGGTATTGCGTCTTGATGATGATAACTGATGCTATGAAAAAACTTGGAATATATGTGCATATCCCATTTTGTAAAAGCAAATGTGGGTATTGCGATTTTTGCTCACATCCTCCGAGAGACGGTGAGACAGACAGGTATCTGAATGCGCTTATGCTGCATATGCAGGATTTTTCCGGAGCGGCACAAGACTATGTAGTCGATACCGTATATGTCGGTGGCGGAACGCCTTCTTTACTTTCAAAAAAGCAGGTGAAATCACTTGTTGAATGTATAAAGAGTTCGTTTGAACTTGACAAAGACGTCGAGTTTACTATTGAAGCCAACCCGGGCACGGTGGACAAGGGGTATCTTCGTTTTCTGATATCGCTTGGAATAAACCGAATCTCGTTTGGACTTCAGAGCGCTTCCGATAAAGAACTTGAAGCACTTGGCAGGATTCACACCGTCGCGGATTTTGAAAAAAGCTTCAAGGCGGCACGCGATGCAGGATTCAAGAACATCAACGTGGATCTGATGTACGGTATACCGCATCAAAGTGCCGTGAGCTTTGGCGAGACTCTTGAGTTTGTGCGTGGGCTTGATCCTGAACATATATCTGTATACGGGCTTAAAATCGAAGAGGGAACACCGTTTTATCAGCAAAAAGATAAATTGCCATTGCCGGATGAAGAGACCGAGTATAAGATGTATCGCACTGCACACAATGTTCTCGAAAATGCTGGATATAAGCATTATGAGATAAGCAATTTTGCAAGACGAGGATTTGAGTCAAAGCATAATATGCGTTATTGGCTTGATGAAAAGTACCTTGGATTTGGCATCTCGGCACATTCGTATTTTGCAGGACAGCGGTATGCTTACATCGACGATATGGAAAAGTATATTCATGAGATGGAGCATCCGAAAAATATGTCGGATATTCTTTCTGAATGTACTGATATTGATGTGTTCACTAAAGAAACCGAGTATGTGATGCTTCGTATGCGCCTTTTTGACGGCGTGGATATCAATGATTATCGCCAAGAGTTTGACCGCGATTTTATAAACAAATACGGAGATAAGCTAAAGCGCTATGTTGAAGGCGGTTTTGTCGTTCTTGATAACCGACATTGTGCTTTTACAGTTAAAGGTATGTATGTCAGCAATTATATTCTGTCCGACATCCTTGATTTTTAAAGATTCGCTTGACAAAGTACATAGCTGATTGATACAATATAAACAGAAAAATAACCGAAAGGAAGAAATAAAAATGGCAGAGATTTATGAAGGCGATATTTATACGCTGACTGATGAAACCGGCAAGGAGAGCGAGTTTGAACTTATCGGTAGCTGCGAGTTCGAAGGAAAGACATATCTTGCACTTATCCCTGTAGAAGAGGGGATGGATGAGTATGTTATCCTCCGTCTTGAGGCAGATGAGCAGGGCGAGGAAATCCTTGTTACTATCGATGATGACGATGAATTTGATCGCGTTGCAGATTATTTTGAGGATGAGCTTTTTGATACCGTTGACTATGATGAGGGTACCGAGGGCGATCCCCAGTAAAAAACAAGTATATTCGGTATAGATTTGAATATACTAAATGTAGAATGAAAAACTATCCTGCTTAGTTCGTGATACACCTTTTATTGGAACCTACACTTAATTAAAGGAATCCTTATACTTCTTGTGGGATGCAGGCCTCCCGCAGCGGCTTGACCGTTTGCGGACGTTGGAAGCGCAAAGCAGAGGTGCGGATACCGCCTTGCTGGAGCAGGGTTTTCTATTAGGGTGTACACGGCTCGGTGGGTGTTTTTTGTTTTTATCATGCTTATAAACAAAAAATGCACAAAAATTATGAGCTCGTTTTATGCATATTAGACACTGGACATTGTATGTGATGCTGTGATATTATATAATATAATATAGTATTTTTAAGAAAAAAGGAAACATAATGAAACCGTTCATAGGCATTGACCTTACAGAAAACAGAAAAAATGAGCGTTTTAACGGTGAGGAGTTTGTTGTAGCAACGGCATCGGAGGATAATCTTAAGGAATTCAAGAGTATATCCGACAGTGCGAAAAAGTTATACAAAAAAACCAAGTTCCCGTTGGCGTTGCGTATTTTACAAAAGCTGTGCATAATTGCTTCGGCAGTTTTTGCCGTGCTTATTATCAAAGAAACCGTCGGCGATATTGAGGGGAGCAGATTTGATGTTGTTGCGGCATTTAACAATACTCCGTGGATATTCTGGTCCGCTCTCGGTTGCTTTGTCGCATGGATAGTCTTAAATATTGCAAGCCGTATAAATACAATGGTCGCAATGAAAAGATATGCTGGATATCATGCTTCGTCTAAACTTTCATCGGTTGCCGATGATATTTATGAAGAGTTTGATATACCGATAGATGCTATCAATATTGACCTTCTTTCTTTTAAATACAAGAATAAAAAAGGCAAATTAAAGATTAAAAAAGGTTCCAAGAGAATCGCTACGTTTGTCAACTATCAGTTTAAGGCTTATTTGTCAGATAAAAAGCTGTATCTTGCAGATCTTGAAAACAAATATGCTTTTCCGCTTGATAAGATGAGCGCAATACATACAGTAAAAGCAAATACCTTTGTTCCCTCATGGCATAAAGATCTCAGTATTGATAAAGGAATCTACAAGAATTACAGTCTTAAAAAGGATGATTACGGATTTATCCATTTTAAGAATTATCACATATTGGAGCTTGAGCACAAAGGTGAGAAATTCGGAATCTATTTTCCGAGTTACGAGCTGTTTGCGTTTGAAGCATTTACAGGGCTTACCGCAGAACCAATTAACAAAAAAAAGAGTTGCTGATGCAACTCTTTTTTAATACTCTTTGTTTTCTTTAAGCATTTCACGCATACACGTGAATGTTACTTCCTCACCGTGTTCCGCCAATAGCGTCAAAAGTTTTTCAGTGAGGTCAGATGTTTCAGGATGAATAACACGGGTTGGCTTGCCGCGCATAAAGTATTCGATAGGATGCTTGTCGGTGTAATTTTTGCCTTGATATATCTTGCTTGCGGCAATTCTGTCGCAAACCATTTCGATGACGTATCTGAGCGGCATTTTTACAGGACGCATTTTGCGTTCTACGGGATTATAGTCAGTCCAGTATTCAAAGTGATGCTTGTTTCTGCCTTTGTGATGCATCCATGCAAGAGAATATCCGTATTCATCTCGCTCAAGCTCATTGGGGCTTCTTGTGCCAACATAAAATCGAGCACCGGCAAGAAATTCAGTTGGTGAATACTTTGAAAGATCATGGTGCAACCCCTGCCAAAATATTCCAGCCTTTTTACAGTGCCGTATAACCGCGTGGCGGTGTTTCGTTATAGTTGTAAAGTGCCCGATGGCTCCGCGAAAACTCATAATAATCTCCATTCCGCCGCTTGGCGGCGACACCAATGTTGCAAAGAAATAACATTGTTTTTATTTTATATTTTTATGCAGGTTTTGTCAATCATAATTTCAAAGATCCAAATACCAGAAGACTGCAATTTCTTTGTTGTATGGCTCGCCCATATGACGGTATAGCTTTGTACTTAAGCCGCCGATGTGCATACCGTACTTTTTGTAAAATCTGCTTGCAAGCAGATTGTTGTCCTGACATTCAAGAGAGAGTCCGCAGAGCTTCTTCTTTTTTGCCCATTCTACAGCGGCATCCATAAGTGATGTGCCAATGCCTTTACCGCGCCACTCGCGCGCAACGCTGATATCTTCAATGTGTGCGTAGCGATTCCATGCAGATGCAATGAGTATCTGACCGACGCAAACGCTGTTTTTATATGCCAAAAACGCCACGCGATCGTCGCAGTTTATATAATTGTCAGCCGTGGCACCGTCATAGTTCGTATATTGTTTTTCAATCGGGGCGCTAAATATTACTTCTTTGTAGTTCCATGTTCCGTTTTTGTATGTGATATTTAACTTTCCGATGATCTCAAACGGTTGATTTGCAGTGTTGAGATCGGCAAGTCTTTCTTTAGTCAGAACTTTTATCATTCTCTCTTTTTACCTTTTCAAGCAGTTTATTATACGGAGCAAGCATTCCTTCGTTCATTGCATTGCCCATTTTTGCCTTGATTTTTTTATTGGATATCAGTGCACCAACGAGATACATTTTTAAAATAGTACCACGTTTCTTCTGTGGGAAGTCATATTGACCGTGTGTTTTATAGAACTTGTGATCAGCTTTCATCATGCCGCGCATAAGCCATATTAGGTCGCGGAATATTTTCATTCCTCCTATTCCGTAGAAGTTCTGCGGCGGAACGTATTTGTGCTCAAGCGCATAACAAAGCTTTTTAGCCATGGCATCTATTTCATTGTTTGGATTATATTCGTCAGTCGCTATTCCGCAAAGAAAGTTGTTTCCAACCTCAGCGCGTGCTTCAAGTATTGTGCGCAAATTCTCCTCACGGCTAAGATCTCCGCTTACAAGATACCCCATAGGCATTCCCATTGTCACAGTGCGGTGACCGTTGCAGAATTGTCTGTCGTCGTACATTTTAAACAGTGCACCCATTGAGTGATCTTTGATAGAAAATGCATAAATTATAGCTTCTGCTGTCTGTATCTTAGTTCGTAAAAACTCATCAAAACCGTCTTTATAGATGCATTTACCGTCACTCGCGCAGTTGAAGCATCCAAGGCAACCACCGCTGAAAGGGTACTCGCGCAAGTTTACAACGCGTGTCGCTTTAGGGAGTACAGCCGAGAATCTTTCAATCATGTTTTTAAGCTGAGTGTTTTCCTCTTCGCAGTCTGTAACAATTACAACATCGCCGGACTTTTCCGTGCCGCCTTCACAAACATCTGTCTGTTTGTGCGCCGGAGAGGGAAGCGCCACAGGCACATTTTCATATATATCGTTTGTTATAGAAAAACATACATAGTCAAAAAAGGCTTTAGCATCATTTTGTCCTTTTTCGGTCAGCAGATCATCCATATCTGCAGATAGGCCGCGTATGTATTTCATGCCAAGATCTTTACAATTGTCTGCGATGTAACGATGCGCGGTTATATCGTAAAAATGTTTTGAAGTAGTTATCTGTGTGACAAATTTTCCGCTAAGGTTAACATCATATTCTTTTGTAAGTTCTATAAAACGGTGCAACTGACAAGGTGCGATAAATGTATATACAGGGTAAGAGAATAGCAAAAGATCCGCACTTTCCATAGCAGTTTTAGCAGCAGAAAAATCCTTTTCAAGCGCTTTTATAGTGTGCCCGGCGTGTAGAATGTCAAAGGTATGCTCAGGGTACAGAACTGCAAGATAGTTTACCGTTTGAAGCGTTACACTGTATTTTGATTTTGGGCTTCCGTTAATAACTAAAATTTTCATTATAAACTCTCCAAAAGTTTTTTGCATCCGTCAAGAATATCGCGATAGGCCACGTCGAAACGTTCAGAATACCACGGGTCGGCAACGTCTCCGCCTCTTGCGGTGTAGTCCATCAGCTTGTGTATTTTGCATTCGGGATCGCCGCCGAGAATACGCAGCATGTTGCGGATGTTGGCAGAGTCCATTCCTATAAACAGATCATATTTGACATAGTCGCCTTTTTGTAGCTGTATTGCGCGCTTACCGTTGCAACTTATACCGTGGCGTTCAAGCTCTTCTTTCATCGGCGGATAGACGGGATTGCCCACTCCGTTCCAGATTTCTTCAGTGCTTGTCGCACTTGAGGAAATAAAGAACTCATTTTCGCGACCGGCCTTCTTGACTAAATCTTTCATTATAAACTCGGCAGAAGGACTCCTGCAGATATTGCCGTGACAAACAAACATTATTCTATGCATAACTTCCTCGCAACTTTTTATTTCAGTATAGCATATCTAAGTTGCTTTAGCAATAAAAAAGAGGTCTTACGACCTCTCTTCAAAGCTGGCAGCCCAGTTGTCACTGATTTTAGAATTAGTTCTGAGTTCTGTCACAGTTTGCGCCATCGCGCAGTAAAGGTTTGCGGTACCTTTTGTATCTGCGGTATAATTTGCGGCGCGTTCGCGGCGGATACCGATGCTGTCAGCTGTTTCAACAGCGTCGATGTTTGCCGCTACAAATATGAACTCCCAACCGCGTTTTTCTTGCTTTTTTATCAGCTTTTTAATTTCATTACTGCTGTATTTGTGGCTGCAGTTTTCCATACCGTCTGTTGTGATGACGAACAGTGTATGAGCAGGCACATCTTCGCGTCGCGCATATTTGTGAATGTTGCCGATGTGGTGTATTGCACCGCCGATTGCATCAAGCAGTGCAGTGCCTCCGCCTACGCAATAATCTTTTTTGGTCATTGGTTTAACTTTTTCAAGACGTACCCTGTCGTGAACGACTGTGGATTCACACGAGAACAGTACAGTGGACACAAGTACTTCACCTTCAACCTCTTTTTGTTTTTCTATCATTGCGTTAAATCCGCCGATAGTGTCCTCTTCAAGTCCTGCCATTGAACCGCTGCGGTCAATAATAAATACGAGTTCAGTAGTGTTGTTTTTCATGTTATTTCCTCCAAAAAAATAATGTGACTGTGTTTTGCTTACAGTCACATTATATCTCAGGTGAATTTTCAAGTGGTCGCTTTCAAAGCGACTTTTTTAAATGCCTGTTCCAAGACAAGGCTGGTCAAATTCAAAGAGGGCTTCATTAATCTCAAATATATTGTAGTTGCCGCCCTTGATAAAGTATTCAATAATAAGGTCAAATTTGCTGCTGTGCGACAGCGTAAAGCCTACAGTTTCAAGCAGGTGGTCAGTTTCTTCAAGCGTGAGTTCAAGGGCAATAGCAAAAGATAAAACAGTAGATTTGCTAGGCTTATAGTTTTTATTACACTTAATTTTTGAAAAGGTCTTTTTGTCAATGTTTGCTTTTTTATAGCATTCTACATCGCTGATTCCTTTTTCGTCAATCATACGGAAAAGTGCTTCGGCAAAGCTTTCGTCAAGATTGCAGAGTACGTCTTCAAGCGATGACGATGGTGCGGCATATTCAAATGATGATTCGTAGTATTCTTTGGCAGGCTGACAGCTTCTTGGTTCCATAAACGCTTGACGACATATAGCTTGTCCATCGCATTCAGCAATATATCTTTTTATGTTCGAAGATAGTCTTTTACTGAATTCGTAAGACTGTTTGTCGTATACAACCAGATATACAAGCATTTCAGCTCCACGCAAATAAGAACTTATGCACTCCATGGCAATTTTCAGAACCTGGTCTTTCGGATATCCGAATGTTCCTGAGGATATCAGCGGAAAGGCAATGCTGCTTAGATTTTTAGATTCCGCAAGCTTCAGACATTCTATATAGCATGAGATAAGTAGCTTTTTTTCATTGTGGTTGCCGCCCTGCCATACAGGACCGACAGTATGTATCACATATTTTGCAGGAAGATTAAATGCGCGCGTCAGTTTTGCTTCTCCTACATTGCAGCCGCCAAGCTTTTCGCACGCCGCGGCAAGTTTGCTTCCTGCGGCAAAATGAATGGCAGCATCGACACCGCCGCCGGGGATGAGATTTTCGTTTGACGGATTTACGATAGCGTCGCAATCCATTTTTGTTATGTCTTGTCTGACAATTTGCAGTGGCATGGCTTTTTCCTTTTTTATTTTAGTATAACATATCTTGATATAAAATGCACTAAAAACCAGTGATAATGTGTGTTTTATTTTTGTACGACTTAATATTGATTTTAAATTGCTTCAGTGCTATAATTATACGGCAACAAATTTTGACAGAAATCGAGGCATATTTATGAAAAATAGAAAAACTCTTGTAGGTCAGTTTCGTGATCTTCTGAAAAATGAGTTTCGCGATTATAACGGAAAAACATTGCTTTCAGATATTATTGCCGGTATTACTGTAGGTGCTGTGGCATTGCCGCTTGCACTTGCGTTCGGCGCAGCGAGCGTTGGCAACGCAGATCCTACGATTGGTATTGTGGCAGGTATGATAACCGCAATAATTGCCGGACTTGTTTGCGGACTTCTCGGCGGCGGTAGCTTCCAGATATCAGGCCCTACCGGAGCAATGACTGTTATTCTTGGCTCGGTCGTTGCGGGTGAGCACGGACTTACAGGTATGTTTGCAGCAAGCCTTATCGCCGGCGTAATTTTACTGCTTGCCGGCATTCTGCATTTTGGTAAAATCGTTAAGTTTATTCCAAAGCCGGTTGTTACCGGATTTACTTCCGGTATTGCCATCGTAATTGCTCTCGGTCAGCTTGGCAACTTTTTCGGTGTAAAGCTTGAGGGCGAAACTACTGTAGATAAACTTGTATACTTTTTTACAGATACTCTTGGCAGTATTTCACTTACCGCAGTAATTTGTTCTCTTGCAGTGGTGCTCATTATGGTCGTTTATCCTAAAAAAGCGGCAAAGTTTGTTCCAGGTAGCCTTGCTGCAATTATAATTATAACCGTTATAACAGCGGTATTCAAGGTGGATGTTGCTACTATCGGAGAAATTCCGCGCACACTTATCAATTCCGAGCGTCTTGCGATAGGCGAGATAAATCTCGATCTTATCGGTGATGTGGCAGGCTCTGCCGTTACCGTGGCACTTCTTGGCATGGTTGAAAGTCTGCTTTGCGGTGCATGCGCTGCAAACATGAAAAAAGAAAAGTTCGACTCGAATATTGAGCTTGTTGCGCAGGGCGTAGGTAATATTATTATTCCTTTCTTCGGCGGTGTTCCGGCTACAGCAGCTATTGCAAGAACAAGTGTTGCTGTTAAGAGCGGTGGAAAAACAAGGCTTGCAAGTGTGTTCCACTCTGTTTTCCTCGTTGCATGTATGTTTCTGCTTTCAGGAGCAATAGGCTTGGTTCCTTATGCAGCTCTCGCAGGCGTACTTGTTGTTACCGCGGTTCGTATGAACGAGTTTGAACAGATAAAGGATTATTTCAAAGGTAAAAAATGGGGCGCTATTGCGCAGTTTGTTGTAACTATGGTTGCAACTGTTTTGCTTGATCTTACATATGCTATCGTTATCGGCGTGGTACTTGCGTTTGCGCTTTACGGCTTTGATATTTTGAAACTCAAGAGAGCAAACAAGCCTGTTTCAAAGCTGAAGATAGAAAAAGAACTTGTCAACGGGAGCGCATCGCTTAAGGTAAATGGCGTGTATTATTTTGCTAATTCTGATGCAATAGCGTCAGAAGTTGATTCTCTTGGCGAGTATAGCGTACTCAGCATAGACATGAGCGGAGTTATATACACTGATTATACTGCAAAAGAAGCATTTGACGAGTTGATAAACAACCTTAAAACATCCGGTAAAGAAGTATCGGTAAATGCATAATTACAAAAGGAGAGCGTATGCTCTCCTTTTGTAATACAACTGATAGTTTTTCTTCTGAAAATATATCCCAAAACGCAAAAAAAGGTTGACATAATTCGAACTTCGTTATATATTATATATTGAAATATTAGTGCATATTGCATTAAAAACATATGAAAAGTTTGTATATTTTTAAACAATCTTTTTTAAATGGAAAAGAAAGGTAGAACAAGTATGGCTTTTTCTCTCCATGGAATACACGTTCCTCACAGAAAAAACACTGCAAATATGGTAGCGGTCAGAATGAACACACCTGCAACGGTCACGATTCCTATGGTTATGCACATAGGCAAGCCTGCCACTCCTGTGGTAAAGGTTGGTGACCACGTTGATGTAGGCACACTTATCGCTGAACAAAACGGATATATTTCCTCTCCGATATATGCGAGCGTATCCGGAAAGGTTACAAAAATTGCCGATACATTGCTTTCCAATGGAAGCATGGTTCCTGCAATTACAATTGAATCTGACGGTGCAATGACTTCTGCTGCGCTTGAGATTCCAAAGGTTGATAACCGCGAGGATCTCATTGCCGCTATAAAAGCAAGCGGAATTGTCGGCCTTGGCGGCGCAGGTTTTCCAACATATGTTAAGTTTGATGTTGATCCCGAACGCATAGAAGAGCTTATTATCAACGGCGCGGAGTGTGAACCTTATATCACAAGCGATACCCGTACAATGATTGATAATGCATATGATATTGATTTCGCAATCAAGGCGTTCAAAAAGCATCTTGGCATAAAAAAGATAATTATTGCTATCGAGAACAATAAAAAAGAAGCTATCGCAGCTATGCGCGATATCGCTATTGATGATGGCGACATCAGCGTAGTTCCGCTCAAGGCGGTGTATCCGCAGGGTGGTGAAAAGGTGATGATTTATCACACAACAGGCAAAGTTGTTCCCGGCGGAAAACTACCTATAGATGTCGGATGCATTGTTTGCAACTGCTCCACTATGGCGGCAATCGGCAGATATCTTGCCACCGGTATGCCCCTTGTTGAACGTACTGTTACTGTTGACGGCAGTGCAGTGGCATCACCTAAAAATGTTGTTGCACCAATTGGTACGTCTCTCGCGGATGTATTTGAGTTTGCAGGCGGATTCTCGTCAGAACCGGGCAAGGTTTTGTATGGCGGCCCGATGATGGGTATTGCTGTACCGTCGCTCGATGTTCCGATACTTAAGAATACAAATGCTGTGCTTGCGTTTAATAAAAAGGATTCAAAACCACGCAAGATGACACCGTGTATACGTTGTGGTGCTTGTACCAATACATGCCCATTCGGACTCAACCCGGCGCTTATTCTTGATGCATATGAAAACGAAAATATGGAAATGCTTGCGAAACTCAGAGTAGATCTTTGTATGGAATGCGGATGTTGTGCATACGGTTGTCCTGCTAACCGTCCTATCATGCAAAATCATAAGCTTGCTAAAGCGGCACTTCGTGAATATCTCGCAAAGGAGGAGAACAGCAAATGAATAATTCATTGTTGAATATTACTGCATCACCACATATACACAGCCATCATTCAACGCGCAATGTAATGCTTGATGTCATTTTGGCTCTTCTCCCCACCACAGTTGCAGGCGTTATCATTTTTGGTATGCGTGCACTGCTTGTAGTTGCGGTTTGCGTGTTTACTGCTATCGCGTCCGAGTTCGTTTTCAATCTCGCTGTGAAAAAACAGCAGACGATCGATGACCTCAGCGCGATTGTTACAGGTCTTCTTCTCGCTCTTAATTTGCCTGCAAACATTCCGATATGGCAGGCGGTTGTAGGCTCAGTTTTTGCGATTGTTGTTGTAAAGTGCTTTTTCGGCGGCATTGGTAAAAACATTGTCAATCCTGCAATTACTGCACGTGTATTTATGCTGATTGCATTTGGTTCAATGGCAAAAGCGGCGTTCCCTGTAGACTCGGTTGCAAGCGCAACACCGCTTGCCGAGGCTGCTGAAACGGGTGCTATTTCTACAAGTCTTTGGGATCTGTTTATCGGAAATCACGGTGGTACTATCGGCGAAACCTGCACACTCGCACTTATTCTCGGTGGCATATATCTGCTTCTTCGCCGTGTAATTCAATGGCATTTGCCGGTGGCATTTATCGGAACAGCGTACATATTCACTCTTATACTTGTTGATTTTGATTTTGTTGCGGCACTTTCGTTTATCCTCTCAGGCGGACTTTTCATCGGTGCTATATATATGGCAACCGACTATGTAACCTCACCGGCAACCTCTTGGGGACAGCTTCTCTTTGGCGCGGGATGCGGTATTTTTGCTGTTATTATCCGTCATTTCGGACAGTATCCTGAGGGTGTGTCATTTGCGATATTACTCATGAATATTCTTACCCCATATATTGATATATGGACAGCGCGCAAACCGTTCGGAGGTAAAAAAGCATGAAAAAGTATATAAAAAGCGTTGTTGCACTCACCGCAATATGTGCTGTGGTTGCAATCCTCCTTGCGGCGGCAAATTCAATTACTAAACCTATTATTGATAAAAATGAGGCAGCTGCGGCTAATGAAGCTTTGCTTGTAGTAATGCCAAACGGCGGCGATTTTACTACTGTTGATTTATCAGCATATGAGTTGCCCGCAAGCGTAAATGAAGTTTATGCGGCATCTAACGGCGGTCATGTAATGAAGCTCACTGTTAACGGCTTCAATCCGGGCATGGTCATCATGTGCGGCGTTGGTGCCGACGGAACAGTTACAGGTGCGACCTGTCTTTCCAGCGGTGAAACACTTGGTCACGAAAAGGTTTACGGCGACAAGACCGTAGGTGCTACTGTTGATACTGTGGATTCGATTGATACCGTTGCAGGCGCAACTAAGACAACTGCGGCATATAAGAGCGCTGTTAAGGATGCACTCAATGCTGCAATCATTCTCGGTGGCGGAAGCGTTGAGCTTCGCACTGAGGCTGAGATACTTGCAGACAATCTTGCGGCGGCACTTCCTGCAGCAGACGGATTTACTTCTGTATTTATGATTGACACAATTGAAGGCGTCGATAGTGTGTATTCTGCAAATAACGGTACCGGATATGTTGTTTGCGTTGGCGACAGCTTCGTTGCAACAGATGCAAACGGCAAGGTTATCAGCGAGGGCGCAAGTACCGAGGAAAAGGCGGCGGCAACAAGTGCTGTTGCAACTCTTCTCTCATGGGAGCTTACCGCAATCGACCTTTCAACCTATGCAGATATGCCTTCAGCAATCACGGCGGCATACAGTACTTCAAGCGGCAATTATGTGTTTGATGTCAAAGCATCAGGCTATGGTATCAGCGGAGACAAATATACCGCTTCGGGTGAGTACATTTACATCAAGGTGAGTGTTACTGCTGATGGCAAGATAATCACCTGCGAAACCGTTTCTCAGAAAGAGTCTGATGGTTTCGGTTCGGCGTGTGCTGATGCATCGTTCTATACTCAGTTCAACGGCAAGACTGCAGAAACCTATAAAGATATTGATGCTATTGCAGGTGCTACTATAACCACAAACGGTTATACCACTGCAATTTCTCGCGTGTTTGAAGCGGTAAATATTCTGAAAGGGGAAGCCTAAATGAAAAAACAAAGTAATTGGTCCATACTTTTCAAGGGTATTCTCCTTGAGAATCCTGTTTTTGTACTCATTCTCGGTACATGTCCCACACTTGCAACATCAACGTCTGTTATAGGCGCACTCGGCATGGGACTTGCAGCCGCAGCGGTACTTATTTGTTCAAACGTTATTATTTCCTTGCTCCGCAAGGTTATTCCGGATGAAGTACGTATTCCTTGCTATATCGTTGTTATTGCAGGATTTGTTACATTGGTAGAGATGTTTATGCACGCCTTTCTCCCTGATATGTATGATATGCTTGGTGTGTATCTTGCGCTCATCACTGTAAACTGTATCATTCTTGGCAGAGCAGAGATGTTTGCAGGCAAGAACACTGTTGGCAAATCTGCCCTTGATGGCATTGGCATGGGTATTGGTTTCACGCTGGCGCTTCTTGCAATGGCAACTATCCGTGAGGTGCTTGGCAGCGGTACTTTTGCAGGTATCCCTGTACCGTTCCTTTATGATAATCCTATTAGTGTAATGAAAGAAGCCCCCGGCGGTATGATGGTTTACGGCATTCTTATTGCGGTTGTAAACAAGCTTACCAACGGAAAACTTATCAAGAAAAAGTCCTTTGGATGTGAGGGTTGCCCCTCTGCAGGTATCTGCTCTAAAGGAACATGTGAAAATACAGCAAAGGAGGAAGGTTAAATGGATTTTCAGAAGTTTGTTATCATTCTGATGTCGTCCGTACTCGTAAATAACTACGTTCTGCGTCAGTTCCTTGGAATTTGCCCCTTCCTCGGTGTATCCAAAAAACTTAATCAGGCAACAGGTATGGGCATTTCCGTTACACTTGTTATGCTTATGGCAACTGCTGCAACATGGCCCATATATACATATGTACTTGTAAGATTTGAACTTGAGTACATGCGTACAATCGTGTTTATTCTTATTATTGCGGCGCTTGTTCAGTTTACTGAGATCGTTCTCAAAAAGTTTATTCCCGCACTTCATAAGAGCCTTGGTGTATATCTGCCTCTTATTACTACAAACTGTGCGGTGCTTGGCGTAACTATCAATAATATAAATGACGGATATAACTTTGTTGAGTCAATGGTTAGTTCGCTCGGTTGCGGACTCGGATTTTTGCTGGCAATGGTATTATTCTGCGGTATTCGTTCTTACATAGATGATAAAGTCATTCCCGAAAGCCTCAGAGGTTTGCCGGTTACACTTATAGCGGCATCCTTTGTTTCACTTGCTTTCTTTGGCTTTAACGGCATCGTAGGATAAGGAGGGGACACTTATGATAATTGATATTGTTACAGCCCTTCTTGTTGTTGCGGTAATCGGACTTGCGGCAAGCATTCTTTTGGTACTTGCATCGCATTTCTTTGGCGTAAAAGAAGATGAAACTTATACTAAGGTCCGTGCTTGTCTTCCTGGGGCAAATTGCGGTGCTTGCGGCTATGCCGGATGTGACGGATATGCAAAAGCAATTGTTGAAGGAAAAGCAAAGGCAAATCTCTGTATCCCCGGTGCGATGGATGTTGTTGAGCAGATTTCTGAGGTTCTTGGTATTGAGGTTGAAGAACCCGATGTCAAGGAACCGAGCGTTGCGGTAGTGCATTGTAACGGTACTTGTGAAGCCGCTCCCAGAAAGGCGGAGTATTCAGGCGTTAGCAATTGCCGCGCAGTTGCATTACTCTATGGCGGTCCCAATGCCTGTAATTTCGGTTGCCTTGGATGCGGTGACTGTGCAGAAGTATGTATTGCAGATGCAATCTGCATTCAGGATGGTATTGCTCATGTTGACAGCCGTGCTTGTATCGGATGTGGTATGTGTGCAAAAATCTGTCCTAAGAATGTGATTACTCTCAAACCGCGTGACAGCAAGACCGTTGTGCTTTGCAACAATAAAGAAAAGGGTGCTGTTGCGAGAAAGAATTGTACAAACGCTTGTATCGGTTGTAAAAAGTGTGAGCTTAATTGCCCCGAAAAAGCAATTACAGTTATGAATAACCTGGCGATAATTGATTATGATAAATGTGTAGGATGTGACATTTGCGTAAATAACTGTCCCACCCATTGCATTAAAAATGTTGATTATATCACAGGATACGTAAAGTATGAAGAACAAAACGCGTAACGACATAATTCTTGCAGGGATCCTGCTGCTGCTTGCAGCGGCAGGATTTTTGCTGTTTACAATGCTGAAGAGCGAGGGTGACATTGCTGCTGTTATAATCGATGGAAAAGAGGTGTCACGTTATCCGCTTGATGCAGAGCTGAAAACTGTGATTACAACTGAAAGTGGGGTAAATACACTTGTAATTAAAGACGGAGTAGTGTATATAAGCGAGGCGGATTGCCCCGACGGTATTTGTGTCGACCATGCCCCCATAAAGCATGTAGGTGAAACTATAGTGTGCCTACCGCACAAACTTGTCATTAAGATAGAGTCAAAAAAGACTGAAATGTCTTTGGATGCAGCAGCATAGGAGAGATATATGAGAACTAAGAAACTTACATCTCTGGCGCTTGTAAGTGCGCTTGCACTTATGCTTTCATATGTTGAATTTCTGCTACCGCCGATATATGCTGCGGTTCCGGGCATAAAGGTCGGGCTTCCTAATATTGTTATACTGTTCGTGTTGTATAAATATGGTGTTAAAGAGGCGGCAGCGGTCTCTGGCGTACGAATGTTATTGTCAACATTGTTTTTCGGTAATCCTGTAATGCTTATATATAGCCTTGCTGGTGCGGCACTTAGCCTTGCTTTCATGTGTCTGTTTAAGCGGATAAATCTATTTTCCGAGGTAGGTGTCAGCATCATCGGAGGTGTAATGCACAATCTCGGTCAGATACTTGTCGCAATGGTATTGCTTGAAACTGCCGAAATAGCATATTATATGTTGGTTCTTGCAATCAGCGGAACGCTTGCCGGAGTATTTATCGGCATTGCAGGAGCGCTTTTGATGAAACAGTTTAATAAGTGTTGACAAACAGGGCATTTTATGGCATAATTATGATGTTTGAATAAAACGTTAAATAAATATCATTCAAGGAGATCAGGTATGAAAAAATTTTTTAGCGTAGTTCTTGTGGCTCTTATGCTTCTCACCGCAATATCCTTTACAGCATGTGGCGAAAAAGTCGAGGAACTCAAGTTTGGCATGGGCGTATATGCTTACAATGAGGCTGCAACCTCTGCTGACGGTGACACCACCGGTAAGGGTGAGACTATTGCAACCGTTGCCGCTGTTCTTGTAGATAAAGACGGCAAAATTGTAAAATGTGAGATTGATACTGCGGACTGCACTGTTGAGTATACCTCCGCGGGCGAAGCTGTTGCAGTAGCTGGCTTTAAGACAAAGTATGAGCTTGGTGCTGACTATAACATGGCTGCTTTCGGTAACGACGTTAACGGTGATGGTGTTGTTAAAGAGTGGTTTGAGCAGGTAGATGCATTTGAATCTGTTGCAGTAGGCAAGACTGCAGAAGAAGTAAAGGCTCTCCTTGGCGAGAATAGCTATAACGGCACTGATGATGTTATGGCGGCAGGCTGTACAATTGGTGTTTCTGATTTCATTTTCGCACTTGAAAAAGCTGTTAATAACGCGGTAGTTTCCACTGCAACTGCAAACGATACGCTTGGCGTTGGCATTGTTTCGTCTGTAAGTAACACTAATGCGACTGAAGATGCAAATGGTTCTATTGAAATCGAGATTACTGCAGTTGCTGCAGCAAAGAATGCTGATAATAAGGTTGTAGTTTGCGATACTGATGTTGCAACATCTGCTGTTGCATTTGATGTAAAGGGCGCTACTGTTGGCGAGAGCGGTGCTGCTATTACTACCAAGAAAGAGCAGGGGGCAGCATACGGTATGGTTTCTTACGGAGGTGCTGAAAAAGAGTGGTTTGAGCAGGCAGCAGCATTTAATGCAGCGTGTGCAGGTAAGACCGCTGATGAGATCGCAGCTCTTGTGGTTGACGGTTACGGCGTAGAGTCCCTCCAGACTGCTGGTTGCACCATCGCAGTTAGCGATATCGTAAATGCGGCAGTTAAGGCAGCAAAATAATTGCTTGAGAATTAAAAAGGGATGCAGATAGCATCCCTTTTGTTTTAAATTGTAGAATGAAAAAAGTATTATTATTGTTTTTAATCACATGTGTTTTAACTTCGTGCAGCAAGTCACCCGAAAAATTTACAAATTATTATTTTGACTATTTTGATACAGTTACAACTGTAACCGGATATGCAGATAGCAAAGATAGTTTTGATGAGGTGTGCGGTGAGATTGAAACTATGCTCAAAGATTATCATCAGCTATATACAATATATAATCGCTATGACGGAATAAACAATCTTTATACCGTAAATACCACAGACGGCGCTGTTGAAGTTGACGAAAGAATAATCGACCTTCTCGAATATGCTAAAGAGGTTTATGCCATGACTGGCGGCAAGACCAATGTTGCTATGGGCAGTGTGCTTTCTATATGGCATGATCATAGAACTATCGGCTCAAACCATCCTGAAAAAGCAACCCTTCCGCCAATGGAAAGACTTGTAAAGGCAGCAGATCATACAGACATTGAGAAAATTATAATTGATCGCGAGAACAGCACTGTTGAGCTTGCTGATAGCGAAATGTCAATTGATGTAGGTGCATTGGCAAAAGGATATGCGACAGAAATGGTTGCAAAATGGCTTGAGGATAACGGATATACCGGATATATTCTCAATGTGGGAGGCAATGTCCGCACAGTTGGAGCAAAAGCTGATGGAGAAAAATGGACAGTCGGACTTGAAAATCCTGATGCAACCGGTGAGGACGATGCATATATTGAATATCTTTCTCTTGCCGGAGAAACGGTGGTAACCAGCGGATCATATCAACGGTATTATATAGTTGACGGAAAACAGTATCATCATATCATTGATCCTGAAACCCTTATGCCAAGTGAGAATTTTCGTTCCGTATCGGTGATATGCGATAACAGTGCACTTGGCGATGCACTTTCTACCGCACTTTTTTGCATGACATACGAGGATGGAATGGCACTTGTTGAAAGTCTTGACGGAGTTGAAGCAATGTGGCTATCAAATATCGGCGAAGTAAAATACTCAAACGGCTTTGATAAGTATAGACAATAAAAAGAAGTCACTTTCGTGACTTCTTTTTATTGTCTTGTTAATCTTTCAAAGCATTTTATGAATTTGTTTTCTACTGCTGAAAAATCCTCGGTGATAAATTGCGGATTAGAATATATCATAGGCTTGGTTTCAAAAAGTCTTTCATCCATGAGGTCGACGAATTCATAATAAAGAATAGCGTCATCTATATCTGTGATCTTGTTACATTCGCCGATGTTTAAGGCTGAAAGCCCCCATTTTTCAAAAATTTTGTCCTGTAAAACTTTTTCATATTGAATATAGTTTGCAAGATTCTTCTTGACTGGTCTTGTGATGTCTGACATATAGGCTTCGCTTGCATCATGCAACAGGCATCCAAGCTGGACTTTTTTCGAGTATCCGCGTGCGATTGCTTCATTCATGCAGTTTATGCTGTGTTGTGCAACAGAATAGAAAATGGGGAAATGACCGTTTGCTCTGCATGTCAGCGAAAGTGCGTGTGCAATATCTATGATATCAATTGAATCTACATCAGGTGCAAGCGGGTCAAAAAGTTTTTTCGTATATGTATTGATATAGCTCATATTTTACCCTCCGTTTGTTTGTATGATATCATTTTTGCTGTCCTATAATTTGGACAATAGCAATTAAAATAACTTAAAAATACAAAAATACCGAAAAATGCATTTACAAATGTGAAAAAATAGTGTATTCTATTATAGAATTCTAATTCATAATAAGGAGAAAAGAATTATGAAAAAAACATTAGCTATCTTGCTCGCGCTTTCTTTAATGCTCGTGATGCTCGTTGCCTGTGGTGAAACTACACCCGCAACAACAACTGCTGATGCTGTTACTACTGCAGATGCACCTGCAAATACCGATGCTCCTGAAACCGATGCACCCGAAACTGATGATCCTGAAGTTACCACTACCGAGGCTCCTGAAACTACCGAAGAGGTAGTTGAGCTTGAGCCCTATACCGATGCAACTGTTGTATATCTTGCAACCGGTGGAAAAGGTAACGGTTCTTCTGCTGACAGCCCTGTAAGTAATCTTGCTGCAGCACTTGATTGCCTCGACCTTACCAAGGATTGTACAGTCGTAATCTGTGATTACTTTATGCTTGACACTACTTTTGTTTACACCGAAACATTTGAGGGTACTGTAACCATTACCTCCAATTATGATGGTGTAGATTACCGCGATGCTGGTGCTGAGTTCGCAGCAATGGCTTGCCGTTTCGTATGTTCCGGTGAATATGTTGTACGCGATGTTGACTTCACACTTCTTGGCAACTTCCTCTTCTTCATTGCTAACCACTATCCTATCACCATTGATACCGGCGTTACTATGACCAGCATGAGCCTTGACTTCAACGGTTCTTCTTTCGCAAACGCATTTGGTATCCTTGGCGGTTACCAGAACGGTCAGCCTGTTGTTGTTGGCGGCGAACTGCCTCCTGTAGAAACTGATGCAGATGTTAACATCACAGTTAATAGTGGTATTAACTTCTCTATCGGTGCATACTCTCGTCAGATTGAGAATGCTGTTAACACAGGTACTGCTACAATCAACATCGGCGGTGATGCTCTTGTAACAAGACTTTACCTCACACCTTGCA
Source organism: Clostridia bacterium (assembly GCA_017399305.1). GTDB lineage: Bacteria > Bacillota > Clostridia > Oscillospirales > CAG-272 > UMGS902. Next base: position 37,676 of record JAFQDK010000023.1, read on the forward strand.
ACAAGCCCTTCACCAGCGGTAATGTAATTGTAAATGTTACTGATAATGCAAATGTTACCAACATTTACGGTGCTACTTCTGTTGGTACCAGTGATGGCGCAACCATTAACTGGCTCGGTGGTACAATCGGTATGTATGCTGATGTTCTTCAGGATACTCATGAACTTATCGCTACCAACGGTGTACACCTTGTACATACTGAGGCTGTAAAGGCTGATGCCAACTTTGCAACCGTATCCGCTGAATTTGACAGCGTAACCCAGCAGTAAAACATAAAAAAAGTGCTATCTTCGGATAGCACTTTTTGTTTATCAGCATCTTGTCAAACTGCAGTGTTTTATGATACACTTAAGACAGTTAAAATGTTTATACGGAGGAATTGTTTTGAAATTTATTTCTTGGAATGTAAACGGATTTAGAGCATGCCTTGAAAAGGGATTTGCGGATTTTTTCTATGCACAGGATGCTGACTTTTTTTGCCTGCAGGAAACAAAAATGCAACCGGGGCAAGCTACATTTGACCCTAAAGGTTATTTTCAGTATTGGTACAGTGCAGAGAAAAAAGGATATTCCGGGACAGCGGTGTTTACCAAACATGAGCCGCTTAGTGTAAAGTATGGTATTGGCATTTCGGAGCATGATAACGAGGGCAGGGCAATTACATTAGAATATGACGATTTCTATTTGCTTTGCGTATATACTCCAAATTCAAAGAGGGAACTGGAACGTCTTGATTATCGCATGCAGTGGGAGGATGCTATTCGTGAGTATATCATGGTACTCGATTCAAAGAAGCCTGTGATATATTGTGGAGATCTTAATGTTGCACACGAGGAGATAGACCTGAAGAATCCTAAAACAAATCACGAAAGTGCAGGATTCACGGACGAAGAGCGCGCAAAGTTTACTCAATTGCTTGATAGTGGATTCAAAGATACATTCCGCGCTCTTTATCCTGAAAAGGTGACATATTCATGGTGGAGCTATATGTTTCACGCAAGAGAAAAGAATGCAGGGTGGCGTATTGATTATTTTGTGGTATCAGACCGCATGCTTGATAAAGTAAAAGATAGCTTTATTCTTACTGATGTTATGGGGAGTGACCATTGCCCCATTGGTATTGAAATATAAAAAAGGTATTCGCATTGCGAATACCTTTTTTATTAGGTCTGAGTGACTTGCAAGGTCTCCCTACAGAATACACAAGTGTCATGTAGAAATGCAAAAAACGGAGTACAAAAGTACTCCGTTTTTATGCTGGTCTGAGTGACAAGACTTGAACTTGCGGCCTCTACCACCCCAAGGTAGCGCGCTACCAACTGCGCCACACCCAGATTTAAGCACTTGATAAGTATATCACACAAAACTCGACAAGTCAAGTATAAAAATGCAAAATTTAAAAATTTTTTTAAACGAAGTTTGAGATATGCCACTGTTGCCTTTTAAAGAGATATGTGGTATACTATATGATAGACTTTTTAGGAGGTGTGACTATGCAGAATGCAGAAAAGCGCATTGCATCTACTGCGATGCTTATGGTGTTTGTGACACTATTTGCTAAAGTACTGGGTATGCTGAGAAATATGTTGCTTGCATCAAATTTTGGCACGACTATGGATGCTGTTGCCTATGAAGCTGCAAGTCGACTTCCACTTACACTTTTTGATTTTGCTCTTGGCGGCGTTGTGACCGCGGCGTTTATTCCTATTTTCAATGAACTGCTTGTGAAGCAAGGCAAGGAGAGTGCCTTTGCTTTCGCAAATAGATATTTTAATCTTATTCTTTGGATTGCCGTTTTGATTTCGGTATGCGGAATACTGTTTTCTTCGCCGCTTGTGTCTTTTCTTGCTCCAAAACTTGACGGCGAGGTGAAAGCACTTGCGGCATCGTTAAGCCGCTTGATGTTTCCGATGATAATTTTTACTGGCATCGCATATTGTTATGTCGGTATCCTTCAGTCTTATGAGAAGTATATGCTACCTGCGGTGATGAGCCTTGTATCAAATCTTGTTATGGTATTGTATTTTTATACGCTGAGCGATTCTTTTGGTGTGTGGGGGCTTTCACTTGCACTTGTGGTTGGATGGTTTCTACAAGCGGCAATTCAGGCTCCTGCGGCACACAAACTCGGCTTCAGATTCAAGCCTACATTGAAATTCAATGATACTTATATCATCCGCGCACTAAAAATGGCTGTGCCTATTTTGGTTTGTTCATGGCTTCAGCCTGTTTGCAATGTTATCAATACGAGATTTGCTTCAGGATTTGAGGGCGGCAGTGCAATTAGCATGGTAAATTACGCGAACAATCTCTATATAATTATTGTTGGAGTATTTTCGTTTGTTGCAACAAATCTGCTGTTCCCAAAACTTTCCCGCTCTGAAGCAAGCGGAGATAGCGAAGGGGCGCGCGCCTTTGCGGGATCTTCTGTTAAGATATTGCTTTATATTATGATTCCGCTTGCAGCGGGTATATTCATTCTTGCAGAACCGATCATTCGCGCAATATATATGCGTGGGGAATTTACTGCGCATGACGCTGAGATGACCGCATCGGTTCTTCGCTTGCTTGCGCTCGGCATTCCGTTTATGTCTGCAAACGAAGTGCTCACAAAATTGTTTTTCGCTATGCAAAAGGTAAAAGCACCTATGCTTGCTTCAGTCGCCGCAATCTGTGTAAACGTGGTTGTGGTTACGATTTTAGTTGAAACAATTGGTTTTGACGGAATCGCACTTGCTTCTTCGATAACTATTGCTGTGTGTACTGTGATTAATTATATTCTCATTTCGCGTAGCGGCACTTTGCTTCATGCAAATGATTTTGTCGATATGCTGAAATCAGTTGTTGCAACTGCTGTTATGAGCGTATGCGTATATTTTCTTGATACAAAACTTGCAATTGGTGTCGACATATTGAGAATCATCATTGCAGGTGGCGTTGGTGTGTTTGTTTATGGCGTGGTTGTCCTTATTCTTGCTCCTTCCGAAATTCGTACTGTTTTAAAAAGAGGAAAAAATGATTAAAGTAATTCATGTTATCAGCGATACAAATATCGGTGGTGCGGGCACAGTGCTGCTCACCACTCTTCGCAATATCAATCGCAGTCGATTTGATGTCAAGGTGGTGTTGCCTGAGGGCAGCGCGCTTATTCCGCGCATAGATGCTCTTGGGTTTGAACATATATGCACTAAAGGCGGTGCTGACAAATCATTGGATATTGGCGCAATAAATGAGTATGTAAAGATTTTCAAGCGCGAGAAGCCCGATATTGTGCATACGCATGCGGCGTTTTCGGCGCGCCTTGGCGCATTTTTTGCAGGTGTACGTGTACGCATACATACACGTCATTCTACATTTGCACCGCGTCCGATACTAACTAAGTTCCCATTCCGTAACATTTGCGGCTTTATAAATAATACTCTTTCCACACAGATGATATCTGTATCGGAGTCAACTAAAGATAACCTCACCGCAATGGGAGCTAATCCTAAGAAGATAGAAGTTGTTATCAACGGCGCTGAGCCACTTCGTGAAGTTGGTCCTGACGAGATAACATCACTTCGTTTGCAACTTGGTATCAATGTTGATGATTTCGTTGTTGGTATGTCCGCAAGACTCGAAGAAGTTAAAGGTCATATCTATCTTATCGAAGCTGCGAGAATCCTTCGTGAACGTGGCGTAAATAACTTGAAAGTGCTCATTATCGGCACGGGAGCAACAGAACAGCAGCTAAAAGAAAAAACTGCTGAGTATGGTCTAACCGACAGCATTATCTTTCCCGGATTTGTCAGCGATGTTGCGCCTTATATCAAAGCTATGGATGTCATCATTAATTGTTCGTTCGGCACCGAGGCGACAAGTATGGCACTTATCGAAGCCATGAGCCTTGCAAAACCTGCGATAGCAACTGATTACGGCGGAAATGCATTTATCATTGAGAACGGCAAGAATGGTTATATCATACCGCAAAAGAGCGCATCCAATCTTGCTGAGGCTATACAAAAACTCATGGATGATCCTGAAAAACTTAAAGAAATGTCTAAAGTGGCATACTCTAAATATATCTGCCGTCTTACAGGAAAGATAATGACAGGTAAGGTCGAGAAGATTTATGAGGACGGTTATAATCAGCGATGCAAAAAGTAAGACTGTATAGATCCAAAAAAATACTGGCTGTTTTCGTTGTTTTAAGTTTCGTTTGGGCGGCATGGATATTTTCCATGTCCAATGAACCTGCAACGGTTTCGGCGGATAGAAGCGGCGGCATTTCTGATGTTATTACGCCGTTGTTCTTCAAAGGTTTTGAGACCCTTTCCCAAAATGATAAAGAAGCAGCGCTTTCTTTAGTTGACCATGTGGTACGCAAAATAGCTCATTTTTGCATATATGCGGTACTTGGTACACTGATTTCATTTTCGTTCTTTTATAAAGAGCAAACATGGATATGGCATATTTGCATACCGCTTTTGTGCGGTGCTCTCTACGCGGCAAGCGATGAGATACATCAAGCATTTGTGCCTGGGCGCGGTCCGCTTGTTGCAGATGTATTTCTCGATAGCTTTGGCGTGCTTTGCGGAATACTTTTTACAGCCATTGTAACTTTAATAGCAACAAAAAAATCCCGAAAATAATTTCGGGATTTTTTGTTTATCTAATTGCCTTAAAACCGAGGTCAGCTGCGGTAACGCTGTTGTATGATCCAACAAAGTATTCGTCGTATCCGAGCAAGAAACCGGTTGCTGCGCCGGAGAGAATTGATAGGAAATATGGCTTGTCATTTTCAGTGCCGTCATATTCCGAAAGTGACACGGTTGTTGATTCGTTGAATGTAGCTGCGTTTATGTATCCGCCTCCATTCACCTCATAGCCATTCTCAAGTTCAACCGAACACAGGACATATGGGTTGCCGGTTTCTTTGATAGAGATATAAATATATACTTTTCCGCCATCTAATGTGAGAATACCGCCAATTGATATTTCGTCATATTCAAGGTCATATGCTACTTGATAATAGTCAGAATCAACTGTCTTAGAGAATGAGTAGGTGCTGTATTCATGAGAGTATTCGCCGTATGTTTTTAAATTGTCTTTCAGCTTTGACCATGTTGGTTGAGTGGTAGCCCCGGCCGGCTTTTGCTTTAAGGGCAGGGGAGTGAGGATTGATTTATTGGCATTTGTGATGCAGGAAATCGGACGTGCAAAGTTAAGACTTTGTCCGCTTTCTAAAGTAGCTGAAGTAATGCCAATAACCTGACCTAATTCATTGATAAGCGCGCCGCCGCTGGAACCGGGCGAGATGGGGGCTGTTATCTGAATATATTCGGTCCCCTCAATAATTCTGCTGGGGTTGGATACAACGCCGGTTGAGATAGAGTTCTGCAATCCTTGAGGACTTCCGATTGTAAATATGTTTTCACCTCCGGCAACAGGAGCTGTTGAGATTGAAAGTGTCGGAAATTCCTTATCGCTTCCGGCAACCTGAATGATTGCCCAGTCGCCGTTCTCGTCATAGTCATATACGCCGGAAATGTTGTATGTTTCGCCGGAACCGGCGAGAATCGCTTTAGCACTTGCGGCTTCATCAATTACATGATGGTTTGTGACAGCCATGCCGCTTCCGTTGATAAAGAAACCGCTGCCACTGCCTATGGCAGTTCCGCTTGCATTATAAATTTCAATATAGAATACTGCCGGCGAGCATTTTTCATAAATTTCGGCAGAAGTAAGAATTCCGGTTACTTCTTCTTTGTCAGGCTTTCTTTGAGGAGGATTGTTAAGCTTCGTCGGATGATAGTATTCACGGTATGCTTCCACAGTGAATGTGCCGGCAGCCATCAGTTTTTCGGCAAGGGTCTGGTTGCTGCCTTTTAGCTTTGCACCGAGGGCCGCATAAGAGATTGATACAATATCTGCTCTCCAAAAGTTTTCAGTGTCGATAAAGTCAGGCATTATTCCAACGCTTTTAGCGAGAACATATGGATTATCCCAAGGGAAATCCTTGTTGTTTGCATCAGAATAGCCAAGCGCACGCAGCATAAATGTAAGATATGTAGCGACACCGGCGTTTCCCGTGCCAAATCTTGTTGAAGAAACACCTTGAGTAAGTCCGTTTGTGTATGCATATCCAACATAAGGATCTGCCCATGGTGCAACATCGTTGAAGGGATGCGACCATGTACCCGAAAGCGCCTCGTCTTCTTCGCCGAGAACTCTTATCAGCATTACAAGAACTTCAGTTCGTGTAGGCGCTCGATCAAGGTCGAAATCATCAGCGGAAACACCACTGAAAAGCCCAAGTTCGCGCAGATCGGCGGCGAGATTATTCTCAAACGAAACATCTCGTGCAGCGAAAACAGATATAGAAAGGATAATACAAAGCGCTATGCTTAAAAATCCAATATGCGTAGTTTTCAAAACATATCCTCCGTTACATAATTGTGACATATATTATACACCATGTTACAGATAAAAGCAATAACAATAGAACTGCCACAATGTAAAAACATTGTGGCAACGAACTATTCTTCATATAACAAGCGATAATAATCTTTATAGAGTATTTCTTCAGATGCGGTAAAGTGATTTTTGACTATTATCTGCAGGTTTTCAATATACCCTTCAGGCAGTTCCTCAATACCGTCGCGTAGGATAACTTCATCGCTTTCACAGTTGTAGAATACTTTTTCGGTTACAAAACTGCGGTCGGCGAGAATTGCAATAGGCTCGGCGTCTGAGAAAATATCTCTGCCTGCCAAAAGCCGTGACTCATACTCAATACCCATCAGGTTTGATAATGTTGGCAACATATCAAGCGAACAGCAGGGTTCGTCAACAATGATCGGCTCCTTGATAGATGGCGACCAAAGCAAAAACTTTGAGCGGTATTTGTCAAAGTGAGGGTCAAGCTCTTCTTCGGCAAGTTCTCCCAGCAGCTCAACGCCAAGTGGATATGGATAATGGTCGTTTGTCAAAGCAATTAGTGTTTTGTCAAGCACACCCGCTGCTTCAAGCTGTTCGACAAGGTATTCAACCGCAAACTCAAGTTCAAGCTGACAAGCGACGTATGCCCTTACTTTGTTGGAATATGAGAGATCGGCAACAAGCGGAGCATTTTTTGCGGCAATATCGTTATATTCCTCGCTGAAACTATACGGCATATGTCCGCTAAACGTCAGAAAATATGCATGGAACTGTTCTATTTCACCGTTTTCGTTTGGCTCAAGTAGCATTGGTAGTGCTTGCTCCATCATGCTCACATCGGATGTCGGATATGTGTCAACAACTTTGAGGCCCTGCTTGAAAGCTATAAACTCATATCCCATGTTGGGGTGAGTCTTGTTTCTGCCATAATAGCTTGCAGTATGATTGTGAATTGCATAGGCATCAACACCGATTGATTCAAATTGATTGCCAAGGCAGAAAGGTAAGAGGTTTTCTTTCGAAGCGGTAGAACTATTGTAGTTGTAGAACGTTTTCCATCCCTTACCAAGCAATGATGTGTCGGGGATAAGCCCTGTGAGCAATGCATATTCGCCGTTTGAAGTGTTGTCACAAATCGTGTTGTAATAGTCGGTGAAAATGAAGCCTTCCGTCATCATTTTATAGAGCATAGGAGTACGTTCTTCGTCAATAACGTGATGCGAGAAAGACTCACAGTTGATGAGTATGAGGTTATATCCCTCAAACATGCCCGTATATTCGTTTTTGTTTGTTGGTTGGATGGTGTCAAAATAAGTGTGAAGCAGTTTGATATCTTCATCGACCGAGCTGGCTGCCAATTTTGCAAAGTCAATGTCGGATTGGTTTAGGCCATACTTTTCTTCGGGAGAAATTTCTTCGGTCTGATACGGCTCTGTACTTTCTGTGATCTCAGAAGTTTGTGAGTTTTCAGAGGTCTGCGAACTGTCTGATTCGGTTGTTACGGGAGGGAGTATAATAAGTTCACTTTCACTAGAACCGAAAAAGATGGTGCGTATCTCAAGACGTAGCGTTGAAAGAATGCCAAAATTCTTAATGCTTTTTTCGAGTACAAAAGTGTCGTGGTAAATGTCAAAAGGCGAGTAAATGTGTGTTCCGACAATTGGTAAACAAAGCACTACACCGAAATGCAATGCAAAGAACAGAACAACATTTATAAGCAAAAGTTTAAAAGAAGTTTTTTCTCCTGTAGGCTTGCCTTTTTTTGTTAGAATTATGAGTGCAATAATAGGCAGTATAAGAAGTATCAGCCCTCCAAGACTTTCAAGTGTTTTAAGAAACGCTGCTGCACCAAAAGTTGTCAGTGCCGCACCACCCATGCCAATTTGTGCGATAGACATAAATGCATCGCAGAAACGGTGGTATACAAGTTGAACAGCGTAGATAATAAAAGCCAGAGAAGAGATAACAAAAGATACTATTTTTCTTGCTTTAGGTTTCAGCGCAGAACAAATTGTAGCGAAAATAAAAGCGATACTTATAGAAAAAAGGATCACATAACCGGGAAAGCCGGCCATAAATCCAAGTGTAAAGAAGCGAACTGTTAATTCGGATAATAATAGATCTGCAAAAAAGAAGCAAAAGTAGAAAAGCACCAAACGATAAGGTGCAAGCTTTAGTTTCATTTTCCATACCTCCAACTTTTATATTTTATCACCAAGGATATACTTTGTCAATAATGTGTATCTAAAATGATGTCTTAAGTTTTTTAAAAAAACAAGATAAAACATGGTGATTTTATGTTATACTATTTATATACCTTTTAGTGGAGGCAGATATGAAGCTAAATTACAATCGTACCGTGCTTATAGGCTTTGCTTTTATGTCTATACTTGCATTCTGGCAGTTTTATGATCAGGTTGTTCCGTTTTTGCTCGAAAACGTTTTTGGGCTTGAAACCTTTGCCGCCAATGCAATAATGTCTATTGATAATGTGCTTGCTATATTTATGTTGCCTCTGTTTGGCACGTTATCTGATAAAACCCGTACCAAGCTCGGCAAACGAACACCGTATATTCTGTTTGGCACGCTTGTTGCAGTTTGCCTTGTAACTGTGCTTGGTATTTTTACAGAGGTGAGAAACTTCTGGGGATTTATGTTTACGCTTATGGCGTTGCTTGTAGTCATGGCAACATACCGTACCCCGGCGGTTGCATATATGCCGGATGTTACCGAAAAACCGCTTCGCAGTAAGGCGAACGCAGTGATAAATCTTGTTGGATATATCGGCGCAATCTTTTCAACGGTTGTCATGATGTTTATGTTAAAGAGCAATGTCAGCGAAAGCGGTGAGAAGGTATATGCGGCGGACCAACCATTTATGCCGGTGTTTTTGGTCGTTGCCGGATTTATGCTGGTTTCTGTTATTATAATGGTATGCGTTGTAAACGAGAATGAGCTACCGCATGTTGTTGATGAAAAACAGAAAGAAACTTCGTCAAAGGAAAAACTTTCTCGTCCTGTAGCATTCAGCCTTGTGTTTATTCTTTTATCGGTATTCCTTTGGTTTATGGCGTACAATGCTGTTACTACTGCATTTTCACGGTATTGCTATGAAGTATGGGGAACCGACCTTGGCACATCGTCGGGATATTTGCTTATGGCAACCATAGCTGCCATAATCGCATTTGTTCCGCTCGGATTTCTGTCAAGCAATCTTGGCAGAAAGAAGACTGTACTTGTCGGTATACTTCTTATGACAGGATGCTATTTTGCCGCAGTATTTATTAAATCACAGACTCCGCTAATGTATGCCATATTCGGATTGGTAGGCATAGGTTGGGCGGCGATAAATGTCAATTCTTTTCCCATGGTGGTCGAGATGTGCAGTGGTGCAGATGTCGGCAAATACACAGGTTTTTATTATACATTTTCTATGGCGGCTCAGATAACAACACCACTTCTTTCCGGATTCCTTATTGACAATCTTGGCTGGGGATATTCTATTTTGTTCCCATATGCAGTGTTGTTTTCGTTGCTTTCTTTTGTCACAATGCTGTTTGTAAAGCATGGCGATTCAAAGCCACAGCGCAAAGCCGCAATGCTTGAGAATTTCAACTCGGAGGACTGATTTTGCAAATTGCATTCGTTATTATCGCGGTGGCTATAGCGATATTACTGCTTTTTCTGTTTTTGATCTTTCCTGCACCTCGCCGCCATCCGGCGCGCGAGGTTTTAAATGGCAGATTTATTGCACATCGCGGACTTCACAATATAAATAAAAAGATACCCGAAAACTCAATCGCCGCATTTTTTGCGGCGGTAGAGCAGGGGTACATAATTGAAAATGATATTCACTTGACTTCTGATGGCGAAGTTGTTGTATTCCATGATGACACGCTCAAGCGAATGTGCGGTGTTGATGGGAAAATCGAGGATAAAACGCTTTCGGAATTAAAAAAGCTCCGTCTTGGCAATACAGATGAAAATATCCCAACACTTGACGAATGTCTTGAAGTTGTCAACGGCAGAGTTCCGCTACTTATTGAGTTTAAGGTGTGCGGCAATTCTCGCGCACTGTGCGAAGCTGCAGATAGAATACTGTCAAAGTATAAAGGTGAATACTTTATCCAGTCATTTTTCCCACAAGTTCCTATGTGGTATCGCAAACACAGAAAAGATATTTGTCGTGGTCAGCTTGCGACAACTTTCAAAGGCGAGGCTGTTTATAAACGTATGCTTGGCTGTATGCTTTTTAATTTTCTTTCACGTCCTGATTTCGTTGCATACGAACATACCTACGCCTCTCATCCTATGCGCCGCCTTGTTACAAAGCTTGGTGCTTTTCCTGTGTGCTGGACACTCAAAAATCAAAAAGAACTTAAAGAAGGGCGCAAATCATTTTCAACTTACATATTTGAAAACTTCAGACCGCATTAAAAATCTCCGAGCAGCGCTCGGAGATTTTTATATAAGTACGATTCCGATATCTACATTTACAAGTTCACCGATAAGTGACGGTGCATCGCCTAAAAACATTCCGGTTTTGTAATAGCCGATTGAAACGGTGAGATCTGACTTAACCGCAAGAACGGCTTCTCCTGTATCCCCATTAAGACCGCTGTTGATGTCGGCGGATACAACAAAAGCGCCGCTGTTGTTTATCGCATTTATTGCATCTGCATATGTGCCGCGCGGTTCGCCGCTAAAACCTGTTCCAAGTAGGCAGTCAACGATAATGTCATAATCATCAAGATCTGAATACTGACGGTCACATACTCCCTTTTTCATTGCTAAATCAAAATAGTATTTTCCGTCATCAGAAAATTTTTCAGAAATACGTATAAGTGTTGATTTAATTCCATTGTCCGCCAGTATGCACGAGAGGGCATAGCCGTCCCCGGCATTGTTTCCGCTACCGCATACGATTGCTATATTGCCATACCACTTTGCTGAGTTGTAAATTCCCATAGCGGCGCGGTACATAAGCTCCTTTGAATCAACAAGATTGGCAATAGTATATGCATCGCTTTCGCGCATCTTTGCAACTGATATCGCGCTTTTTTTCAATTCCTTTGAATTTTTTGTTGGCTTCATACCGTGAAAATAATCTCCCCATCGTTTTCTATTTTTCGTACATTGAAGTTTTTTTCAATAGTGTCAGTTACAAGCAAGTCTTTCTTTGATCCAAAGAAAATTTGTTTGCCACTATCAAGTATAAGCACATTGTCAGCGTATTTAATAGCAAGAGAAAGATCATGCATTATAACAATCAGCGTTTTGCCAAGTCTGTTTAATAGTTCTGTAAATTCTGCGGCTACATGCATATCCATATGTGCTGTTGGCTCGTCAAGTAATAGAATGTCAGTATTCTGTGCAAGCGTCATTGCAAGAAAGGCGCGTTGCTTTTCTCCACCTGAAAGAGAAGGTACCATTCTATTTGAAAGCATTGTCATACCTGTAACCGCAAGAGCATTGTCAATTGACTCTATATCGCTTTTATTTAGCTTTGCGCCAAGCGAAGTGTGTGGACTGCGTCCAAGCGTTACAAGGTCGTATACACTGATGTTGGGAGAGGGTAGCGATTGCGGCAGATATGCCATGATTCTTGCTCGGTCACATGGAGAAATGTCAAGCATACTGGTATTGCCGAGCGATATAGAACCGCCGTATTTTCTCTGAGATGCTATACAGTTTGCAAGCGTTGTTTTTCCACTGCCATTTTTACCTATTATAGATGTAAAAGAGCCGCGCTTCACCTCAAAAGAAACATCGCAGAGGATATTTTTTACATTAATGTTGTTACATTTCAGCATTGTCACCCCTCCTCTTAAACAAAAGTATAAAGAAGAACGGCGCACCGATAAGTGCCATTATGATCCCTACTGGAATCTCGGTAGGGGCAAGAATAATTCTGCCAAAAAGGTCGGCAAGAATAACAAGTATCGCGCCGATCATTGATGATGTTATAAGTAGCTTTGAAGTACGTTCGCCTGAAATCCTGCGTGCCATATGCGGTACAACAAGACCGACAAATCCAAGAAGTCCTGCAAAGCTTACGACTGCTGCCGCTGATGCAGAGGCGAGGATAATACATGCTATTCTGAGTTTGGATATGCTCACACCCAAAGATGCTGCTATTGCATCACCAAGGCATAGAAGTTGTATGCGGCGTGACAGTATCAGCGAACAAAGCAGACATCCGGTGATTATAATTGCCGGTACATATAGCTGACTCATTCGTATGCCGGCAAGACCGCCTACAGAAAAAGCGTTGTATGCGGTGAGCACATCGCTGTCGAGCAGTGAAAGAAAAGAGATGCAAGCGTTGAGCACGGCGGTTATCGCAATACCTGCAAGTATTACCGTGCCTCGAAACGCGTTGATGTGTGATGCGATTCCTACTATTACAAGTGTGGTTATAAATGCACCTGCAAAAGCTCCAATTTGCAAAAGTACAGATGCCTTAGGAAAGAAAGTCAACATAACAATACAACAGAAACCGGCACCTGAGTTTACGCCGATAATGTTTGGTGCTGCAAGCGTGTTGCCTGTCACGCATTGTAAAAGCACGCCGGAAACCGAAAGGCCTATGCCGCATAAAACGGCGGCAATAACACGTGGCAATCTCAGGTTCAGAATAATGATCAAAGCTGTGTCAGTATCATTGCCAATAAGCTGCATGATATCAGCACTTCCGAAAGCACAGCCAAGGATTATTGATATGCATAGCAGTGGAGTGAAAATGATTATGAGTTTTTTCACTTGTCAGCGCTTCCTTTCAGTATGTTTGCAAGATAATGATACGCTTCGTCCCACCGCGAGTTAGGCTTATATTGAAACATATCTTTGGGCAGATAGTGCACATTGCCTCGCTTTACCGCGGTCAGCGCTGACCATTCATCACTTTCAAGCAAACTGCTCATATACTCTTTTGCTGCTGATTCATCGCCCATTGTAGAAATGAAAATATACTCGGGATCTTGTAGCAGTACTTCTTCAAAACTGATGCCGTCAAGAAGAATGCTGGCTTTTTCAGCTATGTTGTGTGCGCCGAGTTCATCAAGCATTGCACATACAAAATGATTTGCCGCGTTTTTTGCTTTTGTTGATTTTGCGCTGGATGCCGCGCGTATAAAAAGATATGATGTATCATAAGTGTCTTTTTGGATTTTCTCAATTTCTTTTTTCACAGCCACGCCATTCTCAGTAAATTTTGCTTTGTTTTCGGTTATTGTAGTGAAAAGTTTGAGGATGTTAAGATAATCTTCAAAGCTTTCTATTCGCAGTGATAGCACAGGTATTCCAATATCGCGGCATATGGAGGCAGTGTCAAGCTGAGCGGCAATATCTGCAGAGCATATTACAAGGTCTGGGGATGAGGCTATCAGTGCCTCATTGTCGATAGATTTTCCGGCACCTCCGTCAACCAATAGTGTGTCTTTTCTTGCAAATCCGCGTTCCACGCTTTCAAAAACAGTAACAGCGATTTCACCGCCTGCACTTACCCATATGTCGGCCAGTGATGAAAAAAGTACAGCAACCTTTTTAGGGCTATCCGGTAATTTTACCGGATAGCCCGTGGCGTCTGTAAAAATAATGGTTGTGTCGTTGAAATCACGCTCGTTTTTTATGCATGAACAAAGTAACAAGGGGATAAACAAAAGAATCAAAAAACGCTTCATACAAGCTCAGCCTCAACGTTTTCAAAACCAAGTCTGTTTATGGTGTCTGCAAAGCGTTCGCCTGTGATACCCTTGTCGCGGAATAGGATAATAGCCTTTTCAATGACATTCAGCACATCTTCAGTGCTTGTGAAAATCTTTGAAATCGGGCGTCCCTGTGCGGTCTTCTTACCCCAGCGCCCACCGATGTAGATGCGGTATCCGTCGGTGTAGTTGTCAAATGCACCGAAAGGACATTTTGAAAGGCATCTGCCGCAGTGGTTGCAATCATCTGTAATATATACCTTGCCATCTTTTACAGAAGCAGTTTTTATAGGACATGCCTTTTCTATTTGACAAGTATTGCATCCGCGACACTTGTCATAGTTTATGCTTATAACGCGCTGACCTATTATGCCAAGGTCGTTGAGATCGGGTTTTACGCAGTTGTTGGGGCATCCGCCCACTGCAATTTTAAATTTGTGCGGAAGCTTTACATCGTGATATCCTTTGTAAAAGCGGTTGTGTATTTCAAGCGAAAGGGCAAATGTATCAATCAGTCCGTATTGACAGGTTGTGCCTTTACACGAAACAACAGGGCGTACTTTGGGACCTGTGCCGCCTATCTCAAGACCATGATTCGCAAGAAAATCGCAAAGCGGTTCGATATTGTCATATGGAATACCCTGGATCTCAACTGTAAGGCGAGTTGTCATCGCTATTTCTCCGCTACCAAACATTTCTGCGGCGTCAGCAATGGCACGTGACTCTTGGGCAGTGATTTTTCCGTTGCGAGTTATAACTCTGCCATTAAAGCAGTTATCGGTATTCTTATCTCTTAAGAAGCCGAGACCTTTTACGCGTGCAATGTCTTCAGTTGTTGGAATGGTATGATTGCTATTGGTTGACATAAAAATATCTCCTTTGTTTTTCTATAAATATGATACCACACACCGTTCGTTTCGTCAACCGAACAAACAAAAAATGCATCCGCATTGCGGATGCATTTTGCTTGATTATTTGTTCTTGGTTGAAATTTTGTTCATAAGCGAAGTTACCAGAATAATAGCCCCGATTACAACGAAAATACCAACCATTCCTGTTGCCATATAACCGAGGTTGCTTACAAAGTTCATTGGCTCAAATGTGATGTCACCGAACATAGAAGCTGCGTTAGCCGCTTCAGTAACCACTTCGGTAGCTGTTGTTACAATTTCAGTATCCATTTATATTGCCTCCTTAACCGAAGAAATTGAGAATCATACCGCCTGCAATAACAGAAGCGATCTGACCGGAAACGTTAACACCGATAGAGTGCATAAGAAGGAAGTTCTGAGGATCTTCTTCAAGTCCAAGCTTGTGAACAACACGACCTGACATCGGGAACGCAGAGATACCTGCTGCACCAATCATCGGATTGATCTTTTCCTTTGAGAAAAGGTTGAGAAGTTTGGCAAACATTACACCGCCTGCAGTATCAAAGATGAATGCAAACAAACCAAGTCCGAGAATAAGAAGGGTAGCGGGCTGGAGGAACTGCTCAGCCTGCATCTTTGTGGAAATGGTAATACCAAGGAAGATGGTGATAAGATTTGCAAGAACCTTCTGTGCAGTTTCAGAGAGATTGTCAAGTACGCCGCACTCACGGATGAGGTTACCGAACATGAGGAAGCCGATAAGTGCAACCGAAGAGGGGGCAATAACACCTGCAACAATGGTGATGACAATGGGGAAGAGAATCTTTGTTGTCTTGGAAACTGTTGCGCCCTTATAAGGCATGCGAATCAAGCGCTCTTTCTTGGTTGTGAGAAGTTTGATGATTGGGGGCTGAATAATCGGCACAAGCGCCATGTAAGAGTATGCAGCAACCATTATAGCGCCGACAAACTGAGAGTTAAGCTTCTGTGCAACAACGATAGCTGTCGGACCGTCAGCTGCGCCGATGATACCGATTGAAGCCGCATCGTTCTGAGGGAAGAAAATGGATGCAAGACAGAATGTAAAGAAGATGCCAAACTGTGCTGCTGCACCGAAAAGCATGAGCTTAGGATTGGTGAGGATAGGCGTAAAGTCTATCATAGCGCCGATGCCAATGAAGAGTATCAACGGAAAGAGTTCGTTTGAAATACCGGCATTAAAGAGTGTTGTCAAAGCACCAGCTTCTGTCACGCCGTCAGCTACTTGATCGATAGCTCCGGAGTGAGGAATGTTTACCAAGATAGTACCAAAGCCCATCGGCAAAAGCAGTGTAGGCTCCATGTCCTTCTTAATTGCGAGATAAATAAGGATGCCACCAATGGCCCACATAATTATCTGGCCTAATGTGATTTGTGTGATGTATTCCCACAAAAACGAAAAATCTAACAAAATACTTGCTCCTTTACGAAAATTTCATACCCTATTAAAATACCACATTATGGGTAAAAAGTCAATGCGAAAAGTGACAGTTAAACCTTTATTTTGTCCACAAATTTTGGGAATCTTGGTGAGAAATCACAACATTTGTCAAGTAGTTTTCCAAACCCGGCAATAAGCGGCGCGTTTACTATAGTGATAACAATGGTACCGATTCCGATGCCTTGGATACTTTGATTAAGCGCAAAAGCAAGAATGATAGATACGGCAAACATGACAATGTCGTTGATCTGTTTAACTTTACCGACCTCAATGTTGTACCGCTTTGCTATTTCTGTTACAACAAGCTCATATACAGGAAGTGGCAGAGAAGTGCGGAAGTTGCAGGCAATAGCAACCGCGGTTATTGTTTCGCCAATAATAAAAGCAATTATTCTTACAGCCATAGATTCATACGTACCGCTACCGCCGAGTAACCATAAGAAACCATCTACAGCAAATCCGAATATCATCGCGCAGCCGAAAGTTAGGAGATATTTTGGCTTGAATCTTCTAACAATGATACACATTACAATAAGCAGTATGCCTTGCCATATGTATTCAGACGTTCCTTGTGAATACCACTCAAAAAAGTTCTCCATAAAAATATGGATTATATATGCAGGGGCGGCGATCATAGAAAGCCCGAAATTTGCCTTTGTGCACAGCGCAACACCAAGTGCACAGAACATTGTACCGCATATCCATGCGATCTCATTCATCTTTTGCGGTTTTTTCATTGTCTTTCGCTCTTTTTTCTTTTTTTAATTTGCGCTCTGCTGCAAGGAATATCTCCTCAGTAGCAAAGCTGAGTTTGGTTATTGCATCACGCTTGGTGAGATAACACCAGTAGCTTTCGTCAAGCACAGAAATGTCAACGCAGTCACCTCTGCCGAGGTAGTCATATTCAATATGCATACTGCTTAGATTCATAGCGCTTTTGTGAAGCTCAAGCGGTTCGCCATAGCAAGTTCCTGTTATGGTTGTTCCCTCGGGGGTCTGAACAAGCTTACCATTGCCGTGCTTGTAAAACTTCCATGCATTTGGCAAAGTTTCAAGACGAATTTCGTCTTCAAAATAGTATGTGCCGTCCTCGATTTCTTTTCTTACACATTCACGCTCCCAATTTGACCAGTCAGGGATGTGCGAGAATTCTGTTTTGCCGTCAAGCGCGCGCAGGCTGCCGTCTGTTTCCATGAACCAAGCTTTACCGCACTTGCGACAGCGCAGTGTATCGGTCTCGGATTCGGTTTCGCCTTCACAAAGGCAGTTAGGGCATTTGTAAAGCAGAGAGTGAAGTCCGTCAGCACGTTTGGGATGATCAATTATAATGCCGTGCTCTTTTTGCCATTTGAAATCGTCGTATTCAAATTCCTTTTTAATACGTTCGTTTATTTCATCAACAGAGAGGGATTTTATCTCATCCACTGTTAAAACAGGCATGACATCTGCCTCACAGTAGCTTTTCTTACTATGTTTGTTCCACTGCGGTACATCAATGAAATTTCCGCGAATTTTCATAACAGCGACAGGAACCTTTAGCATCTTTATAAGACCGCCTGTGGACTCTGTCAGAAACGAAGTGCATCCGTCGAGCGAGTATCGCGCTTCGGGGAAGATAACCATTACGTTCTTAAGCTCGTTCAGGCAATAACGGATGTTTCTTACGAGAGATATGTCAGATACGTATTTGCGCTTGCCAAGAACGCCGAGTGCGCGCATCAGCGGTTCGGTATACGTGTTGAATCCCTCAATGGTCATGACGTTGTTTACAGAATAAGGATGTGTTGCCTTCAGCATAAAGCAAAGGTCAACCAGAGAGGCATGATTGCATAGCAGGAGATAGGGCTTACCCTCGATTTCCTCCATGTTGTGTTTGCGTAAAACAGCGTTGCGCCTTTTCAGATACGGAAATGCAACAACGGTTTTGGCTACCCACATAAGCCATCTCCATGGGCTGTGCGGCTTTTTGGCAAAGTCAAATCTTTTGATCTTGTCTTTTGTCTTCATAAATATTGTTTCCTTACTGCAGAATTTGTCGCATTTAAATTAAGTATATCATACCGTCACGTAAACTTCAATAATAAAAAAGAAAACCGAGCGAAAGCTCGGTTTTCTGATGATTAATACATGCCGCCCATGCCGCCTGCAGCGGGAGCTGCGGGTTCGGGTTCGGGCTGATTTGCAACAACCGCCTCGGTTGTGAGAACAGTGGATGCGATAGAAGCTGCGTTCTGGAGCGCACTTCTGGTAACCTTGGTCGGGTCAACGATACCGGTCTCCATCATATCAACGTAAACTTCGTTGTATGCATCAAAGCCGTAGCCTGCCTTGCCGCTGTTTTTAACTTTATCAACAACAACAGCACCATCGTGACCTGCATTTTCAGCAATCTGATAAAGAGGAGCTTCAAGCGCCTTGAGAACAAGCTTTACACCAACAAGCTCATCACCGTCAACGGTGTTGCAGAGATCTGTAACGGCAGGGATAGTGTTGATGTACGCTGTTCCACCGCCGGGAACCATGCCTTCTTCAACTGCTGCCTTTGTAGCATTGAGAGCATCCTCAATGCGGAGCTTCTTTTCCTTCATTTCAACTTCAGTAGCAGCACCAACCTTGATAACAGCTACGCCGCCGGCAAGCTTAGCAAGACGCTCGCTGAGCTTTTCTTTATCAAACTCAGAGGTAGAAACAGCAAATTCGGAGCGGATCTGTGCGATTCTTGCCTGAATATCTTCTTTAGCACCTGCACCGTCAACAATGATGGTTTTTTCCTTGTTAACCTTAACCTGACGTGCACGGCCGAGCTGTTCGATTGTAGCATCCTTAAGCTCAAGACCAAGGTCGGAAGTGATAACTTCACCGCCGGTGAGAATTGCGATATCGCGGAGCATATCCTTGCGTCTGTCGCCAAAGCCGGGAGCCTTAACTGCAACGCAGGTGAAAGTACCGCGAAGCTTGTTGAGTACGAGGGTGGTGAGAGCTTCACCTTCAACATCTTCTGCAACGATGAGGAGCTTTCTGCCAGCCTGAACGATCTGCTCAAGGAGGGGGAGAATATCCTGAATGTTGGAGATCTTTTTATCTGTGATAAGTATGAAAGCATCATCAATTACAGCTTCCATCTTGTCTGTGTCTGTTGCCATATAGGGGGAGAGATAGCCACGGTCAAACTGCATACCCTCGACTACTTCGCAATAGGTTTCAGCACTCTTGGATTCTTCAACAGTGATAACGCCGTCAGCAGTAACCTTTTCCATCGCGTCAGCGATAAGTTTGCCGATGACTTCATCGCCGGAAGAAATTGTACCTACTCTTGCAATATCATCGGTGCCGTTTACGCTCTTGGAGTTGGCGATGAGAGTTTCTACAGCCTTGTCAACTGCTTTTGCAATACCCTTGCGGAGTACCATTGGGTTAGCACCTGCAGTAACATTTTTCATACCCTCATGAATCATTGCCTGAGCAAGAAGGGTAGCGGTAGTAGTACCGTCGCCGGCTGCATCGTTGGTCTTTGCGGAAACTTCTTTTACAAGCTGTGCGCCGATATTTTCAGCGGCATCTTCAAGTTCGATTTCCTTAGCGATAGTAACGCCGTCGTTAGTAATCAGGGGAGAACCGTACTTCTTGTCAAGTACAACGTTTCTACCCTTAGGACCGAGAGTAATCTTAACAGTGTTAGCAAGCTTGTCAACACCTCTTACAAGAGCATCTCTTGCTTCAATACCATAAAAAATATCCTTAGCCATTGTGAATCTCCTTAATCAATAGTAGCGAGAATGTCGTCCTGACGAACGATAACATACTCATCGTTTCCGAGCTTAACTTCAGTGCCGGAATACTTGCTTGTGATAACTTTGTCGCCAACCTTAACAGTCATAGGAACGATTTCGCCATCCTTAGTTGCGCCGGGGCCTACAGCCACAACTTCAGCAACCTGAGGCTTTTCCTTAGCGGTGCCGGGGAGAATAATGCCACTCTTAGTGGTCTCCTCAAGCTCTACCATCTTAACGACCACACGGTCAGAAAGCGGTTTAAGTGTCATAATATACCTCCATTATAACCCAGTGGGTAAATTTTACTACGTAATCATGTCGAATTAGCACTCATTGCATCCGAGTGCTAACATGGTATATTGTAGCATATCTGAAGTAAAAATCAATACCTTTTTTGAAAATAATTGAAAATTCACAAAAACGCCAGTTTCTTTACATATATATTTTACCGAGGTGGTAAAAATATGGGTTTTCTTTCGACATTATCTGCAGTTTTGCTGATATTTACAGGTTGCTATTTTACTTTTGCGTTTCGCGCTTTTTATCTAAGGCGTCCTATCAGAACCTTACGCATGATGCCTATGTCAAACGGAATAAAGCAGATGCTACTTTCACTTGGCGGAACCGTAGGTGTAGGGAATATATCAGGCGTTGCTGTTGCGATAATGCTGGGTGGCGCCGGGGCTGTGTTTTGGATGTGGGTGGGCGCTTTTTTTGCAATGGCTTTGAAATGTGCCGAAATAACACTTGGTATGTTTTATAGGCACGGAGCTTCACATTATATTAAACAAGCACTCGGTAGTGTTGCTGCTACTATTTTTACTTTGTTACTTGTCGCAGATGTAATAACAATGGGGGGGATGATACAGGCAAGCGCAATTTCGGAAGCAGTGTTTACCGCTTATGGGATTTCTCCGCTTGTCAGTGGGGTTACAATCAGTGTTCTTGCGGCAACAGTGTTCTTTTTTAAGATTGACCTTTTTAGACTTTCGGCGTATGTTGTACCGATTATGAGCGTCGGATACACAATTGCATCGCTTTCAGTAATTGCGCTTTTTTTAAATAATATTCCAAATGTATTATCAAGTATATTCAAATCGGCTTTTTGTTTTGACTCAGCAATCGGAGGAGTACTTGGATTTGTGTTTACCCCTGCATTCAGGCAGGGAATGGTAAAAGGATTGTTTTCAAATGAAGCCGGTTGCGGCACAGCGCCTCTCGCTCATGCTGCATCTTGCGAAAAAAGCCCTGCAAAGCAGGGGCTTTTCGGTATATTGGAAGTATTCATTGACACTTTGCTGATGTGCACATTGACCGCATTTGTTATACTGCTGACCTTGGGCAGCGATATAGACAATCACGATGGTGGCGTTGGTGTATGTGTGCGTGCTTTTAAATCCTTGTTTGGTGGAGCATCGGCTTCGATACTTGCTCTTTTTGTATTTTTGTTTGCTTTTTCTGCTATAGTATCATTTGGATACTACGGCACACAGTGCTTAAGCTTTTTTAATTGCAGCGAAAAAGGAAAAAACCTGTTTTTGATAGTGTTTTGCATGGCATTGCTTGCCGGAGCTGTTGCGACTCCAACTATAGTGTGGAGCATAGCTGATGCCGTCATTTGTGTTATGTTGCTTATAAATACCACTGCCGTTTTTATCTTTCGTAAAAGTATAATCAAGGCGCATTACACCCACATCGGGAAGTATTCGCATAATGCATCTAAAACGCGATCGTGCTCATCAGGTAGAATGAAAAAAGAAATTCCCATGTCAGATACAGAGATAAAGCGCGGTTCGACATTATAATCGCGGCAAAATGATGCAAAGTGCATAGACAGCCCCTTGTCACCGCGGATTCCCATGCCGTGGATCGTAATTTTGCACATTGCGATTCCTTTTGATGCACAAAACGGGACATCACCATCTGCAAGCATTATCTCGATATCATGAATAGGACATATATAATAATCTTCCGCGGTAAAACCGCGAATATCGGTCAAGTACATAGTGTTCACCGTCCTATTATATTAAACGCAGGAATAAAGCATCAGGTGAAAAGAAAGATTGAAATCTGGTGAAATAAATGTTATCGATATTGGTATGGAGATGAGTTCTCCTGCAAAAAACGCGACCGAAAAACGGTCGCGTTTGCTGATATTATTAAAGTACACGGAGCACTGAGGCATTTCCCAGTTTTAGGAGAATCTCGTCAAACTGTACATCGTTGAAAGCAAAGTCAGTGATATATGCGCCGTCTTCAAGCTGAGTAACTCCTTTAAACTCTTCGCCGAATATCTTATTAAGTTCATCCGCGCTAAGGTCTGTGCGGATATAGCGGCGGCAAGCGAAGCCATCACTCGGAACAATATCATCTTCTTTGGCCGAAACGAATGCAGGCGCAAATGATGTCTTACCGTCCTTGAGGATGGAGAGAATGTCGTTGGCAACTGCACTTGCAGTAGGATCGGCGCCCGCACCGCGACCGTAGAACATTGTCTGTCCGAGTGTGTTGCCGCAAACAGTAATGCCGTTGAATACGTCATTAACATGAGCGAGTGGACTTTCCTTGCCGCATACGAAAGGTGCAACGATAAGGCAGGGCTTTGAGCATGCACCTGAAGCACCGTTCCAACTTTCGCCGTAAATCATCGTCATTCTACCGAGTAGTTTCACAGAATAACCGTGCTTGTCAAGGAGCTTTACGTCATCGCCCTCAATCTTGCTGATACCGATGGTCTTGACCTTCTTTGCGTCGGGCAGAATGCCGCTTGCAAGACCGGTTAAAATACAAATCTTGCGGCATGTGTCAATGCCTTCTACATCTGCAGTGGGGTCTTTTTCGGCATAGCCTTTCTCCTGAGCTTCTTTGAGTGCATCTGCATAAGACTTTCCGTATTCTTTCATCTGTGTAAGAATATAGTTGGTGGTACCGTTAAGTATGCCGCTTATCTCAACGATTTCGTTAGAAATAAAGTCGGTTACTAGCGGTCGTATAATCGGAATACCGCCTCCAACGCTTGCTTCAAACGCATAAGAAACACCGTTTGCGTGAGCAGCCGTGAGCAGTTCTTCGCCGAATGTTGCAACAACCTCTTTGTTTGACGTAACAACGCATTTTCCTGCATTAAGGCATGCCAATGAGAAGTCGTATGCTGGATGAGCGCCGCCCATTGTTTCAGCGACGAGTTCGATTTCAGGGTCATTCAGGATTATGTTGAAATCGTGTACTACACGGTTCTCATACGGCGTACCTGGAAAGTCGCGCAAATCAAGAATGTATTTGATGTTGACAGGCTCGCCGATTCTTTTTTCGATAAGTTCACGGTTCTGCTCAAGCAGATCGGCAGTACCTTTACCGACAACGCCGAGACCTAAAATTGCAATATTTTTCATTTTTGGGATCCTTTCTTATTTGCAAAACTCGTCGATATAATGCGAGATAGCATCTTTAATAATTTCAATTGCCTTTTCCGGACCGCTGACTTCGTTTACAGCGGTTTCTTTACATTCAAGCGCTTTATAAACGCTGAAAAAGTGACGCATTTCTTCAAAGACGTGGCTTGGTAGGTCATCTATGCTCTTATATTGATTATAATTAGGGTCACTGAATGGTATAGCAATGATTTTTTCATCGCCGTGGCCGTCATCCAGCATAGAGATAACACCGATAGGGTAGCAACGCACAAGTGTCATGGGTTCGATTGATTCCGAGCAAAGGACAAGCACATCAAGCGGGTCATTGTCGTCGCCGTATGTTCGCGGAATGAATCCATAGTTTGCGGGGTAGTGTGTGGATGTATATAGAATACGGTCAAGACGAAGCAGACCACATTCCTTGTCAAGTTCATATTTTTTCTTTGAACCCTTTGTTATTTCAATTACACATTCAAAATCCGTCGGTGTAATGCGCTTGGGGTTCATATCATGCCAGATGTTGCTCATGTTCTATCTCCATTTCAGTGTACTTCTTTATATTATACATTATTTTTAATTTGATTTCAATATAAAAGCGCCGCTTTTTTTGCGGCGCTTGACAAATGGATTTGCGGGCTTTGGAAAAAATCCGTTTGCCTTAGTAAAAGTATATGATTCAACCTGAAAAATGCTTACATCTGCTTAACAAAAATCTTCCTTATTATATAGAGAAGATAGCAAGAAACTTTTGATTTATATAATGAGTAATACGGAGTGTAAAAAATTAAACTAAAGTCAAAATGTTGAGAAAAATTCACCGAGAGAAAACATTAAGCAGTATCTGGAAATTAAAAAAGATTGAAGTTGCACAAAAAAGAAGGGGAATCTTTGTCAAATATGCATTCACGTTCGAAAAATAAATATAAAACTCCCATGAAAAAATATAGT
The DNA here is from genome assembly GCA_017399305.1 of Clostridia bacterium. Classification (GTDB taxonomy): domain Bacteria; phylum Bacillota; class Clostridia; order Oscillospirales; family CAG-272; genus UMGS902. The sequence goes on from JAFQDK010000023.1 coordinate 62,288, forward strand.
TAATTTCTTAATTTTAATCTTTTGTTTACTTAAATGAAACCGTTCGTTTACAACAAAACGCATGATTATAATGTGTTATAATAAAAAATCAGTTAAAACGTACAAAAAAATAACTTAAAAAATGGGTGTTCTTGACATTTTTGTATGCGTGTAGTAAAATGTATGTAACAGTTAAAACTGTATCTATGCAAAAATTTATTTTAAGGAGAGAGATTTTATGCAAAAGAAACTTCTTAGCCTTCTGCTTGTGCTTTGTATGCTTCTTAGCATGTTCCCGATGGCACTTCCCGTTTCCGCGGCTGAAGAGACTGCTACCGAGCCTGCTGAAGTAACAGAGATTGCTGATGCAGAAGCATTCCTCGCAGTGATGACTGATCCCACTGCTTGGTCAGGCAACTATAAGCTGACTGACAACATCGATCTTACCGATCTTCCCCAGACACCTATCGGTAATATCGAAACCGCATTTACCGGCTACTTTGACGGTAACAACAAAACCATTTCCGGTATTAACATCGAAGGAACTGTAGCCGGCACCGGTTTGTTCGGCTTCGTTTCCAGCGATGGTGATACCACCGTTATTAAGAACCTCACTCTTGAAGGTTCTGTTACCGGTGTTCGTTTCACCGGCGGTTTGATTGGTATTATTTGCGGTGCTGCAGAGATTGACGGCATCGTTATCAGCGATAAGCTTACCGTTACCGGTGGCGGCGACGGCCGTATCGGCGGTATCGCAGGCGGTATCGTAAATAACAATGCTGCTGCTCTTACCGGTACACTTCCTCCCGCATCTGATTTCGACATCGTTATCAAAAACTGCGTAAACAATTCCAATATTACCGCTTCTGATACTATCGGACGTGTCGGCGGTATCGTTGGTTCTGTTTCTCCTGCAGTTTCTTCTACCGGTTACTATAACAATGTTACCATTTCTAATTGTGTAAACAATGGTGATATTTCCGGTAAAGATGCAGTCGCTGGTATCGTAGGTAACTATGAGGCAGGTAGAGTTGGTAACACCAATACAATCACTGCTTGCTCCAACTATGGTGATATTACTTCTCTTTCTACCAGTACTGTAGCAAAGACCGGTGGTATCGTTGGTCAGGGAAATGCTCAGACTACCGGCGCTGACCTCACTGTTGAAAAGTGCTACAACGAAGGTACTGTTTCTGCTAGCGGCAAGGATAAGAACGGTAACACCCAGATCGGTGGTATCATGGGTTATGCATACCTCGGTAAGGCAGACGTTACCATTTCTCAGTGCTGGAACGCAGGTGCGGTTGTTGCTGGCTATAACGATGCTGCAGGTATTCTTGGTCTTTCCAATACTGCAACTGTTATCGACTGCTGGAACACCGGTGCTATTTCTTCCACTAACAATGGTAAATACATCGGCGGTATCATCGGCCGTCTCAACAGCACAAACCACTTTGCTCGTAACTACAATGCAGGTACCACTACCTCTACAGGTGCAGGTACTTTCGGCGTAGGTGGTGCAAATGCAGCTTATGCTTCTTACTATTCTGATAACTACTATTCAAACGGTACCCAGGGTGACTACAACGCTACATATGTAGCTGCTGCTGACCTTGCAAACGCAGCAAGCTTTGGTAACCTCAATGCTGAGGGCGCATGGATCTTCACAGATCTCGGTCCCGAACTCGCTTACTTCCATGAGCATGATCTCGATGCTAAGTATGTAGCAGTTGAGGGTGGACACGCTTACGCATGCTACTGTAATGATCCTACCACTGTTTCTACCAATGTAGAAGAACACTCTATGGTTGACGGTGTGTGTGTAATCTGTGGCGCTGCTGACTGTACACATGAAACTACCGAAGAGATTGTTACTCTCGTTCCTACCTGTCTCAACACCGGTTACAAGAACGTAGTATGTACTTCTTGCGGCACTGCTGTTGAGAGCAACGTTGTTGTTGAGACCGATCCCGACAACCACGAAAGCAAAGAAATTTACATCGCATATGATGAAGACAACGGTTGTATCACATATAACTATGCATGCTGTGATGCAGTATTCTATGAAGACTGGACCGTTGGTGCTGATATCTACGTTTCTTCTACCGGTATCACCGTAACTGCTGATACTGTTATCGAAGAGGACATCGGTCTTTCTGTTGCTACTGCATTTGCAGACTTCGAGTATGCAATGACCTATGCAGCAGCATCTGTTGCAGTTAACGGTGAAGTTACAATTCACATTGTTGACAAGGCAGAAATTACCACAGGTAACTACAAGACCCCTGAATATGAGGGTATGATCACTATTACCGGTGGCGAGCTCTGGTTCATGACCGCCGGCCGTCGTTGGCATGCAAACGGTGATGTTACATTCGAAAACATGACCTTCAGAACCAACGCAAATAACGGTCTTAAGATCTTCGCTCAGAACCACAAGATGGTATTTGGCGAAGGCGTTAAGATGGGTAACGAAGGCGATGCTCTTGCTACAGGTGCAGCATATCCTTCCGTTAACAATGTTAAGATGTACCTCTTTGGTGGTTTCGAGAATCCTACCAAGGGTATGACAATGGATACCGACCTTACAGTTCGCTCCGGTGATTTCTGGGGTATCTTCCTCTGGAATGATGCAAATGATGCTGTTAAGGATCACGGTACAGGTAAGCTTACTATCGGTAAAACCAATGCTGATGATTACCTCTTCACCAACTACATTGTTGGTTACTCCACCGATAAGCAGAACCTCTCCGAGGCTTCTAAGGTTACCATTATCATGGACGGCGACGTAGATGTTCGTCTCTTCTACCCCGGTACTCAGAACGACCTCTCTGCATCCAGCAATGTTCTTTATGAGACCGACCTCGTTCTTAAGGGTAACCTCAACACCGTAGCAAGAGAAGGTATGGGTGCTGTTGAGATTATGGGTACCCTTACCACAACTAATACCAAGATCAACATGTATGTTGACGAGAGAGTTGCAACTGCAGTTGCTGACCAGTACCGTTTCTACGGCACCGATCCCGATGGCAACGTAGAAGTTGATACCTCTATCGAAAACATGGCAACTGTAGTTACAGTTGATACTTATAAGACTTACTGTAACACATATCTCACTCACACCGGTCTTGATGCTGACGGCATCTGCGACGAGTGTGGATACAATACAGCTTGCTCACATGACAATACCGAGATTCACGTTATCACTCCTTCTACATGTTCTGTAGCAGGTGTAGGTAATGTAGTATGTACAGATTGTTCCGCAATCGTTGAAGAGAATGTTGAACTTGACCTCGATGCGGCAAATCATGACTTCACCGGTGCTTACTGGGTATATGATGCAGAGGCTGAGACCAATGTTCTCAATTGCCCCGGCTGTTCTACCGCTTATGCAACCAGTGATGCACCTGTAGTTTACGTTGACGCAAACGTTATTCTCAATACAGGCCGTGGCGCTAATACCCAGAGCGGTATTACTCTTGAAGAGGCAGTTCTTACTCTCGAAGAAGCATTTACCAGACTCTCCAAGACCGGCGGTACTGTTATCATTTCCGACCGTTATGAGATTCACGGTGATATTACACTTCCTGCAAATGAGAAGCTTGTTACTATCACTTCGCTTCTTGGTGCTTCTGATAAGCTCCAGACAGGTCTTACCAACAAGCAGCATGGTTCTGTAATCAACTTCTACGGTCCTGTTAAGATTGAAAAGATTATTCTTAACGGTTCTGCTACCGTTAAGAACATTTCTGACCAGGGTTATTACAATACTTTCGTATTTGCTGCTCACTGGAACAGCATCGAATTCGGTGAAAGACTCTCCACCTATGGTAACGCATACGTTATCGCCGGCGGTTCTTATGACAACTCCGATGAATATGATCGTTCACTCAATACCGCTGTTGAGGACAGAGAAACCGAAATCAACATGGTATTTGATAAGACTGTAGCTCAGAAGATTTTGGATGCAGACCAGAATCAGCTTCAGGCTGCAGTAACATTCTTTGACAGAGTATATGTTGGTGACCGTGTAAGAGGCTTTGGCCCTGATTCCGAGCTTACATCCTACACAGTTTCCAACAAGACAGTAAATGTTGTATTCAACAACACCACTGTTATTAACCTTTACACCGCAACCGCAACCAGCCCTGCAAGCATAGATGCACAGATGGTCAACTGCGCAGTTACCGTTAATGCAAACGAAAATGCTTACATCGCTAACGTACACGGTGGTGATGGCAATACCAGTTCTGGCACTGCTTATCTTGATAAGCTCGTATTCAACCTTAACGACAACGCTCGTGTATATGAAACCTTCAATGTTCAGAACGTAAGAGATCTTGACATTAAGATTTCCACTATTGCAGAAGGTCGTGACGAAACTTACACAAATGCTGCTCAGATAGTTTGTACAAAGAGCGCTAACTACACCGCACTTGGCACCGAGACTGCAGATATTACCTACGGTTCTCACGGTATCAAGGTTGGTACAAAGGAACCCGCATTCAACGCAATGTATGCTCTTACCAGAAATAAGGTTGATGAGTGTACATGGGACGAAGGTAAGATTACTACAGAAGCAACTCCTGATGCTCCCGGTGTAAAGACTTACACATGTTCTGTTTGTGCAAGAACAAAGACCGAGGAAGTTATCTTTGTATGCGAAACACATGCTCCTGTAGCAAAGGCTGACGGTACTTATTACTGTCTCAACTGCAATACTGTTCTTGAGGCTCCCGCAGCAGACGTAATCCTCGCAGCAGTTCCTACAACTGCAAACAGCAATGTAGTAACCGTTGATGTTAAACTTACAAATACCACAGGCATCTGGGGCACTAAGTTTAATGTAAATGCTCCTGCAGGCTTCACCCTCACTGGTGCAACCTCAAATCTCTCTTCTGTTTCTACAGATGCAACCGCGTTCACCTTCACAGGCGCAACCGAGCTTGCTCTTCCTTACAACATGGCAGTTGTTAACATGGCAACTGACGCTCAGGGTAACCTCGTTGACGGTACTCTCGATGCAGTAGTTGTTACTCTCACCTTTGCAGTAGCAGATACTGTTGAAAACGGCACTTATGTAATTGAAGTTGCTTGCGATGAAACCTATAACGTAGCTGAAGAGGCTGTTGCAACAACAGCAGTTTCTGCAGAAGTAACCGTAGCAGTTGCAACTGTATGTACACATGAAAATACTACAACAACAACTGTAGACGCAACATGTACTGAGGCTGGTTCTGTAACCGTAGTTTGTGATGA
>JAFQDK010000024.1 GCA_017399305.1 Clostridia bacterium
ATGAGAATCGAGCGAACTTTCAGCATTGCCTGCAGGGCTTTGCCATCCGCCTACAATATAAAGACCGCTTGTATCACTGTCAAGTCGCTTGGTAACAACATTATCACCAAAGGTGATATGATTGTACTGTGCAACACAGTTGAGCGATTTTGTATATTCGATAGTGATGTTTTCAAAGGTGGTGTCACCTCTGAGAACATACCGGAGTGACGATGCAAAAACAAGTTTTGCGCCGTTAGTTGCTGCAAAATCGGTAGTGCCGTCATGCGTGGTCACGACAAACGGAACCGTATGCTCAATTTCGCCAACACTCTTAGGGCAAGCATACTCGTTTGTAATAACGATATATGCCTTATCCGCGCCCGATTTTTCTGCCATGTTGCATGCTCTTGTAAATGTCTTTACAGCGTTATCTGCATCATATGCCGATGCATGATCATCTCCCGTTTCCGAGTTGACATAGAAATACTCAATATTCTTCGCAGATGCCGCTACTGTAAAAGCAGTAAATAACATCGTGATAATAATCAGTATACCTAGATAATTTTTCATATTTTTCTACCCTCTTGGCAGTTTTTTTAAAAAATTGTACCACATTGTGACATAATAATCATACCAAATTTATAGCGAAAACATCCCAATCTTTGGTCATACGCTCACAGTATATCTGAGCATATTCCAGGAATGCTTTTTGAGGACAACCTTGTCGCCAATTGGAACATTTGCAGGTGCTACGCGCTCGGTATCCTTGTCATTGACAGCTTTGAGGTCATCGTTGTAAAGCTCAACATGCTCTACAAGCTTGTATCCCTCAAATTCATCAAGGCTTACTTCAAGCTCCATATTCTCATCAAGCGAACGGTTGAGTGCGTAAACTACAACCTCACCTGCCTCTTCATTGTGAACAACGCTTGTAACAAGATAAGGGATACCTTTTCTGCCTTCTACCTCATAGGTTTCGCTTTCGGTGATAGTGCGGAGAGTCTTGCCGTTACCAAAGTTCGATGCATAGAAGAATGGATAGAAGATAGTCTGTACCCACGCTTTGCCGCCTTTTTCTGTCATGATAGGCGCAATGACATTTACAAGCTGTGCAAGGCAAGCCATCTTTACACGGTCACAGTGATTCTGCAAAATCATAAGCATACCGCCAACCATAAGCGCATCCTCAAAGTTATATACATCCTCAAGCTGATGCCGTGCAGAAGTCCATCTGTCTGCTTCACGGTTTGCATGGTCTTCTTCGATGCTGTGATACCATACATTCCACTCATCATATGAAATATTGATAGTCTTTTTAGCCTTTTTCTTTACTTTCACCGCATCGCAGATTGCAACAACGCCGTTGATATAATCGTTTGCATCATCAAGCTGTGTAAAATACTTAGCGGCATTATTTTCGGGATTCTTAAAATATGTGTGCATCGAAATATAGTCAACATAAGGATATGTATAATCAAGCATCGTATAATCCCAATCGCCGCATCTGCCGTAACCGGTAGAACCGCATGCAACAAGCTTTATAGAACGGTCTGTTCTAAGCATCAGCTTTGCAGTTTCGGCGGCGAGATGACCGTACTCATCGGCATTCTTGTGTCCCATCTGCCAAGGACCGTCCATTTCGTTGCCAAGACACCATACCTTGATTCCAAACGGCTCTTCAAAGCCGTTTTCACGGCGTTTGTTTGCATACTCCGTATCGGTTGTAGAGTTACAGTATTCAACGCAGTTGCGTGCCTCGTCCATTCCTCTTGTGCCGAGGTTTACAGCCATCATAACCTCGCTGTTTACGCGCTTTGCCCATTCCTGAAATTCATCAATACCAACCTGATTGGTTTCAATCGCACCCCAGGAAAGATCCATGCGCTTCGGGCGCCTTGACTTGTCGCCGGTTCCGTCCTCCCAGTTATAGCCAGATACAAAGTTTCCGCCGGGATAACGGATAATCGGAACATTAAGCTTTTTAACAAGCTCGATTACGTCTGTGCGGAAGCCCATATCGTCTGCAGTGGGATGTGTCGGCTCATACAATCCCTCATATACTGCACGTCCAAGATGCTCTATAAACGAACCGTAGATTCGTCTGTCAATTTCGCCAATCGTAAATCTTTTATTGACTATAATTCTGGCTTTCATATTTTTGCTCCTATTCAATTTCGTGCATCATATATTATAATTTTTACTGTCCGAATACCATATTTTCAAAAAACAGTTCTGAGAACGTATTGTCGACACCGAGGTCGATAAATTCTGCTTTTTCTGTAATTTCCGTAAGGTCATTTTTCTCACAGACAAATCTCACAGTGCCAAGCAAACTTGAATTGTTAATCGGTACAAATCTATCGGCAAGTTCTTTCGGTACAAGTCCGAGATATGACGCATTTTCAATGTTTAGCTGCACAGAAAAGCCGCCTGCGATATACATTTTTTCAATATCGCTATATGTGACATTGCCATGCCCGAGAAGACACTTAATAGCCGACATAACGGCAGATTTTGCGAGCTGGAATTCACGGATATCTGCGGGAGTTACTTTTACCATTTCGGACAAGGCATAATCCTCCTCCATATATCCGCTTTCTTCTACGGTACCGTTTCGCACAAGCTCGGCAATTATATCAACAAGTCCCGTTGCGCATATCCCCTCAGGCTCAACATCGCCGATTACAGAATAGCTGCCGTCTGCC
>JAFQDK010000025.1 GCA_017399305.1 Clostridia bacterium
GTTTCTGACACCCGAGGGTGAGGAGTTTATCCACTATGCCGAGGGTATACTCAAGCAGATCGAGCAGGTTGAGCTTCTATATAAAAACAACTCGCCGAAAAAGCAGAAATTTTCGATCTGCGTTCCGCGAGCGAGTTATATTTCCGAGGCGTTTGCACAGTTTTCCAAGGCGCTGAGCGATGAGCCTGCAGAAGTATTCTACAAAGAAACCAATTCGCAAAGAACTATACACAATATATTAAATAATGATTATAAACTCGGTATCATTCGGTATGCAGAGAATTACGATGCGTATTTTAAGGCGATGCTGGATGATAAAGGACTTTGCTATGAGTTAATTACCGAGTTTGCATACACATTGATTATGAGCAAAGACAATCCACTTGCCGAAAAAGAGGAGATAACCTTTTCGGATCTTGTGGGATATATTGAGATAGCGCATGCCGATCCTTATGTTCCGTCTTTGCCGCTCGCCAAGGTCGTACAAGAGGAGTTACACAATGATATAACCCGTCGGATTTTTGTCTTTGAGCGTGCCAGTCAGTTCGATCTGCTTTCCGAGAATACTGACACATTTATGTGGGTGTCGCCTGTGCCGAAAAAGCTTCTTGACAGATACGGTCTTGTACAAAGAAAGTGTAAAGAGAACGCTAAGATATACCGTGATGTTCTTGTGTACAGAAATGGCTATAAGCTTACAAAGCTTGACAAGCAGTTCATTACCGAGCTTTGTGAGGCAAAGCGAAAACACATTTGATATATCCCGTTTGATAACAGCTTTTGCTTTTTTGGTTATTTACAAACAGTATGTGCAATGCTATAATATTCACATCTGCTAAAGATTTGTTTTTGTCCGCCGATAAATTTTTAACATACACATCAGAACCTACCAACTTAGGATAAAAACATTCTTAAGGGCGGTCGCGAAAGCGACCGCTTTTTTTTTTTATTCTCCGGGATATGCATTGCGATTCTTTCGGCACGAAAACATGGCGTTATCTTTTTATATAACCCCCTATATCTTTTTTATAATTTACAACCGTAGTCGAGAGTGTTAAAATATTAACGAACTTGAGAAAACAAAATTTTTATATAAGAATTCCGGGAGGAGAAAAATGGAAACCAAGACTTACGAAATCGTAGACAGCGTGGAAAAGCTTGAGGAAGCGATTGCACGCACCAGAGAGGCACAGAAGGAATTTGCAACCTTTACGCAGGAACAGGTAGATAAGATTTTCTTGGCTGCCGCATCCGCCGCCAATAAAGCGAGAATTCCTCTTGCTAAAATGGCTGTTGAAGAAACAGGAATGGGCATCGTAGAAGATAAGGTTATTAAAAACAACTACGCTTCCGAATACATCTATAACGCTTACAAGAACACTAAGACCTGTGGTGTTATCGAAGAGGATAAGGCGTTTGGTATTAAGAAAATTGCAGAACCCATCGGTGTTATCGCTGCAGTAATCCCTACTACAAACCCCACTTCTACTGCAATTTTTAAGTGCTTGCTCGCACTTAAGACTCGCAATGCAATCATCATCAGTCCTCATCCTCGTGCAAAGAATAGCACAATTGCTGCTGCAAAGCTTGTGCTCGAAGCTGCAGTTTCCGCAGGTGCACCCGAAGGCATCATCGACTGGATTGATGTTCCCTCTCTTGAAATGACGAACACAGTAATGAAGGAAGCGGATATTATCCTCGCTACCGGCGGTCCCGGCATGGTTAAGGCTGCATACTCCAGCGGTAAGCCTGCTCTTGGCGTTGGTGCCGGCAACACTCCTGCAATCATTGATGATTCTGCGGACATTCTCCTTGCAGTAAATTCTATTATTCATTCCAAGACTTTTGATAACGGTATGATTTGTGCTTCCGAGCAGTCGGTTATCGTGCTTGAGGGAATATATGATGCGGTTAAGGATGAGTTTGCAAGACGTGGTTGCTATTTCCTTGACCCCAAAGAAACCGAAAAGGTTCGTAAGACCATTATTATCAACGGTGCGCTCAATGCTAAAATTGTAGGTCAGCCTGCTGCAAGAATTGCAGAGCTTGCCGGTGTTACTGTTCCTGAAGGTACCAAGATTCTCATCGGTGAAGTTGAGAGTGTGGAACTTAGTGAAGAGTTTGCACACGAAAAGCTTAGTCCTGTTCTTGCTATGTATAAGGCGAAGGACTTTGGCGACGCACTTGATAAGGCAGAGCAGCTTGTTGCTGACGGCGGATATGGTCATACCTCCAGTGTTTACCTTAACGAGGTTACCGAGCAAGCAAAACTTGCTGATTTCGCAGCTCGTATGAAGACCTGCCGTATCCTTGTAAACACTCCCTCGTCTCATGGTGGCATCGGCGATCTTTACAACTTTAAACTCGCTCCTTCGCTCACCTTGGGCTGTGGCTCTTGGGGTGGTAACTCTGTATCTGACAACGTAGGTGTTAAGCACCTCCTGAATATTAAAACTGTGGCTGAAAGAAGGGAAAATATGCTTTGGTTCCGTGCTCCTGAAAAAGTATATATCAAGAAAGGTTGTTTGCCCGTGGCTCTTGATGAGCTCAGAAGTGTACGCGGTTCTAAGAAAGCGTTTATCGTAACCGATACCTTCCTCTATCAGAACGGCTACACCAAACCCATTACTGACAAACTCGACGAAATGGGTATTGCTCACACCACATTCTTCAACGTACAGCCTGACCCCACCCTTGCTAATGCAACTGAGGGAGCTAAGCAGATGGCAGCGTTCCAGCCTGATACCATTATTGCTCTCGGTGGCGGTTCTGCGATGGATGCTGCTAAGATCATGTGGGTTCTCTATGAGCATCCTGAAGCAGACTTTATGGATATGGCAATGCGTTTCATCGATATCCGTAAGAGAGTATACACCTTCCCGAAGATGGGCGAAAAGGCATACTTTATCGCAATTCCCACTTCCGCAGGTACCGGCTCTGAGGTTACTCCCTTTGCAGTAATCACCGATGAAAAGACCGGCGTAAAGTATCCTCTTGCTGACTATGAGCTTCTCCCCAACATGGCAATCATTGATACGGATTTCCATATGAGTGCTCCTCGCGGACTTACTGCAGCTTCCGGTATCGACGCTGTTACTCACGCAGTTGAGGCTTACGCTGCAATGCTTGCAACCGACTATACTGACGGACTTGCTCTTCAGGCTCTTAAGAATATATTCAAGTATTTGCCCCGTGCATATGAGAACGGACAGACTGATGTTGAAGCACGTGAGAAGATGGCAAATGCCGCAACTATGGCGGGCATGGCATTTGCAAATGCTTTCCTCGGAGTATGTCACTCGATGGCTCACAAACTTGGTGCTTTCCATCATTTGCCTCACGGCGTTGCAAACGCTTTGATGATTGAAGAAGTTCTTCGCTTCAATGCATCTGAGGCTCCCGCTAAGATGGGTACTTTCTCGCAGTATGACCATCCTCATACCCTTGCTCGTTATGCTGAAATTGCTGATTATCTCGGTCTCGGCGGCAAGAATGACGAGGAGAAACTTGAAAATCTCATTAATGCTATCAATGACCTTAAGGCTCGCGTAGGCATCAAGGAAACTATCAAAGATTATGGTATCGATGAGAGCGACTTCCTTGCTCGTCTCGATGATATGGTTGAGCAGGCATTTGATGATCAGTGCACAGGTGCTAACCCCCGTTATCCGCTTATGAGCGAAATTAAGCAGATGTACCTCAACGCTTATTACGGTAAGCATTTCGTTGAAACTAACAAGCCTACTGCAGCTGATGTTGCAGAGCCTGCAAAGGTAGACAATGTAAAAGTCACCTATCGCAAAGGTAAGAAAGCGTAATTAAGGGAGGAATACTATAATGAAACTTGAAAAAATTGTTGCTGTAAGAAATAACAAGACCATTTATCGTGATGGTGATAAGTGCGTAAAGGTGTTTAGCGAAGGCTTTTCTAAGTCTGACGTTTTGAACGAGGCGTTGAATCAGGCAAGAATCGAAGGAACCGGTCTTAGTATCCCCAAGGTTTTGGAAGTGACCACGGTTGAAGGTAAATGGGCTATTGTATCTGAGTTTATCAAGGGTAAGACTTTGGCTCGGATTATGGAAGAAGACCCGGATAAGAAAGACGAATATCTTGAGCTTCTCGTGGATATTCAGCTCGAAATGCACGGCAAGACCTGCCCTCATCTCAACAAGCTCAAGGATAAGATGAACCGCAAAATCAGCGAGTCTACTTTGGATGCTACCACTCGTTATGACCTCCATACTCGTCTTGAGGGTATGCCCAAACACAACAAGGTTTGCCATGGCGACTTTAACCCCTCTAACATCATCATTGCCGAAGACGGCACTCCATATATCATCGACTGGTCCCATGCAACTCAGGGAAATGCTTCTGCCGATGCTGCTCGTACCTACCTCCTTTTCTGGCTTAACGGAGATATCGAAGGTGCAAAGAAATACCTCGATATCTTCTGCCAGAAGAGTAACACCGCTAAGCAGTACGTTCAGAAATGGATGCCTATCGTTGCCGCTTCTCAGTCTGTTAAGGGTAACGAGCACGAGCGTGAGTTTTTGCTCTCTTGGGTTGACGTTGTAGATTACGAATAAGGATATAAGGAGAAAGCACAATGAAAGTAACCGTATGTATCGGCAGTTCCTGCCATATCAAAGGCTCTCGTCAGGTTGTAGAGCAGTTGCAATACCTCATTCAAGAGAATAATCTTGGAGACAAGGTTGAACTCGGCGGCACCTTCTGTATGGGTAAGTGTCAGCAGGGTGTATGCGTAACAGTAGATAATGAATTCTTTTCCGTAGCTCCCGATACGGTTGATGAATTCTTCGAGAAAAATGTAAAAGGAAAGATTTAAGATGATGATTATACAGATCTGTGTGGGAAGTTCCTGCCATTTGAAAGGCTCTTCCGACATCATCGAGCTTTTAGAAAAAGCCGTTGCGGATCATCATCTTGAAACCGAAGTTACGCTTGTCGGTAGTTTTTGTATCGGCAAGTGTAACCGTATCGGTGTTACGGTACAGGTGGACGATGATATCCACACCGGGATTACCCGCGAAAACTTCAAGGAGTTCTTTACAGAACACGTTCTGAACAAAATACAAAGCGAAAGGAAGTGATAGGGTATGCCGAATTGTTTAACTCTTAAGAAGTCTAACTGTAAGAACTGTTACAAGTGCATACGTCATTGCCCTGTCAAAGCCATTCGTTTTTCCGGTAACCAGGCTCATATCATCGGAAATGAATGTATTCTTTGCGGACAATGTTTTGTAGTATGTCCGCAGAATGCCAAAGAAATCGTAGATGAAACCGAGAAGGTCAAGGTATTTTTGCAGAGTGGCGATCCTGTTATCGTAAGCCTTGCACCCTCTTTCATTGCAAACTACGATGGCGTTGGCATAAACGCTATGCGTAAGGCATTAAAGCAACTCGGATTTTATGATGTGGAAGAAACCGCAATTGGTGCTACCGTCGTAAAGAGCGAGTACGAAAGAATGATTAAGGAAGACGAGCGAGATGTAATTATATCTTCTTGCTGTCATTCAATCAACCTGCTTATTCAAAAGCATTTTCCACAGGCTCTGGAGTATCTTGCAGATGTTGTTTCGCCGATGCAAGCACACTGTAAAGATATTAAGAGTCGTTTCCCCAATGCAAAGACCGTGTTCATAGGTCCGTGTGTAGCAAAGAAGGATGAAGCGGAGCACTATGAAGGTATTGTTGATGCAGTGCTCACTTTTGAAGAACTTACTGAATGGTTGAACGCTGAAAAAATCGAGTTGGAGCGGGAAAAAGATAATGATATTTGTTCTCGTGCACGATTCTTCCCGACTACGGGCGGCATCTTAAAAACCATGGCGCAAGATACACCCGGATACACGTACCTTGCCCTTGATGGTGTGGACAACTGTATTGCTGCACTCAAGGACATTATTGATGGAAAGGTACACAAGTGCTTCATCGAAATGTCGGCTTGTATCGGTAGTTGTGTCGGCGGGCCGGTTATGGAGAAGTATCACCATGCTTCCTCTGTGAAGGATTATATCGCTGTTTCTTCTTATGCAGGAACCAAGGATTTCGAAGTATCTCAACCGAAACCTTCAGATATGAAAAAAGCATTTGGATATATTGAGCAACGCTCGCAAATGCCGTCAGATATGGAGATTCAAAACGTACTGCGTCAGATGGGTAAGTTTAAGCCATCGCAAGAACTCAACTGTGGTTCTTGCGGATATAATACCTGTCGCGAAAAAGCGATAGCTATTCTGCAAGGTAAAGCAGAGATTTCCATGTGCCTGCCTTTCCTTAAGGATAAAGCTGAAAGTTTTTCGGATGCTATCGTTAAAAATACGCCGAACGGACTTATCGTACTTAATGAGCAACTCGAGGTACAGCAGATTAACGATTCTGCACGCCAAATGATGAATATTCGTTTGGCAAGCGATATTGTTGGAGATCAGGTTGTTCGTATTTTAGATCCGGGTATATTCATGAATGTTCTGCGAGATAAAAAAAGTATTCGAAATGAAAGAGTCTTTCTTGCCGAGTACCGTCGCTTTGTAGAACAGTCTGTTATATATGACCCGGAATCCCGTTTGCTTATCTGCATCATGCGTGATATCACTGATGAACAGAATGAGCGTGAAAAGAAAGAAAAGATAAGTCGCCAGACTATTGAGGTCGCTGATAAGGTTGTCGATAAGCAGATGCGTATCGTTCAGGAAATTGCATCTTTGCTTGGTGAAACCGCAGCAGAAACCAAGATTGCTCTTGCAAAATTGAAGGAGTCTATTTCCAATGAATGATTTATGTGCTGATATTGGATACAAAAGTATAAATCATTACGGTGAGCAACTATGTGGAGATCATGTGGACGTAGTTGAAACCGGAGATGATTCTACCGTTATCGTTCTTTCCGATGGTCTTGGAAGCGGTGTAAAAGCAAGCATCTTGTCAACACTTACGTCGAAAATTATTTCCACAATGCTGGCTGAGGGATTGTCGCTTGAGGAATGCGTTGAAACTATAGCGGCAACTTTACCTGTATGTTCTGTTCGTGGTGTTGCCTATTCTACTTTTACTATTATCCACTTGAAGAATAATCAGATAGCCGAGCTTATTCAGTACGACAATCCGCACACTATTATCATTCGTGATGAACAGATATGGGATTATCCCAAAAACGAGATGATTATCGGCGGTAAAAAAATTTACAAATCGGTAATTAGTCTTCGTGAAAAAGACGTATTTATTGCCATGAGCGACGGATGCCCCCATGCAGGTATCGGCACTGCATATAATTTCGGTTGGAAGCGCGAAGATATCGCTAATTTCATGGAGTCACTTGCACCGGCGGGTTATACGGCAAAAACACTTTCTACAATGCTTGTTGATGAATGCGATAAACTCTATGGTTATAAACCGGGTGACGATGCAACGGCATGTGTAGTTCGGGTTCGCAAGCGTGAGCCGATGAATATTCTTTTTGGACCGCCTTCTAATAGAGATGATGCAGACCGTATGATGTCTTTGTTCTTTTCCAAGACAGGTAAACACATCATTTGCGGTGGTACGACATCTTCTATTGCTTCTAAGTTCTTGCATAAGCCTTTAAAGGCAAGCCTGAATTTTGAGCGTAGTGATATCCCTCCGATTGCAGAAATTGAAGGAGTCGATTTAGTAACAGAAGGCGTTATTACAGTTAACAAGGTTGTAGAATATGCTCAGGATTATCTCGGCGACAATAAGTTTTATGAACAGTGGAGCTTTAAAAGGGACGGGGCTTCGCTAATCAGCAGGTTGCTGTTTGAAGAAGCAACTGACATTAATTTTTATGTGGGGCGAGCAATAAATCCCGCACATCAGAACCCGGATTTGCCTATAAATTTCAATATTAAAATGAATCTGGTAGAGGAACTTTCCAAGAGTTTGAAAAAGATGGGCAAACGGATAAAAGTAAGCTATTTTTAAGGAGTCTTTCGTATGCGTAAGTTTGATACAAAGGTGCAACATTTAAAATATAAGGTGCTGCGAGAGGTGGCACGTCAGGCTTGGAACGATACTCTCTTGCAGAATGTATTGGACATACCCAAAACAATAGTGCCCGGAAAAACATCTACCATGCGTTGCTGTGTATATAAAGAGCGTGCTATTTTAGGAGAGCGTGTTCGTATTGCTATGGGCGGAGACAAAGAAAACCCCAACGTGATTGAGGTTATTGATATTGCTTGTGATGAGTGTCCTGCCGCCGGTTATGAAGTAACAGATTCCTGTCGCGGATGTTTAGCACATCGTTGTGAGGATGTTTGTAAGCGTGGTGCTATTTCCTTTGATCATAACCATGTCGCACATATTGATAAGTCTAAGTGCATTGAATGCGGTCAGTGTGCCAAGGTTTGTCCATACTCAGCAATCATTAATCGAAACCGTCCTTGTCAAGTTGCATGCAAGGTGAAAGCGATTTCTATCAATGACGACAATGCGGCGGCTATCGATAACAATAAATGTATTCAATGCGGTGCCTGTGTTTACCAGTGCCCCTTCGGTGCTATTACAGATAAATCCTATATCCTGAATGTCATTGACATAATCAAGAAGAGTGATAACAATTCGAAATATAAGGTGTATGCTATAGTGGCACCTTCTATTTCAAGTCAGTTTACTTATGCCAGACTTGGGCAGGTAATTACAGGACTTAAAGAACTTGGTTTCTATACAGTAATTGAAGCCGCACTCGGTGCAGATATGGTAGCGCAGTCGGAGTCTAAAGAGCTTGCTGAAAAAGGTTTTCTCACAAGCTCGTGCTGTCCTGCATTTGTGCAATATATTAAATCGGCATTTCCCGACTTGTTACCGCTTGTTTCCCACAACTTGTCTCCTATGGCGGCTCTTGCAAAATACATAAAGAAAACCGATGCGACCGCAAAGGTAATCTTTATCGGTCCTTGTACCGCCAAAAAGGCTGAAGCTCAGCAGGATAGCGTAAAGCCTTATGTCGATGCCGTGATGACATTTGAAGAACTCCAAGCACTTTATGATAGCAAGGATATTGATATTACTACTCTTGGAGAAGATGTTCTGGATAACGCTTCTTACTTCGGAAGAATTTTTGCTCGCTCGGGCGGTCTTTCCGATGCAGTGGCACAAGGACTTAAAGAGCAGAATATTGAATTTGATCTTAAGGCTATTCCTTGTGATGGAATTGAAGCATGTAAGATTGCACTGCTGAAAAAGCAAAAGAATGTACTTGATGCAAATTTCATCGAGGGTATGGCATGTATTGGCGGATGTATCGGCGGAGCAGGATGTCTTACTCACGGAGAAAAAAATAAAGCACAAGTGGACGTATATGGCAGAGAGGCTATGGAAAAAACAATAACAGACGCTATTTCCGTGATAAAGTGAAATAAATGAGGTATAGATAATGAAAACAATTGGTGTACTTACAAGCGGAGGAGATGCTCCCGGCATGAATGCCGCTGTCAGATCTATTGTCCGAAGCGCTGAGTCTAAAGGTATGACAGTAAAAGGCGTTATGAGAGGATATAACGGCTTGATAGAGAATAATATTGTTGATTTGGATATTCGTTCTGTATCTGATATTATTCAGCGTGGCGGTACGGCTTTGTTTACCGCACGTTGCCCTAAATTTAAAACAGAAGAAGGCATTCGTGAGGCAATTGAGAGCTGCAAGGCGAATGGCATAGAAGGACTTGTTGTTATAGGCGGCGATGGTTCATTCCGGGGTGCAAGAGACCTCTCGCTTGGTGGCATTCCTTGTATCGGTATACCGGGTACTATCGATAACGATATCGCATCAACCGAATATACTATAGGTTTTGATACAGCAATGAATACTGTTGTGGAAATGGTGGATAAGCTTCGTGATACTGCTTGCTCTCATGACCGCTGCAGCGTTGTGGAAGTAATGGGACACGGCGCAGGAGATCTCGCCCTTATGTGCGGTTTGGCTGTCGGTGCTACTTCCATTGTAGTACCTGAGAAAGAGTATGATTCTGCCAAGATTATTGAAAAAATTCATGCTACTCAGAAGCGCGGAAGAAACCACTTTATTGTAATCGTTTCAGAGGGACTTTGCGATGTAAGAGAACTTGCAAAAGAAATAGAAACTGCTACAGGAATAGAAAGCCGAGCAACAATTCTTGGGCACATTCAACGTGGAGGAAGCCCTACTTTGCGTGATAGAGTAGTCGCATCCAAAATGGGATATGCTGCAGTTGAACTTCTCAGCCGGGGAATTGGCAACCGCGTAATTGCTTTAAAAGACAACAAAATTGTTGACTATGATATTTTCGAGGCACTCAATATGCCAAAGACGTTTGATGAAGAAACGTATTTGCTTGCGGATACTATTTCAAGCTAATTGAGAGATACAAATAAATGTAAGAGACGGCAAATAATAAAATTAACCTCGGTTGACTTATTCAGCCGAGGTTTTGTCTATGGCGAGGATGTGTGCAGCAAGATAATATAGATGTGAGCATCCCGCAGGTACATGGACAAGTTTGTTGCAGAAGACAAGAGGTTGTCCCTATATAACGGGACAAGATTGTTAGGTTGTCCAAGTTGTCCCAAGAGCTTGTCCATAGTCCAAACGCTTGTAAACATTGAGGTTGCGGAAGATTTGGGA
>JAFQDK010000026.1 GCA_017399305.1 Clostridia bacterium
TACCTCGAATCAGGTAGGCGGCATTGTCGGTAGAGTTACCGGAGTTGGAGCTTCGGGCGTAGTAGAGATTATCGACTGTGTAAACATGGCAGATATCGACGGTGTATCCAATGCCGCCGGTATCGTTGGACGTTTTGACCTGGGTGGAGATGGAAAAAACGGTACGTATAATGTCAAAAATTGTGCAAACTATGGAACAATCACAGCAACCGAAGTCAGCGGCGGTATTATCGGTCTTTACAGCAACAATGCCAGCGGATGTACTTCTTATATAGAGAACAACCTGAATGTCGGAAATATTGTTGCAACGGGAGAAAGCATTGCCGGCATTTCCGGTTATTTCCGTGTATACGAGCAAAGCATGACCGTTGTTATTCGCAATAATATGAACGTCGGCAACGTTTCCACTACGGGAAGCGGTATGAACATCGGCGGTATTATAGGTGTTGGTAATGCAAAGGCAGGCGCATATACACTTGCATATAACTATAACGCCTCGTTGGTTTCCAATGCAAACAACAAGGATAACGGCGTTATTGCATCATATTTGTCTGCAAATGCAACGGTAGCAAACAACTATGCACTTGAAATGGGTGTATACGGCAACACTGATTTTGTAACGATGGTGGGCAAAGATAACTATACAAGTGCAGAAACGTTTGCAGGATTTTCTGCAGAGTATTGGATATTTACAGACAAGGGTCCCGAACTGAAAACACATCACGAGCACGACCTTGATGCAAAGTACGTTGTTGTGGAGGACGGACACGCATTGTCCTGCTATTGTAACGATGCATCTACTTTCGGACAGACAGAGGCGCACGTTTACGTTGATATGTATTGCTCATATTGCGGTAAAGTAGATTGCTCACATTCCGACACAACCGAAGTTGTAACAAAAACGCCGAATTGTGTTGAGGTGGGCTATAAGAACGTAGTATGTACGAATTGTGCTACGGTTTTAAATGAGAATATCGTTATTGAAATTGACCCTGCAAATCACGAAGGAAATGCATATATCCACTCGGATAGCGGACTTGTGTGTGCAAACTGTAAGGCGGCAACCGCAGCACCTGCTACCGATGTACTGATCACGGTGAATCCGACAGCCGTTTTGGGGAAAGAGGTAACTGTTACCGTTTCCGTAAAGGCACTTTCGCCTATTATGGTTGCGTATTTCAAGGTGAATGCTCCCGATGGCTTTACCCTTACTTCTGCCGAGGCGCTTGTAGGTAATGCGGATGCAACTTCTTCGGGATTTGCACTCACCATGCAGGAAAAACTTACACTTCCTTACGAGGCGGCAGTGCTTAATATGTCAATGCAGGAGGCTACTGTAGATGCGGCAGTTCTTAAACTTACTTTTACGGTAGATGATACCGTTGAAAAAGGCACACATGTTTTAACAGTAGAGTCTCTTGAAACGTACAACTATGCTGAAGAAACTGTCGAAACCGCAAGTGTTTCTGCAGAAGTCACCATAACCGAAACAACTGCAGTAGCAGGTGATATCGACGGTGACGGCAGAGTTACCGTTAAGGACGTGTTGCTTTTAGCACGTGCAATTGTTAACGGACGCACTGTGGGAAACGGTGACGTTAACGGAGATAAAAAAGTAAATCTTCTTGATGTTGTTAACATTGTGCAACTTATAGCACAGTAATTTCAAAATATGGAGAAACATATGATGAAAAGAATTTTTTGTATTTTATTTTGCATATTGACGGCGATTTCGCTTATCAATGTTGCATCGGCGGCAGAAGACGGATACATGACGTTTAAGCCGTACGGCATATATAAAACGGATGCACCGCTTGACGTAATTCCCGTGACTTGCGAGGCGTGGGTACGTATACCCGAGGGCAGAACAGGCTCTTCGGACGTAGTTATCAGTAATGCTAACAGTTATTATAATAATTCATTTCAGGTGCAAATCTATGAAGACGGTGCGCCCGCTATAAAGTTTGTAAACAAAGAGCCTGACGGCGCGCAGTATTCGTATAAAACGTATATATTCTCTGATTCCGCGGTCAACACCGGAGAGTGGACACACGTTGCTATTGTTGCAGATACCGCAAACAAAAAGGTTTCTTGCTATATTAACGGTGAACTTTCTGAAAGCAAGAGCTTTACATATGTACCGCAGCTTTCTCCTTTGCCGCTTGTGCTTGGCGGCGTGAATCTTAGCGGAAACAGCGATTTTTACAAAGGTCAGCTTCGCTCTGTTGCTCTCTATGCAGATGTTCGCACTGCAGACGAGATTAAGGCGGATATGACTTTGGCAGATGTAAACGATGCAAACCTTTTGGCATACTATGACCTCACAGATGCAAAATTCGGTGATGCTAAAATCACAGATACAGCAGGTAAGAATGACATGTTCTATACCGAATATTGGCAGGATAATGTGGAGGCGGTAACCGACTTTGCCTATTCTTTTGCAATTATCGGTGACCAGCAGAAGGTAGTTAATTATTTTCCCGATAAACTACATTATATGTATGATTGGCTCTTAGCAAATAAGGATACGAAAAAGATTGGATACGTTGTATCGGTTGGTGATATTGTAGACAGTCATACCGATACCTCTGAATGGACACTTGTAAAAGAGCAGTTCAGCCGCCTATCCGGCAAAATTCCGTATGCAGTTGTGCGTGGCAATCACGATGATAGCGATCCGTATAACCGGTATATGAGTTATGACGGGTACACCTCGGACGTTATCGGCAGATACGAAGAGGGCATACTTGATAACCATTACAAAACTGCAAAAATCGGAAAAACCGACTATCTCTTCCTTATGCTTGACTACGGTATGAGCGACGAAGTGCTTGAATGGGTATGTCAGGTTGTTGAAGCACATCCAAATCACAAGGTGATTATGGTTACGCACTCCTATATGCACGAGGACGGTACGCTCACAGACCCTGGTGACTATGTAGCTCCCACAACCAGATCCCGTTATAATGACGGTATAGATATGTGGGAAAAGTTCGTGCGTAAGTATGAAAATATCCTGATGGTTCTCTGCGGACACATTGAGTCGGATGAGATTCTTGTAAGAAAGACGGTAGGCGACAACGGTAATGTGGTCACACAGATTCTTATCAATCCGCAGGGTATCGATATTCTTACTCCTACCGGTATGCTTGCGATGTTTTATTTTAATGAGGACGGCAATATTGTAACTACAGATTTCTATTCTACAATTCAAAATCAGTATTATTTGCCTGAATCCAACCGTTTTACCATGTACGTCGGTGAAAGAAGCGGTGATGCCAACGATGACGGAAGTGTAACTGTTGCGGATGCAATTATGGCACTTAGCGGCGTATTCGGCAAGAGCGAATGCAAAAATGCAGACATCGACGGTGACGGAAAAATCACCGTGCAGGATGCTCTCGGCATTATGCGTATGGCAGTGAAAGGAGAATAACAATGACTAAACGAATACTTACAATACTTGTTTTGGTTTTGTCGCTTTCTCTTTTTGCATCTGCGGCAGAAATCTCCTCGGCAGACGATATGCTCACACTTATGAATACTCCGTCAATGTGGGCAGACAGTTACACCCTTACAACCGATATCAACCTTGCAGACGCTACAAACGGTCTTTCACAGACGCCTATCGGTACCGAGGAAAATCCGTTTACCGGTAACTTTAACGGTCAGGGGCATACCATTAGCGGCATTGCTATTGACGGTGCTGCTCTCGGCATTACGGACAACGTCGGTCTTTTCGGATATATCCAGAGTAGCGGCACGGTTACGATTGAAAACCTTACCGTTAGCGGTAATGTCAGCGGTACGGCCTATCGTGTTGGCGGTATCATCGGCCAGGTATACACTACAAATATTACTATCAAAAACTGTACAAATCTTTGTACTGTCAGCGGCGGCTCCGATTTTGTCGGCGGTATCGTCGGCAGACTTGACTCAAGTGCAGAAGATGCACTTATCAGCGGATGTAAAAATACGGGTGCTATCTCAGGCAACAGCTATGTCGGTGGTATTGCAGGCTTTTCATCCAGTACAAGCGGTTCTATCACCGTTGAAAAGTGCCTTAACACAGGTTCTGTTACAACTGTAGGCGGTGCATCTGCAGGTATCGTGGGATACTGGCGAGATCAGAGTGCTAAGTCCGGAGACTGTTCTGTTAGGGATTGTATGAACACCGGTGCTATGGTTGCAGGTGCAAGCGGTTATGCTGCAGGTATCATTGCACACGGAGCAGGTAAAGACGTTGCATATACCGTAACCCGTTGTTTTAATACGGGCACGATTACTGCATCCAAGGCAAGCTACGTGCGTCCCATAGTGGGCAGACCTTCTGCCTCCACTGCTTCTTCGGGCGGTATATCCAACTGCTATTACACCTCGACTGATACGTACACTACCGCGGCGACCGAGGGCGAAATCTTCGTTTCGGATGCTACGGTAGCGGCAAACGTTTCGGGACTTGGTGAAAACTTTGTCCTCGTTGACGGATATACTCCCGAACTTAAGATTTTCCATACACACACTTACAAGTATGCTTCTATCGGTGCAGAGCAGCATAACTATGCTTGCTACTGCGGCGACGTTGCGCTCACCGAAGCACATAATTTTGTAGACGGTGTATGCGACAAATGCGGTGCCTCTGCATATTGCGCACATGAAAACGGCGAATGGAGAGAAATTTCTGTTGCGAGCTGCGTAGACCTTGCAAAATATGTTTGGTATTGCGCTGATTGCGTAGCGGTTATTGAAGATATAACCAAGGATGGCGAGGGCCTTGATAGCGACAACCACGTTACA
>JAFQDK010000027.1 GCA_017399305.1 Clostridia bacterium
TCCGGCAGCAGATACAGTGCCCTCTACGGTGAGATTGCGTATTTCGGCTCCGTTTGTCGCACCGAAGAATCCGATTCTCGCAGTTCTCTTGGTATACTTTGAATAGTCAAGACCGCTCACCGTGTGCCCCTGACCGTCAAACGTACCCGTAAATGCCGCCGTCTGCGCTGAGCCTATCGGCATCGGCGAAAGACTGCCGCTATAAGTTGATAGGTCAATATCCGCAGTAAGATAATAACTGCCTGACCACATTGACGAAGTGTTCATCAATGTTAAGAGTTCCTCTGCAGTACCAATTGGCGTTCCTTCGCTCGCCGATACCGGAATCAAACACGCAAGGTTTGAAAACAGCAGAGCAAGAACCAATAGCGTAGCTATTAGAGTTTTATTTAAAGCACGCATTTTTATATCCCTTTCATCCATATATTCTTTCAATCCATGATCACAACTTCACTAAAACCTTCGGTAACCACGCTTGAAAGCAAATCCTTGTTTACGGTCAGCGTAGACTTTCCGAGCACCTGTGGAGAAGTTTCGTCCTGATAAAGAGTAACTGCTTTAGCAAAAGTACCGCCTGTAATATTCACAATGATATCACCACCGCAGTTTGCCGTAAGCCCTTCTTTGGTAGTGCCCGTTCTGTGTGCACCGCAAACATTGCCGGCGAAATCACCGCCACTGATATTAAGCACCGCTTGTCCCTCGCAACCGTTCATTCCGATTGCAGAAATTGCCGTATTGCTCTTTCCGACAAAAGTGCCGCCACTGATGTTTACAGTCACGGTAACCCCATCGTCCACCGTTCCGATGGTCGCGTTTGTCGCACTGCGCCAATTTCCACCTCTTACATATGCCCATGTGCCACTTGCAACGCTTATAGTACAGTCTCTGTGACAGGAAAAATACTCCGGATCAAGAGCTGTTACGCTTACACAATAGCCACCGTTAATACCGACATATGCGCTGCCGGTACATACTACGCCCTCACCAACCGTAAAATCGTTATAGTTGCAATATATATCGCTAGTTTCCACAACCTCTATATTGAGATTTTCAAATACAACAGGACTCGCGAGTATAATATCTCTGCTCACGGTAAGTTGTGCCGAATTCATATCTCTGTAATCAATTCCATCGTATAGCGAGGTAACAGTTACTTTTCCGTCACACGGTATAAGATCCGATCTCGTTATCTTTAGCGGTCCGCATACAACCACCGTTCCGCCGTTTTCACGCAGCATCGAAACCGCAAGGCTGAGCTTATTTACCGCTTTTGCAGGACTTGAACCGTCATTATAGCGACTGCCCTTAGACGATACGTAAACCACATCGTTTTTTGCCTTGGGAAGTTCCACAAAAGGCTCGTCGCCACCAAAAACTTCATTATAAAAATTAACAGCCAGTGCAGGATAAGATTCATCAACAGGATGTACATGGTCGTTATACGGAAGCATTACCATATAATAATCCCCGACATTTTCATGTGTAGGGATAAAAGGAAGTTCAAGTTCATTTGCAATCTCTTCAAGAACATTCGGAACCAAGATTGTAGAATTTTGAGACATGACATAAGCGTTTGTAGCAGGAATTATAGATGAAATATAAATCTGCGGATTTGACTCCATTGACCGAAAATCTGCTATAAGTGATTTGTATGACTCTTTAAACTCCTCAACCGCCGCCGCTTCTGTCAAGCTACGGCAATCGTTTGTTCCGAGCATTACTATTATGATATCTGCTTGGGACGCCTTTAGAACTTCGTATTCTCTTGTGTTTGGATAATAAGGGTAATTCTCGTATTTTGCTCTGGCATTATAAGGCGAATCGGGACTCAGCGCATAAGCACCGCTCTTGCCGCAATTTATAACAAGATAATCCGAGCCAAGCATATGCTGAAGCAATGCGGGATATCCGGTAACATCGGGATTAGATGCATGAATTCCTTCTGTGATACTGTCTCCTACGCAAGCCACTATTTTTACACCGTTCAAAGCAAATTTAAATGAGCGAATAACATCTCGAAAATCGGTTTTTCCGTCCGCATTAATATCTGCTTTGACTGCCTCGTCATTGCATATTTTCTTTAAAATCATAAGAGAATCCATTACGCCGAACTTGCCATCCTTGTTCATATCTCCCGGAATTGAGAACTCGACCATAAAGAAAAGCATCGGCTCTGCATCGACAACCTCCCATTTTCCGTTTGTATTTAATGTATCAAATTTTTCAGAAGCATAGAGTTCTGTGTTATTCCACGGAGTTCCACCACTCGCATCATTCGAAACAGACACAAAATAGCATGGCGATGTAGGAAATTCAAGCGCATATCCAACAATTTGCCCCACATATGCATCTGTGACTCCGTTTGTGTTTACTTCTCCTCTGTCGATGCAGTATCCGAGAGTTCCGCCTGACTTTTCATTGCCACCAAGCACTCCGCCGACTGCGGTTGCTCCGTCCTTTGAAACTACAATACCTGTGTTAAGACAATCTCTTATATTGGAAAGCACACTATTGCCAACAATGCCACCTGCATATGCCATTACGCCGCTTGCCGATGTGGTAGTAACGGTTCCGCTGTTTGCACATTCGGTAAGGTTAAAATCTCTTGCAGTGGAGCCACTTGATGGGGTTGCATTAAACAATCCAACGATACCGCCGACAGCCGTTGCTCCGGTAATGTCGCCTGTGTTAATGCATCTGTTTACAGTAAGCGGTCCTTCGGTACCGTTTACACCACCGATAATACCGCCCGTATTTTTGGTAATGCCGGTAACATCGCCGTTATTTGTACAGTTTTTAATAACGGTTCCGTCAGCTCCGTTATGGGTTCTGCCCGCGATACCGCCGACATTGTTTTTTCCCGATACCGTGCAATTGTTTACACAGTTTTCGATAACTGTCTTTCCGTATGTAACACCAACGATACCACCGACATCCTGTCCGGCAGCAGATACAGTGCCCTCTACGGTGAGATTGCGTATTTCGGCTCCGTTTGTCGCACCGAAGAATCCGATTCTCGCAGTTCTCTTGGTATACTTTGAATAGTCAAGACCGCTCACCGTGTGCCCCTGACCGTCAAA
>JAFQDK010000028.1 GCA_017399305.1 Clostridia bacterium
CCGCAGAGCAGGTAGCTGCTATCCGCGACAAGAGCGTTGAAGACGTAAAGGCATAAGGAGGACGTACTAATGGAAAAGGTAAAAGTAGTTCTTACAAAGAGCCTTATCGGTGCAAAGCCGAACCAGAAGGCAACCGCAAAATCGCTTGGACTCAATAAAATCGGTGACAGCATCGAGCACGCAAACGATGCAGTTCTCGGCGGCAAGGTGAAAGTACTTTCCCACCTTGTTAAGATTGAGACCGTTTAAGTTTTGTAAGTGAACAAAACTAAAACAACATCAAACAAAGGAGGACAATCATGAAGCTTCATGAACTTTCACCGGCAGAGGGCTCTGTAACTCCTTCCTATCGTAAGGGCAGAGGTCCTGGTTCCGGTAACGGTAAAACCGCCGGCAAGGGTCACAAAGGTCAGAATGCACGTAGTGGCGGTGGTGTAAGACCCGGCTTTGAAGGAGGACAGCTTCCTCTTTACAGAAAGCTGCCGAAGAGAGGATTCTACAACAGATTTGCTAAGGAGTATTCCGTAGTAAACGTAGAGGCTCTCAACAAATTTGAGGACGGCACAGTCGTTGATCTTGCTACTCTTGCAGAAGCAGGCGTTGTTAGCCAGCCCAAGAGCGCGCTTAAGATCCTTGGTAAAGGCGAGCTCGCAAAAAAATTAACTGTTAAAGCAGCAGTCTTTTCTGCGAGTGCAAAGGAAAAGATAGAGGCAGCAGGTGGAAAGATCGAGGAGGTATAATAAATGTTTCAGACTTTGAAGAACGCATTTAAAATTCCCGATCTTAAGAAAAAGATTCTTTTCACTCTCTTTATCATTCTTATATATCGTATAGGTGCAGCACTTCCTGTACCCTATATCAATGCAACAGCAATTCAGGGCCTTTCTGATATTCCGATTCTCGAGTATCTTAATATCATGGCCGGCGGTGCACTTTCACAGGC
Source organism: Clostridia bacterium (assembly GCA_017399305.1). Taxonomy (GTDB): domain Bacteria; phylum Bacillota; class Clostridia; order Oscillospirales; family CAG-272; genus UMGS902. The sequence continues at coordinate 944 of JAFQDK010000028.1, forward strand.
AACTTTGTTTGCACTTGGTGTACAGCCTTACATTAACTCTTCGATTATTATTCAGCTTCTTACAATTGCTATTCCCGCTCTTGAGAGACTCTCTAAAGAAGGCGAAGAAGGCAAGAAGAAGATCAATAGCATCACCCGTTATGTAACAGTTGCTCTTGCACTTCTTATGGCAGTTGGTTACTACATGCTTCTCAAAAACCAGATGGTTGGCATTCTTGCTGACGATGGTTTGTTTGCAGCAATAGTTATCATTGCTTGCTACTGTGCAGGTGCTGCACTTGTAATGTGGCTTGCAGAAAAGATCAATGAAAGTGGTATCGGCAACGGTATCTCCATTATCCTTTTTGCAAACATTATTGCTCGTCTTCCCTCTATGGCAGCTTCCATCTGGGGCGTTGCTTCCAAGTGGACCACTTCGGCTATGGGTTGGGTACTTGCAATTCTCTTCATCGTTGCAGTTGTTGCAGTCGTTATCGTACTCGTAGGTTTCGTAGTATTCCTCACCGAGTCTGAGCGCAAGATTCCCGTACAGTATGCAAAGAGAGTTGTCGGCAGAAAGATGTATGGTGGTCAGAGCTCTGTACTTCCCATTAAGTTGAACATGACAGGCGTTATGCCTATCATCTTCGCAAGTACAATTTGCTCTCTCCCCGCAACTATTATGGCGTTCATTACCAAACCCGCTGGCGGATTTGGTCTGACCGTTTACAACATCTTTGAGACTCTCTTCTCACCCACATCCATCTTCTACATGATTCTCTATCTCGTATTGATTATTGCGTTTGCATATTTCTATATTGCAATCTCTTTCAATCCTGTTGAGGTAGCTAACAATCTTAAGAAGAATGGCGGCTTTATCCCGGGTATTCGTCCCGGCAAGCCCACATCTGATTATATCTCCAAGATTCTGTCTAAAATTACACTGATTGGTGCAATTTTCCTCGCATTCATTGCAATTTTCCCGATGGTAGCAAACGCTATCTCAGGCAATACACTTTCCTCACTCGCATATGCAGGTTCTTCTCTGCTTATCGTAGTAGGTGTTGCTATTGAAACTGCAAGAGAGATCGAGGCACAGATGACTATGCGCCATTACAAAGGTTTCTTAGAATAATTTAAGTCCTAATTGAGGTAAGCTATGAAAATTATATTTTTAGGCGCACCTGGCGCAGGCAAAGGCACGCAGGCCGAAAAGGTTGCTGCCAAGCTTGAGATTCCTACTATTTCCACCGGTGCGATAATTCGCGCGGCGCTTAAGGAAGGCACAGAAATGGGTCTTGCAGCAAAGGCGTTTATCGAGGCCGGAAAACTCGTTCCCGATGAAGTCGTTATCGGCATCATCAAGGAGCGTCTTGCAAATGATGATTGCAAGAACGGTTTCATACTTGACGGATTCCCCCGTACGATAGCACAGGCTGAGGCACTCGATGCCATGGGCATTGATATCGACCTCGTTATCAACATTTTTGTTGATGATGCTACTATCGTTACAAGAATGAGCGGCAGACGAGTTTGTGCAGCGTGTGGTGCAACATTCCACACAGAGTTCAAGCCTTCTGCAAGCGGCGACAAGTGTGATAAGTGCGGTGCAGAGCTCACCATTCGTAAGGATGATAAGCCCGAGGTTGTCGAAGACCGCCTTAAGGTTTATCACAGTGAGACTGAGCCCCTTGAGCGCTATTATGAAAATAAGGGCATTCTCAAGACCGTTATCGGTCAGGAGAAACTCGAGGATACAACCGCGCTGACATTCAAGGCAATCGGAGTATAAAATGATTCAGCTTAAAAACTCAGCTCAGATTGAACTGATGCGTATTTCAGGCAGAATTACCGGCGAGGCACTCGCAGTTGCCGAGGAAATGATTCGCGAAGGCGTGTCGACCTATGAGATTGACAAAGCAATTCGTGCGCACATTGAAAAGAGTGGCGCTAAGCCCTCTTTCCTCGGCTACGCGGGCTTCCCCGGAAGCGCCTGCATCAGTATTAATGATGAGGTTATTCACGGTATTCCTTCAAAGAAACGCATATTGCAGGAAGGCGACATTGTTAAGGTCGACGTCGGAGCTTTCATTAATGGCTTCCACGGAGATGCAGCCCGTACTTTTCCGGTAGGAAAGGTAAGTGAGAATGCAATCCGCTTGATTGAGGCTACAAAAGAGAGCTTTTATAAAGGCGTTGCACAGGCTACTGCCGGTAATCGCGTAGGTGATATCGGCGCGGCTGTTGAGGCTTGTGCCAAGACTTATGGATACAGTGTTGTCAGACGGTATGTCGGTCACGGTGTGGGACATGAACTTCATGAATCACCTGAGGTACCGAATTTTGGTACGGTCGGTCGCGGCGCAAGACTTTATCCCGGTATGGTTATTGCCATTGAACCGATGATAAATGAGGGCGTATGTGAAGTGCATGAGATGCCTGATGGTTGGACAGTTAAGACTGCCGATCGCAAGCTTTCTGCGCATTATGAAAATACCGTTGCAATTACCGACGAAGGACCAATACTTTTAACCGAGATCAAATGAGTATAGAGCCAATCGGACTGCTCGCTTATTCAAAGTGTGGCAGAGATCGTAAAAGACTTTTCTGTGTAGTGGAACGTCTTGATGAGAACTTTGTTCTTGTCGCAGACGGAAAGCTTCACAAGATAGAGAAGCCAAAGAAAAAGAGACTGAAGCATTTGTCTTTTGTTGAGTGCGAAGCATTTGAACTTCCGCTTGACAATGATACACTTTACAAGCGCATATACGAATATGAGTTTTCGGCGAATAGGAGGGACTATAGTGCCAAAGGATGATGTAATGGAGTTTGAAGGCGTGGTAGTTGAGGCTCTGCCCAATGCCAACTTCAAAGTACAGCTTCCCAATGGGCATATCGTTAATGCTCACATTTCGGGTAAGCTTCGCATGAATTATATCAGAATTCTGCCCGGTGATAAGGTAACTGTTGAGGTGTCTGTTTATGACCTCACTAAGGGACGTATCACTTGGCGTGTAAAATAAACCATTATGAAAGGAAGATAAACAATGAAAGTTAAGCCTTCCGTAAAGAAGATTTGCGAAAAGTGCAAAATCATCAAGAGAAAAGGTAAAGTAATGGTTATTTGCGAGAACCCCAAGCATAAGCAGAAGCAGGGTTAAGCAAGACCATTTAACCGTAAGTATCACATGGTGATACAAACCAAAGAAAGGATGGATTACACAAATGGCTCGTATAGCTGGTGTTGATATTCCAAATCAGAAACGTGTTGAGATCGCGCTGACTTATATCTACGGTATCGGACAGACCAGTGCTAAGGCAATCCTTGAGAAGACAGGCATCAACCCTGACACTCGTGCAAAGGATCTTACCGAGGCTGAGGTTGCAAAGCTCCGTGACGAGATCGAAGCAAACTACACTGTAGAGGGTGACCTCCGCCGTGATGTAGCGCTCAACATCAAGAACATGGTAGAAATCAACTGCTACCGTGGCATTCGTCATAGAAAGGGTCTCCCCGTAAGAGGACAGAGAACCAAGACCAATGCAAGAACTCGCAAGGGTCCCGCTAAGACTATTGCGAACAAGAAGAAGTAAAGGAGTGACCAGAAAGAATGGCTAAAGCTGTTAAAAAGGTTATCAAGAAGCGCCGCGAGCGCAAGAATGTTGAGAAGGGCGCAGCACATATCCAGGCTACCTTTAACAACACGATAATCACTATTACCGATACAGAAGGCAATGCAGTATCCTGGGCATCTGCCGGCGAGCTCGGCTTTAAGGGCTCCAGAAAGTCTACTCCTTATGCAGCACAGACTGCTGCTGAGCAGGCAGGCAAGATCGCGGTTGACCACGGTATGAAGACTGTTGAAGTTTACGTTAAGGGCCCCGGCTCGGGACGTGAATCTGCAATTCGTGCACTTCAGACTGTAGGCCTTGAGATCACTATGATCAAGGACGTTACCCCGATCCCGCACAACGGTTGCCGTCCGCCCAAGCGCAGACGCGTGTAATTATTTTAGGAGGTATAACAAAATGGCAAGATATACAGGTCCTGTTTGCAGACTTTGCCGCAGAGAAGGCACTAAGCTTTATCTGAAGGGCGAGCGCTGCACTTCCGGAAAGTGCGCATTTGACCGCAGAGCACAGGTTCCCGGTCAGCACGGCGATGCTCGTAAGAAGATCGGTGAATATGGTATGCACCTTCGCGAGAAGCAGAAGGTTAGAAGATACTACGGTCTGCTTGAGAAGCAGTTCAAGAACTACTTTATTATGGCAGACAAGAAGCCCGGTATGACCGGCGAAAACCTGCTCGTTATCCTTGAGAGCCGTCTTGATAACGTAGTTTACAGAATGGGTATGGCAAACAGCCGCAAGGAAGCTCGTCAGCTCGTTCTTCACAACCACTTCAGACTCAACGGCAAGAAGGCTAACATTCCCTCTATCCTTGTAAAGGCTGGCGACGTTATCTCTATCAACGAGAGCAGCACTGACAGCGCAAAGATCAAGGAGCTTCTTGAGGGCGTAGCAGCAGCTAAGACTCCCAAGTGGCTTGAGGTTGCCGAGAACGGCGCCGCAAAGGTTGTTACTCTTCCCGCAAGAGAAGATATCGACTTTGAGATCAACGAACAGCTCATCGTTGAGTTCTATTCCAAGTAATACCGCCTCCGATATGCATATTTATATATCGGAGCGTGGCTTTGATATATTGTATGTGAAAAAGTGCACCACTCCACATGGAGACAACTATCGGATTGCATGAACAGATTTTTTAGGAGGGTACGAAATGATTGAAATAGAAAAGCCTAATATTAACATGGTTGACGTAAGTGAAGACGGCAGCGAAGGCACCTTCGTTGTTGAGCCTCTCGAGCGTGGCTACGGCACTACTCTTGGCAACTCGCTTCGCAGAGTGCTTCTCAGCTCGCTTCCCGGTGTTGCAGTTTGCAGCATCAAGATTGACGGTGTTCTCCACGAGATTTCAACCGTGTCCGGTGTAAAAGAGGATGTCACCGAGATCGTTCTTAACGTAAAGGGTATTGTTGCAAAGCTTTACTCTCAGACTCCCAAGACTGTTGTTATTGATGTAACAGGTGCTTGTGAGGTTAAGGCAGGCGACATTGCGACCGACGCTGATATTGAAATTCTCAATCCTGATCATCATATCGCTACTGTTGTTGAGAATGCACGCTTCTACATGGAGCTCACATTTGATCGCGGACGTGGCTATGTTTCACAGGAGAAGAACAAGCAGGCGTACAACGCAACTGCACAGAACAGCGCTCCTATCGGTCTTATTTTCACTGATTCAATTTATACCCCTGTATACAAGGTACAGTATACTGTGGAAAACACCCGTGTAGGAAACATCACCGACTACGATAAGCTTACGCTTAACGTTAAGACAAACGGTACCGTTTCCGCTAAGGAAGCGATTTCGCTCGGCGCCAAGATACTCAACGAGCATCTCAACCTCTTCGTAAATATGTCGGATGAGGCTAAGAAGGCGGAAATTATGGTTGAACGCAAGGAAACCATCAGGGACAGAGTCCTTGAGATGACCATTGAA